>NZ_AP024650.1:2809737-3121930 GCF_019977275.1 Arthrobacter sp. StoSoilB19 | reverse complement strand
CCCTTGAGCGCCACCATGGTGCCCCAGTAGCCTTCCACCACGGAATCGATGGCAGCCATGCCAAGCCGGGTGGCCAGGACCCGGTCGAAGGCCGACGGGACGCCGCCGCGCTGGATGTGGCCCAGGATGGTGGCGCGGGTTTCAATGCCGGTGCGTGCCTCCAGTTCGGGGGCGAGCTGGTCCGCGATGCCGCCCAGCCGGGGACGGCCGAAGGTGTCCAGGCCGCGCTCGGAGTGCGGGCTTTCCATGTGTTCGGGTACGAAGCCTTCGGCCACCACCACCAGGGGCGCGCGGCCACGATGATGGGCTTCCTTGACCCATTCGGTGATCTGCTCGATGCTGACCTTCTGCTCCGGGATCAGGATGGCGTGCGCGCCTGCGGCCATGCCGGCGTGCAGGGCAATCCAGCCCACGTGCCGGCCCATCACTTCGGCGATCATGCAGCGGTGGTGGGATTCGCCGGTGGTGCGGAGCCGGTCGATGGCTTCGGTGGCGATCTGCACGGCAGTGTCGAACCCGAAGGTGTAGTCGGTGGCGTCAAGGTCGTTGTCAACGGTCTTGGGGACGCCGACGATCTTGAGTCCGGCGTCGGTCAGGCGCTTGGCGGCGGCGAGTGTTCCCTCACCACCGATGGCGATGATGGCGTCGATGCCCAGCCGGTCCATGTGGGCCTTGATGGCCTCGGGGCCGCCGCCGTTTTCGAACGGGTTGGTGCGGGAAGTGCCAAGGATGGTGCCGCCCTGCTTGGCGATGCCGCGGACCATGGTGCGGGGGATGTCGATGATGTCCCCCTCCACCACACCCCGCCATCCATCGCGGAATCCGACGAATTCCTGGCCGTGGACGGCGATGCCCTTAAGCACGGCGCCTCGGATCACGGCGTTCAGTCCGGGGCAGTCGCCACCGCTGGTGAGGATTCCAATTTTCATGTTCGGCTCAAATCCTGGAGAGAAGGTTTACAGGCAGAGCGCCACGCTGAGCTCACCTAGAAGTGTAATGGGGTGTGTGGGGTACGACACAAACCGGTTACATGGGGGTGCCCGGGCCGGGCAGTGCCGGGACAGGAAAGGCCCCTGCTGTCGGGGAGTGTCCGCGAAAGCAGGGGCCGTGGTCGTGGCCGATTTATGGTGCCGGCGCCAGTGTGTCCGGCGCCGGCGATTTGGCTGGTCAGGGCCGGTTGAGCGACCGGCGGTCCAGGAACGTCTGGAGCAGGATCTCGTTGCGCTGGTCCGGGAGGATCACCCAGGCCAGGAGGTAGAAGATCACGGCAGGTCCGGGGAGCAGGCAGAACAGCAGGAATGCGATGCGGACGTAGGCGACGTCGACGTTGAGCTTGGCCGCGATGCCGCCCAGCACTCCGCCGAGCCACCGCTGTGGGCCGCGCTGCAGGCCAAGGCCCCTGACAATGCTGAAGAACTTATCCATGGTTCAAGACTTCCCTGTAGTTGATGCGTTGTCACGTTTGCGGGCTGAGAGCAGGCCGCCGGCCACCAGGGCCACACCTGCGCCGATCATGAGGCCGATCAGGACGTAGGTGCCATTGAGTGTCACGATGCCCAGCTGCGCCACGATGATGAGTGCGGCCAGCGCCAGGACGATCAGTCCCCACACCACCGTCCCCACCCTCGCCGGTGCCGGTCCGGCGGGGTCTTGGCCCGCCGTCGTCGGAATGTTGCTGCTGTCCATGTCAGTTGCCTTCCTGGATTGTGACGTTGCTGAACGTGCCGTCGATCCGCACCACCAGGTGGTTGCCGGGCTTGTCCGCGTTGTAGCTGCTTTCGCGGGTGGTGGTGCCGCCGCGCTGGCCGGTGGCCTCGTTAAGGTTTCCCATGGTCATGTCCGCCTTGATGTCGACGGGCAGGTTCTGCGGGATCACCACGGTCACGTTGCTGGCGGTGATGTCCAGGGGAACCACGACGTCGGACGTCAGGGGGGCGGTGGGTGACAGGCCCGTGAGGTCCACGGTGCCCCGCCCGGCGGTGATGTCGATGCCGCCGCGTGCCTCCTCAATGCTTGCGGGGTTCCAGTCCACCTGCTGGATACGCATCCGGCCGTCGTCCAGCGTGTTGTAGATGCCGCCGGTAACCAGGGCGATTACGGCAAAGAGGCTCAGGACGCCGGAGGTGCGGCCGCGGAAACCCGCCACCAGGATGCCCAGGCCTAGCACTGCTGCCGCGCTGGCCCACACGATGGCGTTGGCGGAGCCGCCCAGGTCGATGATGTTTGCGGCATCCAGCGCCTTGAGGCCACCGCCCACTACCAGGGCCGAGCCCGTGGCGATGGCGACGGCGGGAGCGCCGGGGCCGGACGGCCGGGGCTTTGGCGGTTGCGGGGGCACCCACGGTGCGGGGTAGCTGCTTCCACCGGGAACGCCGCTGCCCGGCCCGCCTGTGCCCGGCCCGCCTGGGCCTGTGCTGCCTGAACCGGTGCCGTTTGGGCCGGCGGAGGTGCCTCCGACACCGGTTCCGATAGGAGTGCTGTGTCCGCCCGGGCCATAGATGCCGGTGGATGCTGAGCTGGTGGGGCCGCCGCTGTACCGCGGCGCCGCCGGGAAGCCGGGCGCCGGCCCGGAGGGCGTGCCTGCGGAGAACGACGAGGTGTAGTCCGCGCCCGGGCGTCCGGCCGGGTGGCCTGCGCCGGGGGCTGCCGGCGTGTGGCCGGCCATGGTGGGGTGGGACTTGTTGCGCTGGGAAAGGTAGTAGACCAAATAGATTGCGCCGGCCACCCAGAAGACGGTCCAGAGCAGTCCGCTGAGTCCGTTATGGCTCCAGCCCCAGAAGCCTCCGCCCAGGCCGGTGAGACCCAGGACCGTGGCAATCAGGGAGCCCGTCATGCCACTGGACCAACGTCCGGCGCCGGCTTCCTGGACGTGGATCCGGCCGTCCGGTTCCGGCAGGAACGCCCATGCCAGGCCATAGAAGAACACGCCAATGCCGGCCAGGAGGGTGAGGACTATGAAGGCGCCGCGGATGATGATCGGGTCCACGTTCAGCCGGTGGGCGATGCCGCTGCAGACGCCGCCGACCCAACGGTCGTTGCCCCGGTAAACGCCGTTGCTGCGGATCCAGCCGAAGAAGTCGGTGGAAGGAGTTGGGGCGGTGGGGCTGCTGCGGTAGGCATAGCCCTGGGTGTTATCAGCGGGATCAGGGCCCGGTCCGGCACCGGGATCAGCTGAGGGACCGGCGCCAAGACCGCCTGACGGGCCGGCCGCGGGACCGGCACCCGGGCCAACCTCAGGCTCCGGAGGCGTTGCAGGGGAGGACGGCAGCGGCTCCGTGGGCCGCTCGCTGTCGGATCCGGGGATGGCCCCGGCAGGGTGTTCGTCGTCAGGGGAGGGGGTCTGCGAGTTCATACCTCGATCCTCCCGTCCGGGCGGGTCGCCGCTCTACTGGGGGATACCCTGAACGGCCCCTGAGCTGTCCCCGGTAAGCGGCCGGATACGGTCCGGGCAACCCTGATCCGTGTTTGGATTGATCCATGACAACCCTCCCGGTGCGCCCGCCCCTGGCACGGAGCAGCGACCGTGTCATCGCCGGCGTCTGCTCCGGCCTCGCCGCGCACCTGGGCTGGCCGGTCAAGAATGTCCGGCTGGGCATGGTCCTCGCCTCCTTCGCCGGCGGGGCCGGCCTGGTCTTCTACGCATGGCTCTGGATCATGGTGCCCACCGCGGATGAGGCCGCGCGCCGCAACGCCCGCCGGCCGGCGTCGCCCATTGCTCCCGCCGTCAGCCAGCTGGGACCGGGCCAGCAGCAGCAGGCCCAGCCGGCGCAGGAGACGGCGTCCGACGGCGGAACAACAGCAGGTGCCGATGGGCCCGTTCCGGCCGGAGCGGGAGCCTCCGGAGAGCCCCCTTGGTTCCGGGCGCGCGGGATGCGGTACGGCAAGGAAATCCTGCTGGGCTGCGGGCTCCTGCTGGTGGCCGGCATCATGATTGCCCAGATGCTGGGCGTGGACGTGTCCCTGGGGACGCTGATCCCGGCTGCAGCTGTGCTGGGCGGCGCGTCGATCGCCTGGATGCAGCTGGATGAGACGCGCCGCGCAGGGCTGGTGGACAAGACCAAAGCGGACCAGGCCGGCGGGTGGGGCAGGCTCGCTGCAGGACTGGCGCTGGTGGTGGCCGGGGTCCTGGTGATGGTGTCCGGCTCGGGCTCCTGGGAACAGACCTGGCTGGCGCTGTTGGCGTCCGTGGCCGTCCTGGGCGGCGTGGTGCTGGTCCTGTTGCCGTGGGCGCTGAAGTTCTGGCGGGACCTGGAATCGGAACGAGCCGGCCGGATCCGGGAGACGGAACGGGCGGAGATCGCTGCCCACCTCCACGATTCCGTGCTGCAGACACTGGCCCTGATCCAGCGGCGCGCCGGCAACGAGCATGACGTGGTCCGCCTGGCCCGTGCCCAGGAACGCGAGCTGCGCGGCTGGCTGTTCCAGGACCCCGGCCGTGAAAGCGGACAGCTTTCAGACCGGATCAAGGCTGTTGCGGCGGAGGTGGAGGACCTGCTTGGCAACGCCGTGGAGGTGGTCACCGTGGGTGACGCCGCCATGACCGAGGCGCACGAAGCCCTGGTCCAGGCAAGCCGGGAGGCCATGCTCAACGCCTCGCGGCACGGCGGCGGAACCGTCTCGGTCTACCTTGAGGCATCGGACGGGCAGGCTGAGATCTTCATCAAGGACAGGGGACCCGGTTTCCAGCTGGGGGACGTCCCGGCGGACCGCCTCGGTATCAGGGAATCGATCATCGGCAGGATGAAACGGCATGGCGGCTCGGCGGCCATCCTCAGCACGGGGGACGGTACCGAGGTCCGCCTGAGGCTGCCGGCTGCAGCAGAACACGCGGAAGGAAAATCATGAACACGACCCAGGGGACAAGTACCGGAAGCGCCCGGCCGGCAAACTCCGTGAGGGTGGTCATCGTGGACGATCACGCCATCTTCCGGTCCGGGCTGAAAGCTGACCTCGACGCCGGCATCCAGGTGGTGGGGGAGGCCGCCACCGTTGAACAGGCCATTGCCGTGATCGCCCAGCAGCGGCCCGACGTCGTTCTTCTCGATGTCCACCTGCCCGGAGGACTGGGCGGCGGCGGCCGGGAAGTCATCGCCGGCTCCGCCGCGCTCCTGTCCACCACCCGGTTCCTGGCATTAAGCGTCTCCGACGCTGCGGAGGACGTGGTGGCCGTCATCCGCGCTGGTGCCCGCGGATACGTCACCAAGACCATCTCCGGTGCCGAGATTACCGACGCCGTGTTCCGGGTGGCCGGCGGCGACGCGGTCTTCTCCCCACGCCTTGCCGGGTTCGTCCTGGACGCCTTCGGCACCGCTCCTGCGGATATTGCCGATGACGAGCTGGACAAGCTCTCCGCCCGGGAACTTGAGGTCATGCGCCTCATCGCCCGCGGCTACAGCTACAAGGAGGTGGCCAAGGAGCTCTTCATCAGCATCAAGACGGTGGAGACCCACGTGTCAGCCGTGCTGCGCAAGCTCCAGCTCTCAAGCCGCCACGAACTGACCAAGTGGGCAGCCGAGCGCCGCCTCCTCTAGACGCCCCATCAGATCCTGCGCCTTAAACCCAAACGCCCCATCATCTTTCGGGCCTTAAAACCAAACGCCCCATCACCAGGTGATGGGGCGTTTGGTTTATTCCTGCGGAAGGTGATGGGGCGTTTGGGTTGTTCCTGCGGAAGGTGATGGAGCGACTACTGGGCCTTGCCCAGGAAGTCCTGCAGGCGCTGGACGCCCGTGGCGAGGTCGTCGTCGCCCAGGGCGTAGGACAGGCGCAGGTAGCCCGAGGGGCCGAAGGCTTCGCCGGGAACCACTGCCACCTCAACCTCGTCAAGGATGAGCGAGGCCAGTTCCGCGGAGGTCTGCGGCGTGGCCGTACCGGACGCGGTCGGGAATTCCTTGCCCAGCAGGGCACGGACGTCCGCGTACACGTAGAAGGCGCCCTTCGGCGTCGGGCATTCCACTCCGTCGATCGCGTTCAGTCCTGCCACGATCGCCTTGCGCCGGCGGTCGAACGCAACCTTCATTTCGTCCACGGCGGTCAGCGGACCGGACACGGCGGCGAGGGCGGCGATCTGCATGATGTTGGACACGTTGGAGGTGGCGTGCGACTGCAGGTTGGTGGCAGCCTTGATGACGTCGGCCGGGCCGATCATCCAGCCCACGCGCCACCCGGTCATGGCGTACGTCTTGGCAACGCCGTTGAGGATGACCACCTTGTCGCCCAGTTCGGGGGCCGCGGTGGCGATCGACGTGAACGGCACGCCGTCGTAGGTCAGGTGCTCATAGATTTCGTCCGTGACCACCCACAGGCCCTTGGCGGCGGCCCACTTGCCGATTTCCGCCACCTGCTCAGGGGAGTAGACGGCGCCGGTGGGGTTCGACGGCGAGACGAACAGCAGGATCTTGGTGCGGTCCGTCACGGCTGCTTCGAGCTGTTCGACGGTCACCAGGTAATCCTGTTCGGGGCCGGCGAAAACCTCCACGGGGACGCCGCCGGCGAGCCGGATAGCCTCCGGGTATGTGGTCCAGAACGGGGTGGGAACGATGACTTCGTCGCCCGGATCCACCAGGGTGGCGAAGGTGTTGTAGACGGCCTGCTTGCCGCCGTTGGTGACCAGGACCTGGGAGGGGTCCACCTGGTAGCCGGAATCGCGGAGGGTCTTCTCGGCGATGGCCTTCTTCAGCTCGGGCAGGCCGCCGGCGGGGGAGTAGCGGTGGAACTTGGGCTGCCCCGCAGCCTCGATTGCCGCCTGCACGATGTAGTCCGGGGTGGGGAAGTCGGGTTCACCCGCGCCGAAGCCAATAACGGGCCGGCCAGCTGCCTTCAGCGCCTTGGCCTTGGCATCGACGGCCAGGGTTGCGGATTCGGCAATTGCGGAAATGCGTTGGGAAACGCGGGCGGCAGACATGGCAGGTCCGTTCTTCGCTTGCAGCCGGGTGGCTGGAATGTGGGATTCGACGAGTTCTACTCTATGCTGTTCACCGGACCCTCCGGGGAGCCGGTTTTGATTTATGACTGCCCTGCGCAGAACCTTTCAGGCCGGACTTCGGACGGACCGGGCCGGGCTGGTTTTACCTACGCGAAGTTCTTGCGTAGACTGGTTCACCGGTGTTGAAACACGGATGATGACGTGCGCCCCAGTTCAAGCTGGTGTTGGGTCGTCAAAGAGTGGAATTCACTCCATAGGGTAGTGGCGCAATTGGTAGCGCAGCGGTCTCCAAAACCGCAGGTTGCAGGTTCGAGTCCTGTCTGCCCTGCGCAAGCTGCTCCGGGCGAAAGCCCGGGGCAGGCGCAGCAACCATGGTTCTGATCAGGGCCGGGTAATCCACCATTGCAAAGATGAGCGAGGACCAGGTGACCGAAACAGCTGCCAGCAGCTCCAAGGGCCGCCCAGCTAAGAAGGAAGCCAAGGCAAACTTCTTCGCCCGCATTGCACTCTTTGTCCGCCAGATTATCGGCGAACTGAAGAAGGTTGTTGCCCCCACCCGCAAGGAACTGATCAACTACACGCTCGTGGTGCTGGTGTTCGTGGCCATCATGATGGTCATCGTCAGCCTGCTGGACATTGGTTTCGGAACCGCTGTCAGCTGGATCTTCGGCGGTACCGGCCCCAGGGACAGCTAAGGCTGCACAGTCCGCAGGCCGCGTGTTCCATCCGGAAAACCGGAAGGGATGCGCCGGTGTGCGGGATTGAGCCATTTAAATAGGCATGTTAGGCAATGAGGAAGCAGGAGACCAAGTGTCTGAGCAGGAGCTCGAGGTAACCGAGACGGGGCTGGAAGAATCCCCGGACGTCACGGCAGAAGCCGGTGAAGAGTCCGAGGTTGAGTCCTCCACGCCCGAATCCGACGACGCCGCCTCCGACGTGGTAGTTGCTGCCGAAGGCGATGCATCAGACGCTGACGGGGAAGACGAGTCCGCCGACGCCCTCGCCGCCGCGGCAGCAGCTGCAGCCGTGGATCCCGCTGAGGAGTTCAAGGCCAAGCTGCGCCGCCAGGAAGGTGACTGGTACGTCATCCACTCGTACGCAGGTTACGAAAACCGCGTGAAGGCCAACCTTGAAACCCGCATCCAGACCCTGGACATGGAAGATTACATCTTCGAAATCCAGGTGCCCATGGAAGAAGTCGTGGAGATCAAGAACGCCCAGCGCAAGGTGATCAACCGCGTCCGCATCCCCGGCTACGTCCTGGTCCGCATGGACCTGACCGACGCCTCCTGGGGCGCCGTCCGCCACACCCCCGGCGTCACCGGATTCGTGGGCAACGCCCACAACCCGGTCCCGCTGCGCCTTGACGAGGTCTTCTCCATGCTCGCCCCTGTCTTCGAAGAGGAACAAGCCGAGAAGGGCAAGCCGGTCAACAAGCAGAACCAGGCTCCCGTGGCCGTCGACTTCGAGGTCGGTGAATCCGTCATCGTCAAGGAAGGTCCCTTCGAGACCCTTCCCGCCACGATCTCCGAGATCAAGCCCGAGTCCCAGACCCTCGTGGTGCTGGTCTCCATCTTCGAGCGCGAAACGCCCGTCACCCTGGCGTTCAACCAGGTCACCAAGATCTGAGAATCCTAGAATTCGTCCCGGCGCCGCCCGCTTAGCTGCACCGGAACGGCCGGCCGCCTTGCCATGGCGGCCAAAAACCTGAGGCACGCTCCTGTGCCCCAGGACGTTATTGAGAGAAGGACCCTACATTGGCTCCCAAGAAGAAGGTCACCGGCCTCATCAAGCTGCAGATCCAGGCAGGTGCCGCCAACCCGGCCCCGCCGATCGGTCCTGCGCTTGGCCAGCACGGTGTCAACATCATGGAATTCTGCAAGGCGTACAACGCTGCGACGGAAGCCCAGCGCGGAAACGTCATCCCCGTGGAAATCACGGTCTACGAAGACCGTTCCTTCACGTTCATTACCAAGACCCCGCCGGCTGCAGAACTCATCAAGAAGGCTGCAGGCGTCGCCAAGGGTTCAGCAACTCCGCACACCGTCAAGGTTGCCAAGCTGACCCAGGCCCAGGTCAACGAGATCGCCTCCACCAAGATGGAAGACCTCAACGCCACCAGCCTCGAAGGCGCAGCGAAGATCATCGCCGGCACCGCCCGCTCCATGGGCATCACCGTCGAGGGCTAACCACCCTTCCCGCTGTCCAGCGTCAGGTAGTTGACGACGACGGGCGGCACCGCCGGGACACCGGCACCAAACACATTGAAATGTTGGTCATCCGGGCCGGATAACGAACCGGATCACCGACTGTGGCAGGGCCCAGCGCGGTCCGCAGACCACAACTGCACAAGGAGAAATAAGCAGCATGGCAAAGCGCAGCAAAGCATATGAGGCAGCAGCCGCCAAGATCGACGCGGAGAAGCACTACGCGCCGTTCGAGGCAGTAACGCTGGCCAAGGACACCAACCCGTCCAAGTTCGACGCCACGGTTGAGGTTGCCTTCCGCCTCGGCGTTGACCCCCGCAAGGCCGACCAGATGGTCCGCGGCACCGTCAACCTGCCCCACGGCACCGGTAAGACGGCCCGCGTCCTGGTCTTCGCCACGGGCGACAAGGCTGAGGCCGCAATCGCAGCCGGCGCCGACTTCGTTGGTTCCGACGACCTGATCGAAAAGATCGCCGCCGGCTGGACCGACTTCGACGCCGCCGTTGCCACCCCTGACCTCATGGGCAAGGTTGGCCGCCTCGGTAAGGTCCTGGGTCCGCGTAACCTGATGCCGAACCCCAAGACGGGCACCGTGACCCCCGACGTCACCAAGGCCGTCAACGACATCAAGGGTGGAAAGATCGACTTCCGCGTCGACAAGCACTCCAACCTGCACTTCATCATCGGCAAGGTTTCCTTCGACGCCGTGAAGCTGGCCGAGAACTACGCAGCCGCACTGGAAGAGGTCCTTCGCCTCAAGCCGTCCGCATCCAAGGGCCGCTACATCCAGAAGGCCACCGTGGCCACCACGTTCGGCCCGGGCATCTCCGTTGACCCCAACGTCACCAAGGTGCTCACCGAGGCGTAAATCCTCAGCAGCGTCCCGTGCCTTCCGGCACTTCTGAAGGGACCGTCCGGCTACCAGCCGGGCGGTCCCTTCAGGCGTTAAAGGCCGCTTGCGCACCCTCGACAGCCGTCCACGGCTGGCTACGCTTGGGGAATGACGCAGCCGAACGCCCTGGTGATTTCCGCCGTCGTTGTTCCTCCGTCAACCGAGGGCGGCAGCGACTTTCAGGACTTCAACGACTGCCAGTCAATGCGGGAAGCGCACGAACTGCAGACATGGGGCGACCTTGACCGTGGCTACACCTACGCGGAGGAGGTGGAACACTGGCGCGGCACCGCATACGAGGCGCGGCACCTCTTTGTCGCCCGGCTGGGCAAGGAACCGGTGGGCATGTGTTCGGTGACGCTGCCCCTGCGGGAGAACACCGCCACGGCAGGGATCAACGTCCTGGTGGCGCCGGCCTTCCGGCGGCGCGGGCTGGGGCGGCGGCTCCTTGACCACGCGGAGAAGGTGGCCCGCGCCAACAACCGGACGTCGCTGGATGGCTACTTTGAACTCCCTGCCCGCCTGGTGGATGACGCGGGTCCGCTGGTACCTGCCATGTCGCGGGCCGGGGGACTTCCTTTGGCTGACCCGGCCACCTCCTTCGCCCTGTCCGCCGGGTACCGGCTGGAACAGGTGGAGCGTTCCAGCCGGCTCGACCTCCCCGTTCCGGGACAACTGCTGGCGCGGCTGGAGGCTGATGCCCTCAGCCACGCCGGCCATTATGGGCTGACGGCCTGGGACGTGCACTGTCCGGACCCGTTGATCGCCCGGTACGCCGCCCTGCGGGCACAAATGAGCACCGATGCGCCCACCGCCGGGATGGACTGGGAACGCGAGGACTGGGACGCCGCCCGCGTCCGGGACGATGAGCAGGCGCTGGCCAGGAGCGGCGTGCACTCATCCGTGGCGGCGGCCCTGCACCCCCGCACCGGTGAGCTGGTGGCCTATACCGTCCTGACCTGGCGGCCGCTGGTGCCGGGGTCGCTGCTCCAGCAGGACACCCTGGTCTCGGAGGAACACCGCGGCCACCGGCTGGGCATGCTGGTCAAGGTGGCCAACCTCCGCCGCGCACAGGAAAAGTGGCCCCGGGCGCGCTCGGTCCTGACATGGAATGCCAGCGAAAACCAGCATATGCTGGCGATAAATACCGCACTTGGATTCAGGCCCGCTGGCTATGAAGGTGAGTGGCAGAAACGGCTGGGATGATGCCCGAATGGCAATAGACGTAAAGATCGAGCAGCTTTGGATCCCCGACTCACTGGACACCCCCGACGCAGCGGACTTCCTTGCCGCCGTCGAAGTCGGCCGCAAGGTGCGGATGGCCACGTGGGGCAGCGACGATCTGGCTTACGGTCCACTGGAGAAGCTGCTTGAGTTCGCGGATCCGTATGAGCGCCAGCTGATCCTCGTGGCCAAGGTGGATGGCACCATTGTCGGAACGGTGGACATTGCACTGCCGCTGACTGACCACCTGGACCTCGCCGAACTCACTTTGGACATCCTCCCCGAGTACCAGCGGCAGGGCGTGGGACGGCGGCTGCTGGAGGCAGCCGAACAACTGGCAAGGGGGGAAGGGCGCAGCATGATCCTGGTGGACACCAACCACCCCGGCGCGTCCCTGTCTGAGTTTGAACAGGCCCTGCTGGTTCCCGGTACCGGCCAGGGGTTCGTGCCGCTGGAGAGCCGCGAAGTGGAGTTCGCGCAGAAGACCGGATACACGCTGCAGCACATCGAGCAGTTCAGCTCCTGCCGCTTGCCGCTGGACAGCAAGCTGGTGGCGGACCTCCAGGCTGAGGCCGACGAAGCAAACAACGGCAGGTACAGGCTGCACCACTGGACCGACCGCTGCCCGGAACGCTGGCTGGAGGCCGTGGCCGTCCTGGAAAACCAGGCCGGGGCCGATTTGGATCCCTCGCTGGACGCGCCCGTTGAGCAGGAGATGGTGTTCGACGGCGGCATCCTGCGGGAGGCGGAGGACGTCGCCATCGCGCAGGGCCGCAGAACGGTGGTCACCGCCGTCGAGCACATCGCCACCGGAGCCCTGGTGGGACTGACCACCATCACCGTGCTGGCGCACCGGGCCGACGTCGTGTTCCAGGACGACACCCTGGTGCTGCAGGAACACCGCGGCAACAAGCTGGGCCTGCTGATTAAGGTGGCCAACATGGAGCGGCTCAGCGAGCAGTTTCCTGACGCCCGCATCATCTACACCTGGAACGCGCCGGAGAACCGGTACCTCCTGACCGTCAACAGGCAGCTCGGCTTCCAGACGGCCGGCGTCACCGGGATCTGGCAAAAAGAGCTCCCCACGTTGCACACCAGTACCAGCTGAGCCCCCGATTTGGCGGAGCGGCAACGCCTCGCGTAAGCTGGGAGTACCAAAGACCGTCGGTTGTTGGAAATCCACTCTCCTGAACATGGCTCAACTCTGCAGTTGTGCTCCGGAGGCCACAGTGGGTTTCCGGACGAAGGACCCTCAACGCAGGGCGGCCGGCGCAGGTGAACGAAGCAAAGCTCCGCGGTACAGCCGTGTTGAGCCAAGCCCCGTGCATCTGCGCGGGGCGTTTTTAGTTTTAGCTCTCTTGAGCGGGGACCGTCGAATACCGGCACTATCCCCGGAAGGAGGGTTATGGCAACGCCTACCAAGGTTTCAGCAGTAGCTGAGATCACTAACGATTTCAAGGAATCGAACGCCGCTGTCCTGACCGAATACCGCGGGCTCACCGTTGCACAGCTCAAGCAGCTGCGTGTTTCTCTCGGCCAGGACACCAAGTTCGCGGTCGTCAAGAACACCCTGACCGCCATTGCAGCCAAGGAAGCCGGCGTCGAAGCATTCGACGGCCAGCTTGCCGGCCCCACTGCAATCGCGTTCATCAAGGGTGACGCAGTTGCCGCTGCCAAGAGCCTGACGGATTTTGCCAAGGCCAACAAGCAGCTGGTCATCAAGACCGGTTACTTCGAGGGCAAGGCCCTGGACGCCACCGAGGTTGCCGCACTTGCTGCCCTCGAGTCCCGTGAGCTGCAGCTCGCCAAGGTTGCAGGTGTCCTCAAGGCACCGGCCGCCGCAGCTGCACGCATCATCGACGCACTGCGCCTCAAGCTTGAAGAAGAGAACGGTGCACCGGCAGCTGCCGAAGCGCCCGCCGCTGAAGAAGCCCCCGCCGCTGAAGCTGAAGCTGCCGCTGAAGCTCCCGCTGCCGAAGAGAACTGATTCTCTTACCCCCACCAGACTCCGGTGCCCCTCAGGCCATGCGCCATTGCGGACACCACAACAGGAAGGACGCCTACCATGGCGAAGCTCAGCAACGAAGAGCTCATTGAAGCTTTCAAGGAACTGACCATCATCGAGCTCTCCGAGTTCGTCAAGCTCTTCGAAGAGACCTTCGAAGTTACCGCCGCTGCTGTTGCAGTTGCCGGCCCCGCCGGTGGCGGAGCTGCTGAAGAGGTTGAAGAGAAGACCGACTTCGACGTCATCCTCGAAGCTGCCGGCGACAAGAAGATCGCAGTCATCAAGGAAGTTCGCGCCATCACCTCCCTCGGCCTCAAGGAAGCCAAGGACCTGGTTGACGGTGCCCCCAAGGCTGTCCTCGAAGGCGCCAACAAGGAAGCTGCCGAGAAGGCCAAGGAGCAGCTCGAGGCTGCAGGCGCCACCGTTACCCTCAAGTAACAACGCCTTTTCCTCAGGAAACCCCGTCCACTCCGGTGGGCGGGGTTTCCTGCTTTAAACGGGTCTCCCGCGTTACGCGGGGTCGCTGATATCCGCCACAACCGCGTCCAGGGCTGCGGTCAGGGCATCGGCGTCAACGAACGCACTGTAGCCATGGGCGCCGGCCCCCATGGAGATCCGTCGCCCAGTGATCGTGGCGTCGGCATAGACCGGCCAGGCGGTGGTGCTCCCCAGCGGAGTGATGGTGCCCCGCTCATAGCCGGTTGCCTCCAGCGCGGCAGCGGCGGGCGGGAGGGACAGCTTGTTGACGCCTACCAGGGCGCGGAGCTTGGGCCAGGAGATCTGCCGGTCGCCCGGGACCAGGGCGAACAAAAAGGTGCCGTCCTTGTGCCTGACCACCAGGGATTTGACGATGTCGGCCGGGCTGATGCCCAGGATGCCGGCTGCCTCTTCGAGGCTCTTTGCTGCCGGGCGCTGCACCACGTCAACCTGCAGGCCGCGGGCCGCGGCGTCGGCCAGGAAGCGTTCCCGTCCGACGCCGTCCGTTCCGTTTCCGGATGCGCCCGCCATCAGTCGCGGTACAGCAGGAGGGCCTCGCCCTGCCCGCCCCCGCCGCAGAGGGACACGGCGGCTTTGCCCGTTCCGCGCCGTTTCAGCTCATGGGCCGCATGGGCCGCCAGCCGTGCGCCCGAGGCCCCGATCGGATGTCCCAGCGCGATGGCACCGCCGTGTATGTTGCACTTTTCCAGGGGGTAGTCCAGGTCCTTCAGGGACTGTACCGCCACGGACCCGAAGGCCTCGTTGATCTCGATGAAGTCAAGGTCCGCAGTGCTCCACCCGGCCTTGCCCAAGGCGTTCATGATGGCGTTTGACGGCTGGGAATGCAGCGAGTTGTCAGGGCCGGCCACCTGTCCCGGCTTTCCCACCACGGCCAGGTACTCCAGCCCGTTCTCCTCCGCGTAGCCTCGGGATGCGAGCACCAGGGCGGCGGCGCCGTCGGACAGGGGAGAGGAGTTACCGGCGGTGATGGTGCCATCGGTGACGAACGCTGCGCGCAGGCCTGCCAGCGACTCCACCGAGGTGTTGGGGCGGACGCCCTCGTCGGAATCCACCACCAGGGGCTCGCCCTTGCGCTGCTTCACGCTGATGGGTGCGATCTCGCCGTCGAACGTTCCGTTCTTTGCCGCCAGCGCCGCGCGCTGGTGGGACTGGGCGGCAACGTTGTCCTGCGACGTGCGGTCAATGCCCAGCGTGAGGTTCCGTGTTTCCGTGGACAGGCCCATGGACTGCCCGTCGAAGGCATCGGTCAAGCCGTCATGGGCGGCAGCGTCCAGCGCCTGGATGGAGCCGTACGTCCATCCCTGGCGGGACCCCGGGAGCAGGTGCGGCGCCCGGCTCATCGACTCCTGGCCGCCGGCCACCACCACCGCGGCCTCGCCGGCACGGATCATCCGGGCGGCGTCGATCACCGCCGTCAGGCCTGAAAGACACACCTTATTGACTGTGACGGCGGGGACGTTCCAGCCGATGCCGGCGCCGACGGCGCTCTGCCGCGCTGGATTCTGCCCCGCACCGGCCTGAAGCACCTGGCCCATGATCACGGCCTCCACGTCGCCGGTGCCGACGCCGCTGGATTCCAGTGCGGCTTTGATGGCGTGGGCGCCAAGGTCCACGGCGGTGAGACTCGAGAGCTGGCCGTTGATCCGGCCCTGCGGAGTCCGTGCTGCCCCGAGGATGACAACGTCACTGTTGTCGGGAGAGTTGCCCATGGTTTTCACTTTCAGTCCGGTTCCGGTGTAAGCCACCAAGGCTATCGTGACCCTGGTCACCCAACTATTCAAACGCTGGAACCCCTATGTGCATTCCTGAATCAGTTCGTTCCACACGCGGCAGGGGAGAGGTCCCCATCGGCAGCGTTGTGCACGACGGCGGCCTCTTGCGTAGGGTGGACGGCGAGGCTTTGCAGGGGCACATGCTTTGCAGGGGGACAGATGGTCCGGAGCCGGGACGGACGGAGCGACACAGTGAAGACGACATCTATCGCGGCAGCCACGGCCGCCACGGCCTTACTGGCGGGCGGAATGATGGCAGGCTGCTCGGTGTCCACCCCGGCGCCGGCGGAATCGGTCCAGTCGACCGCATCGCCGGAGCAGACCCGGGATGCGGCCGGCAGCAGCCCCCTGGCCACCGGCGGCACGGCAAGCCAGGGTGCCAGGGCGGGCGGAACCCGGGAAGCCTGCGAGCTCTTCAACAGGCTGGTGGCGGATTACTCCGCTGTTGCACCCACTGACTCCAAGGGCTATGAGGACGTGTACCTGAAGGCCCAGGACGCCAAGGACACTGTCTCCGGGGATCTGCAGGGACTGTTTGCCTCCCTGAGCCTGCTGGCCATCGACCACTCATCCGCGGCGGAGGCCGGAGCCAAGCCGGCGCCGGAGTCCCAGGACGCGGTGCGGGACGCCGTCTTCGCCAACTCCGCGGCTTGCACGGCGGCGGGCGTCACGCTCAGGCTCTAGTATCCGGGCGGCGCCCTAGGGATCCCCAAAAATCAGGTGCTTGCAATCCGGCCGGATGTGGGGTAGACACGTAGGTTATTTTGCCGTATCGTAGATATTTGCGTCTTCCCTGTTTACCTTCAGCCTTCATATAGCGGTGGGCTTTGCCTGGCAGCTGGCAATCAACGTGCCGTAACAACGGTCACAGCATAGTCAGTATCAGGTCCCGGGTCATATAGCGGAACCGGATGGTAGCGCTGCGGAGTCACTCCGCAGGGTGCACAGCGGGGGAGATCTGAAAACGCCTGAAGGTCTGTGGAAGGATCCCTCTTGGTCGCCTCGAGCACCTCTAATAACGAAACCGCTAACACTGCCGACAGCACTGATGGTGCCACTCGCCGGCTCTCATTCGCAAAGATTCACGAACCTCTTGACGTTCCGAATCTGCTTGCCCTGCAGACGGACAGCTTTGACTGGCTGGTCGGCAATGAGCGCTGGCAGGCACGCGTGGCAAAGGCTGTCGAAGAAAACGATCTCAGCGTCGCCACCACGTCCGGCCTGTCGGACATCTTCGAAGAGATCTCCCCGATCGAGGATTTCCAGGGCACTATGTCCCTGAGCTTCTCCGATCCGGAGTTCGCTGACCCCAAGTACACCATGGCCGAATGCAAGGACCGGGACGCAACGTACTCGGCTCCTCTGTACGTCAAGGCCGAGTTCATGAACAACAACACGGGCGAAATCAAGCAGCAGACCGTGTTCATGGGTGACTTCCCGCTGATGACCGAGAAGGGCACCTTTGTCGTCAACGGCACCGAGCGTGTCGTCGTCTCCCAGCTGGTCCGTTCCCCGGGCGCCTACTTCGAGCGCGCCGCTGACAAGACCAGCGACAAGGACATCTTCACCGCGAAGATCATCCCTTCCCGCGGTGCCTGGTTTGAGCTCGAGATCGACAAGCGCGACCAGGTCGGTGTCCGCCTCGACCGCAAGCGCAAGCAGTCCGTCACCGTCCTGCTGAAGGCCCTTGGCTGGACCGAAGGCCAGATCCTCGAAGAGTTCGGCCAGTACGACTCCATGCGGGCAACCCTGGAGAAGGACGCCACCGAGACCCGCGAAGACGCCCTGCTGGACATCTACCGCAAGCTGCGTCCGGGCGAGCCGCCCACCGTCGAGGCTGCCCAGTCCCTGCTGGACAACCTGTACTTCAACTCCAAGCGCTACGATCTGGCCAAGGTTGGCCGCTACAAGATCAACCGCAAGCTGGGCATCGACCGCTCCCTTGGCGACAAGGAAGCTTCTGTCCTGCACGTTGAAGACATCGTTGCCATGATCAAGTTCCTCGTCGCGCTGCACGCCGGCGAGAAGACCATCAAGGGCACCCGCGATGGCCAGGAAGTGGACCTGCGCGTCGAAATCGACGACATCGACCACTTCGGCAACCGCCGCATCCGCGCCGTCGGCGAGCTCATCGAGAACCAGGTCCGCACGGGCCTGTCCCGCATGGAGCGCGTTGTCCGCGAGCGTATGACCACCCAGGACGTCGAGGCCATCACGCCGCAGACCCTGATCAACATCCGCCCCGTGGTCGCAGCCATCAAGGAGTTCTTCGGAACCTCCCAGCTGTCGCAGTTCATGGACCAGAACAACCCGCTCTCGGGCCTGACCCACAAGCGCCGCCTGTCGGCCCTTGGCCCCGGTGGTCTGTCCCGTGACCGCGCCGGCATGGAAGTCCGTGACGTGCACCCGTCCCACTACGGACGTATGTGCCCCATCGAAACCCCTGAAGGCCCCAACATCGGCCTGATCGGTTCGCTGGCATCCTACGGACGCATCAACCCGTTCGGGTTCATCGAAACCCCGTACCGCCTGGTCAAGGACGGCGTCGTGTCCGACGACGTCCAGTACCTGACAGCCGACGACGAGGCCGAGGTCCTGATCGCCCAGGCCAACGCGCCGCTGGACGAGAACAACAAGTTCGCTGAAGACACCGTGCTGGTCCGTGCCCGTGGTGGTGGGGGCGAGCCCGTCCTGGTTCCGGCCGCGGACGTTGAGTTCATGGACGTCTCCCCGCGCCAGATGGTGTCCGTGGCTACCGCCCTGATCCCGTTCCTGGAGCACGACGACGCCAACCGCGCACTCATGGGTGCCAACATGCAGCGCCAGGCTGTGCCGCTGGTCCGTTCCGAGGCCCCGTTCGTGGGCACCGGCATGGAGCGCGCTGCCGCCGTCGACGCCGGTGACGTTGTCATCGCCAAGAAGGCGGGTGTGGTCACCGAGGTTTCCGCCGAGCTCGTCATCATGCTCAACGACGACGGCACCGAGACCAACTACCGCATCAACAAGTTCGCCCGCTCCAACCAGGGCAACTGCTACAACCACCGCGTCCTGGTGAACGAAGGCCAGCGCCTGGAAGTTGGCGGCATCATCGCCGACGGCCCGGCAACGGACCAGGGCGAGCTCGCACTGGGCAAGAACCTGCTCGTGGCATTCATGTCATGGGAAGGCCACAACTTCGAGGACGCCATCATCCTCTCGCAGCGCATCGTTGCCGAGGACGTCCTTTCCTCCATCCACATCGAGGAGCACGAGATCGATGCCCGCGACACCAAGCTTGGTGCCGAGGAAATCACCCGTGACATCCCCAACGTGTCCGAGGAAGTCCTGGCAGGCCTGGACGAGCGCGGCATCATCCACATCGGTGCCGAGGTTGAAGCAGGGGACATCCTGGTTGGAAAGGTCACCCCGAAGGGTGAAACCGAACTGACCCCGGAAGAGCGCCTGCTGCGCGCCATCTTCGGTGAGAAGTCCCGCGAAGTCCGCGACACCTCCCTGAAGGTGCCCCACGGCGAGTCCGGCACCGTCATCGGCGTCCGCGTCTTCGACCGCGACAACGACGACGAGCTGCCCCCGGGCGTGAACCAGCTGGTCCGCGTCTACGTGGCCGCCAAGCGCAAGATCACCGACGGCGACAAGCTCGCCGGCCGCCACGGCAACAAGGGTGTTATCTCCAAGATCCTCCCCGTTGAGGACATGCCCTTCCTTGCCGACGGCACCCCCGTTGACATCGTCCTGAACCCGCTGGGTGTTCCGGGCCGTATGAACGTGGGCCAGGTGCTCGAAACCCACCTTGGCTGGGTTGCCAAGACCGGTTGGAAGATCGAAGGCGAGCCCGAGTGGGTCAAGCAGTTGCCGAACCTGCCGCGCGAGAGTGGTCCCACCACTGTTGCAACGCCGGTGTTCGACGGTGCCCGCGAAGAGGAAATCACGGGCCTGCTGGATTCCACCAACGTGACCCGCGATGGTGAGCGCCTGATCAACTCCTCCGGCAAGACCCGCCTGTTTGACGGCCGCTCCGGCGAGCCGTTCCCGGACCCGATCTCGGTCGGCTACATGTACATCCTGAAGCTCCACCACCTGGTGGACGACAAGATCCACGCACGCTCCACCGGCCCGTACTCCATGATCACGCAGCAGCCCCTGGGTGGTAAGGCACAGTTCGGTGGCCAGCGCTTCGGTGAAATGGAAGTGTGGGCGCTCGAAGCTTACGGCGCCGCCTACACGCTCCAGGAACTCCTCACGATCAAGTCGGATGACATCCACGGTCGTGTGAAGGTCTACGAAGCGATCGTCAAGGGCGAGAACATCCCCGAGCCGGGCGTTCCCGAATCCTTCAAGGTCTTGATCAAGGAAATGCAGTCGCTGTGCCTGAACGTGGAAGTCCTTTCCACGGACGGAACCACAATTGAAATGCGTGACTCTGATGACGCAGTCTTCACGGCTGCGGAGGAACTGGGCATCGATCTGTCTCGCGCAGAGCCCAGCTCCGTAGAAGAGGTCTAGCAGGAGGTTTGCGACGGCGGGTGACCACCCGCCGTCGTACGCCCCCTCCCTCATCCCGCACCAAGACTTCAGAATTTAGAGAACAAGAGAGAACAGGGACCATATGTCCAGCGAATCCTCCTTCGGCCTCATGCAGATCGGCCTCGCCACCGCGGAAGACATCCGCGGCTGGTCGTACGGCGAGGTTAAGAAGCCGGAAACCATCAACTACCGCACGCTCAAGCCCGAGAAGGACGGCCTCTTCTGCGAGAAGATCTTCGGCCCGTCCCGGGACTGGGAATGCTACTGCGGCAAGTACAAGCGCGTGCGCTTCAAGGGCATCATCTGTGAGCGCTGTGGCGTTGAAGTCACCCGCGCCAAGGTCCGCCGTGAGCGCATGGGCCACATCGAACTGGCCGCCCCCGTCACGCACATCTGGTACTTCAAGGGTGTTCCGTCCCGCCTGGGCTACCTCCTTGACCTGGCCCCGAAGGACCTCGAAAAGGTCATCTACTTCGCCGCCTACATGATCACCAGCGTCGACGAAGCTGCCCGCCACGAGGAATTGCCCAACCTGCAGGTTGAGCACGACATCGAGAAGAAGCAGCTGATCGACAACCGCGATGCCGACATCGCCGCGATCGCCCGCGACCTCGAAGGCGAAATCGCACGCCTCGAAGGCGAAGGCGCCAAGGCTGCCGACAAGAAGAAGGCCCGCGACTCCGCCGACCGCCAGATGGCCAACGTGCGCAAGCGTGCCGACGCCGACATCGAGCGCCTCGAGCAGGTCTGGGACCGCTTCAAGAACCTGAAGGTCGCCGACCTCGAAGGTGACGAAGGCCTGTACCGCGAACTGCGGGACCGCTACGGCATGTACTTCGAGGGCTCCATGGGTGCCGAAGCCATCAAGAAGCGCCTTGAGAACTTCGACATGCAGGCCGAGTCCGACCTGCTGCGCGACGTCATCGCCAACGGCAAGGGCCAGCGCAAGACCCGCGCCCTCAAGCGCCTGAAGGTGGTCAACGCGTTCCTGACCACCAACAACAGCCCGCTTGGCATGGTCCTCGACGCCGTCCCGGTGATCCCGCCGGAACTGCGCCCCATGGTCCAGCTGGACGGTGGCCGCTTCGCGACCTCCGACCTCAACGACCTGTACCGCCGCGTGATCAACCGCAACAACCGCCTCAAGCGCCTGCTTGACCTGGGTGCTCCGGAGATCATCGTCAACAACGAGAAGCGCATGCTTCAGGAAGCTGTTGACAGCCTCTTCGACAACGGCCGCCGCGGCCGTCCGGTCACCGGACCGGGCAACCGTCCGCTGAAGTCCCTGAGCGACATGCTCAAGGGCAAGCAGGGCCGTTTCCGCCAGAACCTCCTCGGCAAGCGCGTCGACTACTCCGGCCGTTCGGTCATCGTCGTCGGCCCGCAGCTGAAGCTGCACCAGTGCGGCCTGCCCAAGCAGATGGCCCTGGAGCTCTTCAAGCCGTTCGTGATGAAGCGCCTGGTTGACCTCAACCACGCCCAGAACATCAAGTCGGCCAAGCGGATGGTGGAGCGCTACCGCCCGCAGGTCTGGGACGTGCTCGAAGAGATCATCACCGAACACCCGGTGCTGCTCAACCGTGCACCTACCCTGCACCGCCTGGGCATCCAGGCGTTCGAGCCGCAGCTTGTCGAAGGCAAGGCAATCCAGCTTCACCCGCTGGTTTGTGGCGCGTTCAACGCCGACTTCGACGGCGACCAGATGGCAGTGCACCTGCCGCTGAGCCCCGAGGCGCAGGCTGAGGCCCGCATCCTGATGCTGTCCTCGAACAACATCCTGAAGCCCTCCGACGGACGCCCGGTCACCCTGCCTTCGCAGGATATGATCATCGGCCTTTACCACCTGACCACAAAGCGTGTCGGTTCAGCCGGCGAAGGCCGCATCTTCGGTTCGGTTTCGGAAGCCATCATGGCGTTCGATGCCCGCGAGCTGCACCTGAACTCGCAGGTCAAGATCCGCCTCGAAGGCTTCGTGCCCTACGCCGGCTGGGAAGCTCCGGAAGGCTGGGAGCCGGGTCAGCCCGCACTCGTCCAGACCTCCCTGGGCCAGGTCCTCTTCAACGAGACCCTGCCCGAGGACTACCCCTGGGTTGAGGCTGTTGCCGACAAGGGCGAACTGTCCCGCATCGTCAACGACCTTGCCGAGCGCTACCCGAAGGTCGTCACCGCAGCAACGCTGGACAACCTGAAGGATGCCGGTTTCTACTGGGCCACCCGTTCGGGCGTCACCGTCGCCATCTCCGACATCGAGGTCCCGGCCGCCAAGCCGGAAATCCTTGCCGGGTACGAAGAGCGGGCCGCCAAGATCCAGGGCCAGTACGACAAGGGCCTGATCGACGACGACGAGCGCCGCCAGGAACTGATCGAGATCTGGAACAAGGCAACCAACGAGATCGCCCAGGCAATGCGTGACAGCCTGTCCCCGATGAACACCATCAACCGCATGGTGTCCTCCGGTGCACGTGGTAACTGGATGCAGGTCCGCCAGATCGCGGGTATCCGTGGCCTGGTGGCCAACCCGAAGGGCGAGATCATCCCGCGCCCCATCAAGTCCTCCTACCGTGAGGGCCTGTCGGTGCTGGAATACTTCATCGCCACCCACGGCGCCCGTAAGGGCCTGGCCGATACCGCTCTGCGTACCGCCAACTCGGGTTACCTGACCCGTCGTCTGGTGGACGTCTCCCAGGACGTAATCGTCCGCGAAGAAGACTGCGGCACCGAGCGTGGCCTGGTCACGCCCATCGCCGTCGCCGACTCCAACGGTGAGCTCGTCCTGGACGAGAACGTCGAGAACAGCGCCTACGCACGTACGCTCGCCGTCGACGTCGTGGACTCCGAGGGCAACGTCCTCGCAGCCGCCGGCACCGACTGCGGCGACGTCGTCATCGCCGAGCTCTTCAAGGCAGGCATCACCGAGGTCAAGGTCCGCTCCGTACTCACCTGTGAGTCCAGCGTCGGCACCTGCGCCCTGTGCTACGGCCGTTCGCTTGCCACCGGCAAGACCGTGGACATCGGCGAGGCCGTGGGCATCATCGCCGCACAGTCCATCGGTGAACCCGGTACCCAGCTGACCATGCGTACGTTCCACACCGGTGGTGCAGTTTCCGCCAGCGGCGGCGACGACATCACCCAGGGTCTGCCCCGTATCCAGGAGCTCTTCGAAGCCCGTACTCCGAAGGGTGTCGCCCCGATTGCTGAAGCAGCCGGCCGCATCACCATCGAAGAGTCCGAGCGCCAGATGCGCCTGGTCATCACCCCGGATGACGGAACGGAAGAGATCGCTTACCCGGTCCTGCGCCGTTCACGCCTGCTGATCGAAGACGGCGACCACGTCTCCGTCGGACAGAAGCTGATCAACGGCCCGGTGGACCCCAAGCAGGTCCTGCGCATCATGGGTCCGCGTGCGGCACAGAAGTTCCTGGTGGACGAAGTCCAGGGCGTGTACCGCAGCCAGGGCATCGGTATCCACGACAAGCACGTCGAGGTTATCGTCCGCCAGATGCTGCGCCGCGTCACGGTCATCGAGTCCGGTGAATCGGACCTGCTGCCCGGCGAACTCGCCGAGCGCAGCCGGTTCGAGGAAGCGAACCGGCGCGTTGTGTCCGAGGGCAAGACTCCGGCTTCCGGACGTCCGGAGCTCATGGGCATCACCAAGGCGTCGCTGGCCACCGAGTCCTGGTTGTCCGCAGCTTCCTTCCAGGAGACCACCCGCGTCCTGACGCAGGCGGCCATGGAAGGCAAGAGCGATCCGCTGCTGGGCCTGAAGGAGAATGTCATCATCGGTAAGCTGATCCCGGCCGGCACGGGCCTCCCGCGCTACACCGAGGTCACCGTCGAGCCCACTGAGGAAGCAAAGGCCAACCTGTTCACCGGCCCCAGCGCATTCAGTGACTTCTCGTACGACACCCTGGGCGGTGACGGAGCTCCCGAGTTCCACGCCATCCCGCTGGATGACTACGACCTGGGCAACGACTTCCGGTAACCAACTCCGGTAGAGCCTTACGAGGGGATGGTCCCGCACCGAAAGGTGGGGGACCATCCGCTTTAACCCCCCGATTAAGGCATGGAGCCTGTCCGTGCTAGACTTGTTACCAATTGTTATTGTGGCAGTGGATGAGAGCGCCGGTATCAGCTGAAAAGCTGGACCAGAGCGACGTTTCCGGTTTGCAGGGTTCTTGTGCAACGTATGCCACATTTTTGCATGCCTAGGGACTTGTCCGACGCCAGTCGCCCCCGGGAATGCGATCCGACTATTAAGGCTTCGCCTTCGCCGCCCTGGAGATCTTCTTCAAGGCCCGGGCGGCGGGGCAACGCAACAGGAGAGTGGCCGGAAACAGCCACTCCGGATAAAACGGAGAACACGAGAGTGCCTACGATTAACCAGCTGGTCCGCAAGGGCCGCACGCCTAAGGTCTCAAAGACCAAGGCTCCCGCGCTTAAGGGCAGCCCCATGCGCCGCGGTGTCTGCACCCGCGTCTACACCACCACCCCGAAGAAGCCGAACTCGGCTCTGCGTAAGGTGGCACGTGTGCGCCTCAACGGCGGCGTGGAAGTTACCGCCTACATCCCCGGTGTTGGCCACAACCTGCAGGAGCACTCCATTGTGCTCGTTCGCGGTGGTCGTGTGAAGGACCTCCCGGGTGTCCGCTACAAGATCGTCCGTGGCGCCCTCGATACCCAGGGTGTGAAGAACCGTAAGCAGGCCCGCAGCCGCTACGGCGCAAAGATGGAGAAGAAGTAATATGCCTCGCAAGGGTCCGGCCCCCAAGCGGCCGCTCGTTTCGGATCCGGTATACGGTTCCCCGCTGGTAACCCAGCTCATCAACAAGGTGCTCGTTGACGGCAAGAAGTCCACGGCAGAGCGCATTGTCTACGGTGCACTCGAAGGCGCACGCGCCAAGTCCGGCGGCGACCCCGTTGCAGCCCTGAAGAAGGCCATGGACAACGTCAAGCCTTCCCTCGAGGTCCGCTCCCGCCGTGTCGGTGGCGCCACCTACCAGGTTCCGGTTGAGGTCAAGCCCGGCCGCTCCACCGCACTCGCCCTGCGCTGGCTGGTTGGCTACTCCAAGGCCCGCCGCGAGAAGACGATGACCGAGCGTCTCCAGAACGAAATCCTGGATGCGTCCAACGGTCTCGGTGCCGCTGTGAAGCGTCGCGAAGACACCCACAAGATGGCCGAGTCCAACAAGGCCTTCGCACACTACCGCTGGTAATACTCCCCGGACGCCGCCGGCTCAACAGAGCCGGCGGCGAACGCGTAGTCCATCCCAAAAGGAGACCCCGTGGCACAGGACGTGCTTACCGACCTTAGTAAGGTCCGCAACATCGGCATCATGGCCCATATTGATGCCGGCAAGACCACCACCACCGAGCGCATCCTGTTCTACACGGGTGTGAACCACAAGATCGGCGAAACGCACGACGGCGCTTCGACCACCGACTGGATGGAACAGGAAAAGGAACGCGGCATCACCATCACGTCTGCCGCCGTGACCTGCTTCTGGGAAAACAACCAGATCAACATCATCGACACCCCCGGCCACGTTGACTTCACGGTTGAGGTTGAGCGCTCCCTGCGCGTCCTCGACGGTGCAGTCGCCGTCTTCGATGGCAAGGAAGGCGTTGAGCCGCAGTCCGAGACTGTTTGGCGCCAGGCTGACAAGTACAACGTTCCGCGTATCTGCTTCGTCAACAAGATGGACAAGCTCGGTGCTGACTTCTACTTCACCGTAGACACCATCATCAGCCGCCTCGGTGCCAAGCCGCTGGTCATGCAGCTGCCCATCGGTGCCGAGAACGACTTCATCGGCGTCGTTGACCTGCTCTACATGCGCGCCCTGGTATGGCCCGGCGACGCCAAGGGTGACGTAACCATGGGTGCCAAGTACGAGATCCGCGAGATCCCGGCTGACCTCCAGGAAAAGGCTGAGGAATACCGCGCGACGCTCGTTGAGACTGTCGCTGAGTCTTCCGAGGAACTCATGGACAAGTACCTCGAGGGCGAAGAGATCTCGATCGACGAGCTCAAAGCCGGCATCCGCAAGATGACCATCAACTCCGAGCTCTACCCGATCTTCTGCGGTTCCGCCTTCAAGAACCGTGGCGTTCAGCCCATGCTCGACGCAGTTGTGGACTACCTGCCGAACCCGCTCGACGTCCCCCCGATGGTCGGCCACGATCCTCGCGACGAAGAGAAGGAACTGACGCGCAAGCCTTCCTCGGAAGAGCCCTTCTCGGCTCTGGCGTTCAAGATTGCTGCGCACCCCTTCTTCGGCCAGCTCACCTTCATCCGCGTGTACTCCGGTCACGTGGAAGCAGGCGCCCAGGTGGTCAACTCCACCAAGGGCAAGAAGGAGCGCATCGGCAAGCTGTTCCAGATGCACGCCAACAAGGAAATGCCCGTTGAGGGCGCTACCGCCGGCCACATCTACGCAGCCATTGGCCTGAAGGACACCACCACGGGTGACACCCTGTGTGATGCCAACAACCAGATCGTGCTTGAGTCCATGAGCTTCCCGGAGCCCGTGATCTCGGTTGCCATCGAGCCGAACACCAAGGGTGACCAGGAGAAGCTCTCCACGGCCATCCAGAAGCTCTCCGCTGAGGACCCCACTTTCCAGGTGTCCCTCAACGAAGACACCGGCCAGACCATCATCGCCGGCATGGGCGAGCTCCACCTGGACATCCTGGTGGACCGCATGCGCCGCGAGTTCAAGGTCGAGGCAAACGTGGGCAAGCCCCAGGTTGCCTACCGCGAAACCATCAAGCGCGCCGTCGAACGCCACGACTACACGCACAAGAAGCAGACCGGTGGTTCGGGCCAGTTCGCAAAGATCCAGATCGCCATCGAGCCGCTGGACACCGCCGAAGGCGAGCTGTACGAGTTCGAGAACAAGGTCACCGGTGGCCGCGTTCCGCGCGAGTACATCCCGTCCGTTGACGCGGGCATCCAGGATGCGCTGAACGACGGCGTCCTGGCCGGCTACCCGGTTGTAGGCATCAAGGCCACGCTGATTGACGGCGCGTACCACGATGTTGACTCTTCGGAAATGGCGTTCAAGATCGCCGGCCGTATGGCTTTCAAGGAAGCTGCACGCAAGGCGAACCCGGTTCTGCTCGAACCACTGATGGATGTCGAGGTCCGCACCCCTGAGGAATACATGGGTGAAGTTATCGGTGACCTCAACTCCCGCCGTGGCCAGATGCAGTCCATGGAAGATGCACAGGGCGTCAAGGTCATCCGTGCGCACGTTCCGCTGTCCGGCATGTTCGGCTACATCGGTGACCTGCGCTCCAAGACCCAGGGCCGCGCTGTGTACTCCATGACGTTCAACAGCTACGCCGAGGTCCCGAAGGCAGTTGCCGACGAGATCATCCAGAAGTCCCGCGGCGAGTAGTCCTTCCGGACTTTCAAAGCGAACACCTCGGTTGGGCAGTCCGCCAGCGGACAGCGCAGCCGGTGCAGGTGGCCGGGCCGGCCGGATTCATCCGGCAAGCCGGTCCGGCCCCTGCACGAACAGGCTCAGGGGATTAGTATTAGTTCCTGAATCTGCAATTTCACCAATCCAAAGCCCCCCAAGTAGACTTGCCTGAGTTCTACCGCGATAAGCGCGGCTGGAGGGCAAGCTATTTGAAAACGTTCTAGGAGGAACCTGTGGCAAAGGCAAAGTTCGAGCGGACTAAGCCGCACGTCAACATCGGCACCATTGGTCACGTTGACCACGGTAAGACGACGCTGACGGCCGCCATTTCCAAGG
The DNA here is from genome assembly GCF_019977275.1 of Arthrobacter sp. StoSoilB19. Classification (NCBI taxonomy): domain Bacteria; kingdom Bacillati; phylum Actinomycetota; class Actinomycetes; order Micrococcales; family Micrococcaceae; genus Arthrobacter; species Arthrobacter sp. StoSoilB19. The sequence continues at coordinate 3,094,126 of NZ_AP024650.1, read as the reverse complement.
TGCTGTACGACAAGTACCCGGATCTCAACGAGAAGCGTGACTTCGCGTCGATTGACTCTGCACCCGAAGAGCGTCAGCGCGGTATTACCATCAACATCTCCCACGTGGAGTACCAGACCGAGAAGCGTCACTACGCACACGTTGACGCCCCCGGCCACGCTGACTACATCAAGAACATGATCACCGGTGCTGCCCAGATGGACGGCGCAATCCTCGTGGTTGCCGCTACCGACGGCCCGATGGCTCAGACCCGCGAGCACGTTCTGCTCGCCCGCCAGGTTGGTGTTCCCTACCTGCTGGTCGCGCTGAACAAGGCTGACATGGTTGAGGACGAGGAACTCCTCGACCTCGTCGAAATGGAAGTTCGTGAGCTCCTGAGCTCGCAGGGCTTCGATGGCGACAACGCTCCGGTTGTCCGCGTTTCCGGCCTGAAGGCCCTGGAAGGCGACCCCGAGTGGGTCAAGTCCGTTGAGGACCTGATGGCTGCTGTCGACGAGTCCGTTCCGGACCCCGTACGTGACCGCGACAAGCCGTTCCTGATGCCGATCGAGGACGTCTTCACCATCACCGGTCGTGGCACCGTTGTTACGGGCCGCGCCGAGCGTGGAACCCTCGCCATCAACTCCGAGGTCGAGATCGTCGGCATCCGCCCGGTCCAGAAGACCACGGTTACCGGTATCGAGATGTTCCACAAGCAGCTGGACGAAGCATGGGCTGGCGAGAACTGTGGCCTCCTGCTCCGCGGTCTGAAGCGCGACGATGTCGAGCGTGGCCAGGTTGTCGTCAAGCCGGGTTCCATCACCCCGCACACCGACTTCGAGGCCAACGTCTACATCCTCTCCAAGGACGAAGGCGGACGTCACAACCCGTTCTACTCCAACTACCGCCCGCAGTTCTACTTCCGCACCACGGACGTAACCGGCGTTATCACCCTGCCCGAGGGCACGGAAATGGTTATGCCTGGCGACAACACTGAGATGACCGTTGCGCTCATCCAGCCGATCGCTATGGAAGAGGGCCTCGGCTTCGCAATCCGCGAAGGCGGCCGCACCGTTGGTTCGGGACGTGTTACCAAGATCATCAAGTAGTACTTGCTGACCTGAAGGACAGCCCCGCTGCAGTAGCAGCGGGGCTGTCCTTTTTCGTTAAGGGCCCACTGGTACTGTTGCACCACTGAAAGGAGTTCATCATGGGATGGCTTATTTTCCTGATCATCGCGGTTGCCGTTGTAGCCGGGGTGTTCTGGACCAGGAAGTACTTCCGGCGCGAGATTGACCGGGCCAAGCGGATCAACAGGGCAAACAAAAACCAGTAGCAACAGCGGCAGCACACCGATCTGCCGGTACTCCTTACTCCTACTTTTCGGTATACCTAAATTCGGGGTATCCTCGTCATATCGACGCCCGCAACGACGAGGACACGCAATGGCTGTTTCAACAATGACGGCGGAATCCGCCACCCCCAGGATCTGGTCCCGCCTGCTCCTGCTCGGGCCGGCATTCGTTGCTGCCATTGCCTACGTCGACCCGGGAAATGTCGCCGCCAACCTGACCGCCGGCGCCAGCTTCGGCTACCTCCTGGTCTGGGTCCTCGTTGCAGCCAATGGCATGGCCGTACTGATCCAGTACCAGTCAGCCAAGCTGGGGCTCGCCACCGGCATGAGCCTGCCCGAAATCCTTGGGAAGCGCCTGGGCACGCGGCGCCGCCGCGCCTATTGGGTGCAGGCCGAGATCGTTGCCGGGGCCACTGACATGGCCGAGGTTATCGGTGGGGCAGTGGCACTGAACCTGTTGTTCGGCCTGCCCCTGCTGACCGGCGGCGTCATTATCGGCCTGGCGTCCATGCTGCTGCTGGCGCTCCAGTCGCACCGCAGCCAGAAATCCTTCGAATTTGCCATTCTTACCCTGCTGGGCGTCATTGCTGTCGGGTTCGTTTCGGGCCTCTTCGTCGCACCGCCTGACGCCGGCGGCGCCCTGGCCGGACTGGTGCCCCGGTTCGAGGGAACCGACACCGTGCTGCTCGCGGCGAGCATGCTCGGGGCCACGGTTATGCCGCATGCCATCTACCTGCATTCCGCCCTTGCCCGCGACCGCCACGGATTCTCGGAAGATCCGGCGGTCAGGACCCGGCTGATCCGAACCACGCGCGTGGATGTCGCCGGCGCTCTGCTGCTCGCCGGCGTCGTCAACATTGCCATGCTGCTGCTGGCTGCCTCCAGCCTTCGCGGCGTGGAGGGTACTGACACCATAGCCGGCGCGCACGCTGCCGTGACGTCCGCACTGGGCCCTGTGATCGGCGTCGTTTTCGCTGTGGGCCTGCTGGCCTCCGGCCTGGCGTCCACCTCGGTGGGATGCTACGCCGGGGCCACCATCATGGGCGGCCTCCTCAAGGTGCGGATTCCCCTGCTGGTCCGGCGGACCGTCACCCTGATTCCCGCGCTGGCGGTCCTGGGCGCAGGGATTGAACCGACGCTGGCGTTGGTCCTGAGCCAGGTCCTCCTGAGTTTCGGCATCCCGTTCGCGCTGATCCCCTTGATCCGGCTCACCGGCAGCCGCAAGGTGATGGGCATCCATGCCGATTCAAAGCCGCTCAAGATCGCCGGGTGGACCAGCGCCACCCTGATCGTGGGTTTGAACTGCGTGCTGATCTTCCTCACGGTGTTGGGACACGGCTGAACCCGCCGCCGTCGCTACGGTGCCGGTGGCGCCACTAACCTGGCCGGTGGCGCGCCACTAATGTGGCCGGTGGCGCCGTGCCCTGGACAACGCCTGGTACCAGTAGAAGGACCGCTTGGGCGTCCGCTCCAGTGTCTCGAAGTCCACGTGCACCAGCCCAAAACGCTGCGAGTAGCCGGCCGCCCACTCAAAGTTGTCCATCAGCGTCCAGACGTAGTAGCCCCGGAGATCCACGCCCTCGGCGTGGCCGCCGGGGGCGGTGGCGTCAAGCGCTGCCGTCAGATGTGCGGCAAGGTACTCCACGCGGTCGGTGTCTTCCAGTGTGCCGGCGATACGGTCGGGTTCGGGGAAGCTGGCACCGCCCTCGGTGATGTACACCGGCGGGAGGGCCGCTCCGTACCGGTCCCGCATTTCCCGCAGCAGGATTCCCAGATGGTCAGGTGCCACGGGCCAGCCGAATCCTGTGCTGTCGAACTCGGAGTAGCCAACCTCGTGGAAGGGCAGCTTGGCGAGTTGCTTGTGCATATCCGCAGGCAGGGGAGTGATGCCCGGCCCCAGGGCCACCTTGACGGGGAAGTAGTAGTTCAGTCCGTAGAAGTCCAGCGGCTGGTGGATGGTCCGGAGGTCCGCATCGGAAATCCTGCCGATTGATCGCAGCCAGGGCTTAGCGTACAGCGGCAGCGAGGGGTATTGGCCCAGCAGGACGGGGTCGGCATAGATCCTGTTCATGAGCAGGTCGTAGAGATGGGCCACCAGCCGGTCGCCAAGCTTCCTGGTGGCGGGCCTAACGGGGGAATGCAGGTTGGTCAGGCCGATGCCGCCCGCCACGCCGGCAGCCCGCAGTGCCTGCACGCCGAGCCCGTGCGCCAGGAGCTGGTGATGGATGGCGGGAAGGGCGTCAAACATCAACCGGCGCCCCGGTGCGTGCACTCCAAGGGCATAGCCGTTCAGGGTGACCGAGACCGGTTCGTTGAGGGTGACCCACTGCGCCACACGGTCGCCGAACCGCTCGCCGGCAGCCCTGGCATACTCGCCAAACCGCTCCGCGGTGTCACGGTTCAGCCAGCCGCCGCGGTGTTCCAGGGGCAACGGGGTGTCCCAGTGGTAGAGCGTTGCCATGGGGGAAATGCCGGCCTCAAGGAGTTGGTCGATCAGCCGGTCGTAAAAGTCCAGGCCCTCGGGATTGAAGCCGCCCTGGCCATCCGGCTGGATGCGTGGCCAGGACAGCGAGAACCGGTATGAGTCAACGCCCAGTTCCTTGAGCAGCGCCACATCCTCCGGCAACCTGTTGTAATGGTCGCAGGCCACGGCGGGGGAGTGTCCGTCCTGGATGGCGCCGGGCTTCTCCGCAAAGGCATCCCACCCCGATGGCCCACGGCCCCCGGCCTTGAGTGCGCCTTCAATTTGGAACGCCGCCGCCGCGACGCCAAGCGTGAACGACGGCGGAACGCGTCCGGCCAGTTCGGTCACCGATTCAGTGCCTTCCAGGGTCATGCTCCCTATCATCCAGCGCGTTCGGGTCCGCGGCAATGGCCGGTGACCAGCCCGGACCCGGAGCCGATTCGCATCTGCCGCGGATTTCCGGCATACTAGATGAGTTGTTCAAGCGCTTCTTCGCGTCCCGATCCGGATAATGCCGGGTGCAGGGTCCAAGCTGAAGACCAAACATAACCCACCCCCATGGAACTGCGGATTTATATGTGCGCCCAGCGCGACACGCCCGACCGCGGGGGTCGGTTACGCCGGCAAGGTGAGGAACCCGGATTCATCCGGATTCAGTTTGTGCGGCGGATGGTGGTTACGACCTCAAATGCTTCGGCAGCCATACAACGAGTAAGTGAACAGGGCAGCCCTAAACCGGGGAAGCACAGACTGAAAGAGAGTCAGGCGACATGGCGGGACAAAAAATCCGCATCCGGCTGAAGTCATACGACCACGAGGTCATTGACGTTTCAGCACGGAAGATCGTTGAGACGGTCACGCGCGCAGGCGCAACGGTAGTCGGCCCCGTGCCGCTGCCGACGGAGAAGAACGTGTACTGCGTGATCCGCTCTCCGCACAAGTACAAGGACAGCCGCGAGCACTTTGAAATGCGCACGCACAAGCGTCTTATCGACATCATCGATCCCACGCCGAAGGCTGTTGATTCGCTCATGCGTCTCGACCTGCCGGCTGACGTGAACATCGAAATCAAGCTGTAGGGAGGTGCTGAGAAACTATGACCGCAACCCGTAACGTAAAGGGCCTGTTGGGCACGAAGCTCGGCATGACCCAGGTCTGGGACGAGAACAACAAGCTCATCCCCGTCACTGTGGTCCAGGCAGACTCGAACGTCATCACCCAGCTGCGCAACGCTGAGACCGATGGCTACGTCGCCGTTCAGATCGGCTACGGCCAGATCGATCCCCGCAAGGTCACCAAGCCGCTGGCTGGTCACTTTGAAAAGGCAGGCGTCACGCCTCGCCGCCACGTCGTCGAACTCCGTACCGCAGATGCTGCCGAGTACGAGCTGGGCCAGGAGCTCTCCGTAGAGGTCTTCGAAGCCGGCCAGAAGATCGACGTCATCGGCACCACCAAGGGTAAGGGCTTCGCCGGTGTTATGAAGCGTCACGGCTTCCACGGTGTTGGAGCTTCCCACGGTGCCCACAAGAACCACCGTAAGCCCGGTTCAATCGGTGGCGCATCCACCCCGAGCCGCGTCTTCAAGGGCATGAAAATGGCCGGCCGCATGGGCGCCGTTCGTCACACCACGCTGAACCTCACGGTCCACGCGGTTGACGTCGAGAAGTCGCTGCTCCTGATCAAGGGTGCCGTTCCCGGCGCCCGCGGCCAGGTCGTACTCGTACGCACCGCCGTGAAGGGAGCCTAGTTCAATGGCTAACACTGTCCAGGTTGACCTGCCTGCAGAGATCTTCGACGTTCAGACCAACGTGCCGCTGCTGCACCAGGTTGTCGTTGCCCAGCTCGCTGCTGCCCGCCAGGGAACCCACAAGACCAAGACCCGCGCTGAAGTTTCCGGTGCAGGACGCAAGCCGTTCAAGCAGAAGGGCACCGGCCGCGCCCGTCAGGGTTCCATCCGTGCTCCCCACATGACCGGCGGTGGCATCGTCCACGGTCCCACCCCGCGTGACTACAGCCAGCGCACCCCCAAGAAGATGATTGCTGCTGCACTGCGCGGCGCACTGTCTGACCGGGCCCGCAACGGTCGCATCCACGTTGTCGCAGAACTGGTTGAAGGCACCAAGCCCTCCGCCAAGACCGCACTGGCAACGCTCCGCGGTGTGTCCGACCGCAAGAACCTGCTGGTCGTCATCGAGCGCGATAACGACGTTGCCGCACTGTCCGTGCGCAACCTCGCCGGCGTTCACGTTCTGTACGTAGACCAGCTGAACACCTACGACGTTCTCGTCTCTGATGACGTTGTCTTCACCAAGGCTGCCTACGACGCATTCGTTGCCGCTAAGGCAGCTAAGAACGAGGAGGATGCCAAGTGAGTGCAGCCACCATCAAGGATCCCCGCGACGTCGTGCTTGCACCCGTCGTGTCGGAAAAGAGCTACGGCCTGATCGACGAGGGCAAGTACACCTTCCTGGTGGACCCCCGTTCGAACAAGACCGAGATCAAGCTGGCCGTGGAGAAGATCTTCTCCGTCAAGGTCGAATCGATCAACACCATCAACCGTGCCGGTAAGCGCAAGCGCACCAAATTCGGATGGGGTACCCGCAAGAACACCAAGCGTGCGATTGTCACCCTCAAAGAAGGCACCATCGACATCTTCGGCGGTCCGCTCGCGTAGCGGAGACCACTTTAACGAGGAAATAAATTATGGGAATCCGTAAGTACAAGCCGACTACCCCGGGCCGTCGTGGCTCGAGCGTAGCGGACTTCATCGAAATTACGCGGGCGACGCCGGAAAAGTCGTTGGTACGTCCGCTGCCCAAGAAGGGCGGCCGTAACAACACCGGTAAGATCACCACCCGTCACAAGGGTGGTGGGCACAAGCGCCAGTACCGTCTGATCGACTTCCGTCGCCACGACAAGGACGGCGTCAACGCCCGCGTTGCCGAAATCGAGTACGATCCGAACCGCACGGCTCGCATCGCCCTCCTGCACTACGTTGATGGCACCAAGCGTTACATCATCGCTCCCAACAAGCTCTCCCAGGGTGACGTTGTCGAGGCAGGTGCCGGTGCTGACATCAAGCCCGGTAACAACCTGCCCCTGCTCAACATCCCGGTGGGTACCGTTATCCACGCAGTGGAACTGCGTCCGGGTGGCGGCGCCAAGATGGGCCGCTCCGCCGGCGCATCCATCCAGCTTGTTGCCAAGGAAGGCCGCTTCGCCCAGCTGCGCCTGCCTTCCGGTGAAATCCGCAACGTTGACGTGCGCTGCCGCGCAACCGTCGGCGAGGTGGGCAACGCCGAGCAGTCGAACATCAACTGGGGCAAGGCCGGCCGTATGCGGTGGAAGGGCGTCCGCCCGACCGTCCGTGGTGTTGCCATGAACCCGGTTGACCACCCGCACGGTGGTGGCGAGGGTAAGACGTCCGGTGGACGTAACCCCGTCAACCCGAACGGTAAGCGTGAAGGCCGCACCCGCCGCCCCAACAAAGAGAGCGACAAGCTTATTGTGCGTCGCCGTCGTACTGGCAAGAACAAGCGATAGGAGCCTGGACACATGCCACGCAGCCTGAAAAAAGGTCCTTTCGTTGACCAGCACCTCTTTGTGAAGGTAGCCAGGGAAAACGAAAAGGGCACCAAGAACGTCATCAAGACCTGGTCCCGCCGTTCGATGATCATCCCCGACATGCTCGGACACACGATCGCCGTACACGACGGACGCAAGCACATCCCGGTGTTTGTCACTGAGTCGATGGTCGGGCACAAGCTCGGCGAATTCGCTCCCACGCGGACATTCCGCGGCCATGTCAAGGACGACCGTAAGGGCAAGCGCCGCTAGGCGCCTGCGTTTACGTCAAAGACGAGAGAAGGAAAGCAATGGAAGCCAAGGCAATTGCGCGCCACATCCGCGTAACGCCTATGAAGGCCCGGCGCGTCGTCAACCTTGTTCGTGGATTGCAAGCGAATGAGGCTCTGGCAATTCTGAAGTTTGCCCCCCAGGCAGCTTCGGAGCCGGTATTCAAGGTAGTTCAGTCGGCAATCTCCAACGCCCGGGTCCTCGCGGACCGCGACGGCGTGGCGTTTGACGAAGGCGACCTCATCATCAGCGAAGCGTTTGTTGATGAAGGCCCGACCATGAAGCGGTTCCAGCCGCGTGCCCAGGGTCGTGCATTTCAGATCAAGAAGCGCACCAGCCACATCACCGTGGTAGTCGCTACCCCGGAGAAAGAGGAGGCTCGCTAAGTGGGACAGAAAGTAAACCCGCACGGGTTCCGACTCGGCATCACCACCGATCACGTATCGCACTGGTTCGCTGACAGCACCAAGGCAGGCCAGCGGTACAAGGACTTCGTCCGCGAAGACATCCGCATCCGCCAGCTCATGTCCACGGGCATGGAGCGCGCCGGCATCGCCAAGGTCGAGATCGAGCGCACCCGTGACCGTGTCCGCGTGGACATCCACACGGCACGTCCCGGCATCGTCATCGGCCGCCGTGGAGCAGAAGCAGACCGCATCCGCGGCGAGCTCGAAAAGCTCACCGGCAAGCAGGTCCAGCTGAACATCCTCGAGGTCAAGAACCCCGAGATGGAAGCCCAGCTTGTTGCCCAGGGCGTTGCAGAGCAGCTGACTTCCCGCGTGGCATTCCGCCGTGCGATGAAGAAGGCCATGCAGTCCGCTCAGCGTGCAGGTGCCAAGGGCATCCGTATCGCCTGCTCGGGCCGCCTGGGTGGCGCTGAAATGTCCCGCTCGGAGTTCTACCGCGAAGGCCGTGTGCCCCTGCACACCCTCCGCGCGAACATCGACTACGGCTTCTACGAAGCCAAGACCACCTTCGGCCGTATCGGCGTGAAGGTCTGGATCTACAAGGGTGACGTCACCGCCAAGGAACTGGCAGCACAGGCTGCTGCAGCTCCGTCCCGCGGTAACCGTGGCGACCGTCCCGGCCGCCCGGGTGGCGCTGACCGTGGTGACCGCCGCCGTCGCACCGACCGCCCGGCCGCTGACGCAGCTCCTGCTGCCGAAGCACCGGCAGTTGAAGCAGCACCTGCTGCTGTAGAAGGAGGACAGGCTTAAATGCTTATCCCACGTCGAGTCAAGCACCGTAAGCAGCACCACCCGGGTCGTTCCGGCGCTGCCACGGGCGGCACCGAGGTCTCGTTCGGTGAGTGGGGTATCCAGGCCCTGAGCCCGGCATACGTCACCAACCGCCAGATCGAATCTGCCCGTATTGCGATGACCCGCCACATCAAGCGTGGCGGTAAGGTCTGGATCAACATCTACCCGGACCGTCCCCTGACCAAGAAGCCGGCCGAAACCCGCATGGGTTCCGGTAAGGGTTCACCGGAATGGTGGGTCGCCAACGTCAAGCCGGGCCGGGTTCTTTTCGAACTCTCCGGTGTCAATGAAGAGGTAGCTCGCGAGGCCCTGCGCCTGGCAATCCACAAGCTGCCGTTGAAGGCACGCATTGTGCGTCGCGAAGGTGGTGAGTAGAAATGGCAGTAGGATCCAAGGATCTGGCTCCCGCACAGCTGGACGGTTTCGACAACGAGCGTCTCGTTGAAGAACTCCGCAAGGCCAAGGAAGAGCTGTTCAACCTGCGTTTCCAGTCCGCCACCGGACAGCTGGAGAACCACGGTCGCCTGCGCGCGGTAAAGAAGGACATCGCCCGCATCTACACCGTTCTCCGCGAACGCGAGCTGGGCATTCGTGCCGAGGTTGCCGCACCGGTTGTGGAAGCCAAGGAAGAGAAGAAGTCCAAGAAGGCTTCAACCAAGAAGGCCGACAAGGCTGAAAAGGCTGAGACCGAGGAGGACGCCAAGTGAGTGAAAAGGACCAGAACGTGACCGAAACTGCTACCGCAGCCAAGGCTGGGCAGCGCGGTTACCGCAAGACCCGTCGCGGCTACGTGGTCTCTGACAAGATGGAAAAGACCATCGTCGTCGAGGTTGAAGACCGCGTGAAGCACGCACTGTACGGCAAGGTCATCCGCCGCACTTCCAAGGTCAAGGCACACGACGAAGAGAACACCGCCGGCATCGGCGACCTCGTAGTCATCGCCGAGACCCGTCCGCTGTCCGCCACCAAGAACTGGCGGCTCGTGGAAATCCTCGAGAAGGCCAAGTAGCACCTGCTGCTTAGCTGTTGCCCCTGCTCCCTCCCGGGAGCAGGGGCTTCCTCGTTTAACGGACAGCGGGCGTGGCCGTCCGTCCCACACAGACGCCCCATCACTTCCTGCACGCTTTTCGGAAACGCCACATCACTTGCCGAAACGTACCAGCGGGAGGTGATGGCGCGTTGGAGGATTTCCTGCAGGTAGTGATGGGGCGTAGTGGACTGCCGGACGACGGCGGCGCCTGGACTGGCGGGGGAGTGGCACCTTTGGTGGGCCGAAAGGCTGCCCTGCGTGACGCCGTCGTCCGTCTTGCGGGGTGGTGGGCGGTGGTGATATGGGGACCGGCGGAAAACGTGCTAGGATATTGAGTTTGTATGGCGCCTTTCGCGCGCCGTCATCAACCTCGTAAACAAGCGTGCCACAGCATAGTGCCCCTGTGCGCCCGGGATCCGTCCCGGACCGGATGGGAGCAACTGCTTCTGGCACGGGCGTTTAGGCCTGGTCTGGCAAAATCCAGGCAGGTCAAGAGACACCCCGATCAACCGTTCCGCAAGGCTCATTCCGTAGCAAGATCACGGCCTGAGAACCGGCGCGACGCAAGGAGTAAATAGTGATTCAGCAGGAGTCGCGACTCAAGGTCGCCGACAACACGGGTGCTAAGGAAATCCTTACCATTCGCGTTCTCGGTGGATCCGGCCGTCGCTACGCAGGCATCGGTGACGTCATTGTCGCCACCGTCAAGGATGCAATCCCGGGCGGCAACGTAAAGAAGGGCGATGTGGTCAAGGCCGTCATCGTCCGTACCAAGAAGGAACGCCGCCGTGCGGATGGTTCCTACATCAAGTTTGACGAGAACGCAGCTGTGATCCTGAAGAACGACGGTGACCCCCGCGGTACCCGTATCTTCGGACCGGTTGGTCGTGAACTGCGTGACAAGAAGTTCATGAAGATCGTTTCTCTGGCTCCGGAGGTGCTCTAGTCCATGGCTGCAAAGATCAAGAAGGGTGACCTGGTTCAGGTCATCACTGGCGCCAAGGCTGAGCGCGGCGGCGACCGCGGCAAGCAGGGCAAGGTTCTGCGCGTATTCACCGACACCAACCGCGTGCTGGTTGAGGGTATCAACCGCGTCACCAAGCACACCCGGGTTGGACAGTCGCAGCGCGGCACCAAGACCGGTGGCATCGAGGTCGTAGAGGCCCCGATCCACATTTCCAACGTGGCCCTGGTTGACCCGTCGACCAAGAAGCCGACCCGCGTGGGCTTCCGCCTCGACACGGTGGAGAAGAACGGTGTCAAGAAGACCGTCCGCATCCGCGTGTCCAAGAGCTCCGGGAAGGACATCTAATGACTGAGACTCTCGAGACTCCGGCAACGAAGATCGTTCCTCGTCTGAAGACCAAGTACGCCGAATCCATCAAGGCAACGCTCCAGGATGAATTCAAGTACGAGAACGTGAACCAGGTACCCCGCCTGGTGAAGGTTGTTGTGAACATGGGTGTTGGAGATGCCGCCAAGGACTCCAAGCTGATCGACGGCGCTGTCCGCGACCTCACCCAGATCACCGGCCAGAAGCCGCAGGTTACCAAGGCCCGCAAGTCGATCGCACAGTTCAAGCTGCGCGAAGGCATGCCCATCGGTGCACACGCAACCCTGCGTGGCGACCGCATGTGGGAATTCGTGGACCGCCTGGTCACCCTGGCCCTGCCCCGTATCCGCGACTTCCGCGGCCTCAGCGGCAAGCAGTTCGATGGCAACGGCAACTACACCTTCGGTCTGACCGAGCAGGTTATGTTCCACGAAATCGACCAGGACAAGATCGACCGCGTCCGCGGTATGGACATCACGGTTGTGACCACCGCCAAGACCGATGACGAAGGCCGCGCGCTGCTCAAGGCGCTTGGTTTCCCGTTCAAAACCGAAGCTTAATTAACTACGTAAAAGGTCCGGCCGCTCCGCTCCATCAAGGAGGGAACGGCGGAAACCGTTACGAGGAAGGGCATGAGCCCACATGACAATGACAGATCCTGTCGCAGATATGCTTACGCGCCTGCGTAACGCAAACTCGGCATACCACGACTCCGTGTCTATGCCTTACAGCAAGCTCAAGGCACGCGTTGCCGACATCCTCAAGGCCGAAGGTTTCATCGCCGGCTGGAAGGAAGAGGACGCTGAGGTTGGCAAGAAGCTGACCCTCGAACTCAAGTTCGGTCCGAACCGCGAGCGTTCCATCGCCGGTGTACGCCGCATCTCCAAGCCGGGTCTCCGCGTTTACGCGAAGTCCACCAACCTGCCTCACGTGCTCGGTGGCCTGGGTATCGCAATCCTGTCCACCTCTTCCGGCCTCCTGACTGACAAGCAGGCCGGCAAGAAGGGCGTGGGCGGCGAAGTCCTCGCGTACGTCTGGTAACGGGAAAGGAAGAGAATAATGTCACGTATTGGACGTCTCCCCATCACCGTTCCTGCCGGCGTTGAGGTCAAGGTTGACGGCTCTGTCGTCAGCGTCAAGGGTTCCAAGGGGGAGCTGACCCACACTGTGGCCAGCCCCATCGAGGTTGCCCTGGACGAGAACACCCTGACCGTCAGCCGCCCGAACGACGAGCGCGCCTCCCGTTCGCTCCACGGCCTGACCCGCACCCTGATCGCCAACATGATCCAGGGCGTCACCGCAGGCTACGAGAAGAAGCTTGAAATCGTCGGTACCGGTTACCGCGTTCAGGCCAAGGGATCTGACCTTGAGTTCGCTCTCGGCTACAGCCACCCGGTCAGCGTTTCCGCTCCGGCCGGCATCACCTTTGCAGTAGAGGGACCGACCAAGCTCTCTGTCTCAGGTATCAATAAGCAGCAGGTCGGCGAAGTTGCTGCCAACATTCGTAAGCTGCGGAAGCCGGACCCCTACAAGGGCAAGGGCATCCGTTACGCCGGCGAAGTCATCCGCCGCAAGGTCGGAAAGGCTGGTAAGTAACCATGGCCATCTCCATTAACAAGAAGCGTACGAACAAGAGCAAGGCTGCTGCCCGCAGCCGCCGCCAGCTTCGTATCCGCAAGCGCATTGCCGGTACGGCTGCCCGCCCCCGCCTGGTGGTCAACCGCTCCGCACGCCACGTATTTGTCCAGGTTGTCGATGACAGCATTGGCCAGACCGTAGCAAGCGCGTCCACCCTGGAAGCTGACCTCCGTGCATTCGACGGTGACAAGACTGCCAAGGCCAAGCGCGTCGGCGAGCTCGTTGCCGAACGTGCCAAGGCTGCCGGCGTCGAGGCTGTCGTGTTCGACCGTGGTGGTAACAAGTACCACGGCCGCATTGCCGCCGTCGCTGACGGTGCACGCGAAGGTGGGCTGTCACTGTGACCGAAGCAAACAAGGAAAAGGACACTGTGTCTGCAGATCAGAAGGCGCCCGAAGCCGCAGCTGCTGAGACCACTGCCCCCGCTGCCGAGGACCGCCGTGGTGGCGCCCGTCGCGGCGAGCGTGGCGACCGCGGCCAGGGCCGCGGCGACCGCGGTGGCCGTGGCGGCCGCGACGGTGGCCGTGAAGCCGAGAAGAACCAGTTCGTAGAGCGCGTTGTCACCATCAACCGCGTTTCCAAGGTCGTCAAGGGTGGTCGTCGCTTCAGCTTCACCGCACTCGTCGTCGTTGGTGACGGTAACGGCATGGTCGGCGTGGGCTACGGCAAGGCCAAGGAAGTTCCCGCTGCTATCGCCAAGGGCGTTGAAGAGGCCAAGAAGTCCTTCTTCCGCGTTCCCCGCGTAGGCAGCACCATCCCGCACCGCGTTCAGGGTGAAGCCGCTGCAGGCGTTGTAATGCTGCGTCCGGCCTCCGCCGGTACCGGTGTTATCGCCGGTGGTCCGGTCCGTGCAGTACTGGAGTGCGTGGGTATCCATGACATCCTCTCCAAGTCGCTCGGTTCCTCCAACGCCATCAACATCGTTCACGCGACTGTTGATGCCCTGAAGCGCCTCGAAGAGCCGGCAGCAGTGGCAGCACGCCGCGGCCTGCCCCTCGACGAGATCGCTCCGGCGGCACTGGTGAAGGCCCTCCTCGCCCCTAAGGCAGGTGTTTAGTCATGGCTAAGAACCTGGTCCCCTCCGACGCTCAGTTGGAGATCACTCAGATCAAGTCCGCCATTGGCGGCAAGCAGAACCAGCGCGACACCCTTCGGTCCCTCGGCCTGAAGCGGATCGGACACACCGTTGTCCGCACCGCCGATGCCGTGACCGTTGGAATGCTCAACACGGTTCCGCACCTGGTAAAGGTAGAGGAGGCGAAGTAAATGGCAGAGAACACTGCTGATAAGGCACAGGCTGCTGAGAAGCAGAACGCCCTGAAGGTTCACCACCTGCGTCCCGCGCCGGGTGCCAAGACCGCTAAGACCCGTGTTGGTCGTGGTGAGGCATCCAAGGGTAAGACTGCCGGCCGTGGTACCAAGGGTACGGCTGCTCGCTACCAGGTGAAGGCTGGCTTTGCCGGCGGCCAGTTGCCGCTGCACATGCGCCTGCCGAAGCTGCGTGGCTTCAAGAACCCGTTCCGGGTTGAGTTCCAGGTTGTAAACCTGGACAAGCTCAACGAGCTGTTCCCGGAAGGTGGCGCAGTCACCGTGGAGAACCTGGTCGAAAAGGGCGCAGTTCGCAAGAACCAGCCCGTCAAGGTGCTGGGCACCGGCGACATCACCGTCAAGGTTGACGTCACCGCCCACGCATTCTCGGCCAGTGCCGCTGAAAAGATTGCTGCAGCAGGCGGAAGCACCACCGCCCTCTAAGGGACGGCGCCAGCTGTTGAACTCCCGGTATCCGCGGGCTTCGGCCCCGGATACCGGGAGTTTTTCACATCCGCCGGGCGATATTTTCCTGCCATCCGGCGCATGCGCGCTGGCGCGGATTGTTCGCACGGCACATTCAACCGTTAGACTCGGTTGTCGGGATTTATCAAGTTCCGCACCCCCACTCTTATTGACACCACAGGAGGACGCTTGCTTAGCGCATTTGGCCGGGCCTTTCGCACGCCTGATCTGCGACGCAAGTTGTTGTTCACGCTGGGAATCATCACCATATTCCGCTTGGGTGCTTTCATTCCCTCGCCAGGTGTGAACTACCAGAATGTCCAGCAATGCTTGCAAAACGGTCAGACCGCCGGCGGGCTGTACCAGCTCGTTAACCTCTTCAGCGGCGGTGCGCTGCTCCAGGTGTCCATCTTCGCCCTGGGCATCATGCCCTACATCACGGCCAGCATCATCGTCCAGCTGCTCCGGGTGGTCATTCCCCGGTTCCAGCAGCTTTACGACGAGGGCGCGTCGGGACAGTCCAAGCTGACCCAGTACACCCGCTACCTCACCATCGCGCTGGGCCTGCTCAACGCCACCACGCTGGTGTCCCTGGCCCGCTCCGGGCAGCTGCTTCCCGGCTGCCAGCTGCCGGTGATCCCGGACAACAGCATCATCACCACCATCCTGATCATCATCACGCTGACGGCCGGCACCGGCCTGATCATGTGGATGGGTGAGCTCGTCACCGAGAAGGGCGTGGGCAACGGCATGTCGCTGCTCATCTTCACGTCCATCGCTGCGCAGTTCCCCACCTCGCTGGGTGCCATCTGGACCTCGCAGGGCCCCGGGACCTTCTTCATTGTCCTGGCCGTTGGCCTGCTCACCGTCGCGCTGGTGGTCTTCGTGGAACAGTCCCAGCGGCGCGTTCCGGTCCAGTACGCCAAACGTATGATCGGCCGGCGCACCGTGGGCGGCACCAGCACCTACATTCCCATCAAGGTGAACATGGCCGGTGTCATTCCGGTGATCTTCGCCTCCTCCATGCTCTACATTCCCGGGCTGATCGCACAGTTCAACCAGCCCCGGAACGGCGAGTCGATGCAACCGTGGGTTGAATGGATCAACAACAACCTCACCCGCGGTGACCACCCGATCTATATGGCGGTTTACTTCGTCCTGATCGTGTTCTTCACCTACTTCTACGTCGCGATTACCTTCAACCCTGAAGAAGTCTCAGACAACATGAAGAAGTACGGCGGCTTCATCCCAGGTATCCGCGCCGGCAGGCCGACCGCTGATTACCTGCAGTACGTGCTCTCTCGGATCACCCTGCCCGGCGCCCTCTACCTGGGCTTCGTGGCGCTGATCCCGTTGGTTGCACTGGTACTGATCAACGCAAACCAGAACTTCCCGTTCGGTGGCACCTCGATCCTGATCATGGTGGGCGTTGGGTTGGAGACCGTAAAGCAAATTGATGCGCAGCTACAACAACGTCACTACGAAGGGCTTTTGCGATGACGAGAATGCTGATTATTGGACCTCCCGGTTCCGGAAAAGGAACGCAGGCGGAGCGGATCTCAGAACGCCTCGGCGTTGTGGCCATCTCCACCGGTGACATCTTCCGGGCCAACGTGAAGGGTGAAACCCCTCTGGGCATCGAGGCCAAGAAGTACATGGACAACGGTGACTTTGTTCCGGACAGCGTGACCAACAAGATGGTCCGCGACCGCCTGGGCGAGTCCGACGTCGAGAACGGCTTCCTGCTTGACGGCTACCCGCGCACCACCGCGCAGGTGGACTACCTGGACGAGATCCTCGCCGACGGCGACGAGAAGCTCGACGTGGTCCTGCAGCTGACCGCCGATGACGAGGAACTGGTCCACCGCCTCCTGGGCCGGGCCAAGGAAACGGGCCGGAGCGACGACAACGAAGCCGTCATCCGCCACCGCCTTGACCTGTACCACGAGCAGACCGAAGCCGTGGTGGCAAAGTACGCCGAGCGCGGCATCCTCACCCAGGTTGACGGGATCGGTCCCATCGACGAAGTCACCAACCGCGTAATGCAGGCCATCAAGGCCGCACAGGCAGCCTGACCCCAGGCGCCCGGTTTATCGAGGCTCCTCCCGGCATCCGGGAGGAGCCTCAGCCATTTGAAAGGACACACCATGGCCTTCGGCCAGCCCCGCATCGAATTCAAGAACAACGCCCAGATGCGCACCATGCATGAGGCCGGCCTGGTCCTCAGCCGTGCACTGGATGCCGCCGTTGCCGCCGCGGTGCCGGGGGTCACCACCAAGCACCTGGATGACGTCTTCGCCGCAGTCCTCAACGAGGCAGGTGCCAAGTCCAACTTCCTGGGCTACCACGGCTTCCCCGCTACCATCTGCACGTCCGTCAATGAGGAAGTGGTGCACGGCATCCCCGGCAGCCGCGTCCTGCAGGACGGCGACATCATCTCCATCGACGGCGGCGCGATCGTCAACGGCTGGCATTCGGACTCCGCCCGCACGGTGATCGTGGGAAACGCGGACCCCGAGGACCAGCGGCTGTCCGACGTCACCCATGCAGCGATGTGGCGGGGGATCGCGGCACTGGCAACCGGCACGCATGTGGGAGACATCGGAGCCGCCATCGACGACTACGTTTCATCTGTGCCGGGCAAACCGCTTGGCATCCTGGAGGACTACGTGGGCCACGGCATCGGCTCCGAGATGCACATGGCACCGGACGTCCTGAACTACCGCACCAGCCACCGCGGGCCCAAGATCAAACCGGGCCTGTGCCTGGCCATCGAGCCCATGCTGGTCCGCGGCAGCATTGACACGGCAGTCCTGGATGACGACTGGACGGTGGTAACCACCGACGCCAAGCGTTCCTGCCAGTGGGAGCACTCCGTGGCCGTGCACGAAAAAGGCATCTGGGTGCTTTCAGCTCCCGACGGCGGCGCGGAGCACCTGTTGCCCCTCGGCGTCACCCCCGTGCCGATCCCATAGGCGACGCGCCGATTCCGTAAGCGACGCGGGCCTTCACGCACGACACGCAAAAGCCCTGGCGACACCTGTAAGTGGGTGTCGCCAGGGCTTTTGCGCGTCGGCCAGGTGCTACGACTTCAGTTTCGGCTTCACGTCGCGGTCGTAGATGCTCTGCAGCGTGTTCTTCAGGTCCGTCATGGTGGACTTGACGTCGCCCTGCTGGGTGAGGATCTTGGCGGCGGCCTTGGCCATTTCCTGGTCGGCGCCCGGCAGGAACACCCGGGCGTTGTCCTGGACTTTGGTCACCGCCAGCTGGTCCATGGCGGTCTTGATCTGTGGCGTCTTGGCCAGGACGGCCGCCATGTCCGCGGACTTGCGGGTGGGCATGTAGCCGGTGGCTGCCGAGAACTCCGCCGTGCTCTCCGGCTGGGTGACGAAGTCCAGGAACTTGCCGGCGGCCAGCTGTTCCTCCTTGGTGATCCCGCTGGGGATGCCCAGCCCGGCGCCGCCCGTGGGGCACACGTTCGACTGGGATTTGGGACCGCCCGGCAGGAAGCCAACACCAACGTTGAACTTGGCCGACTTCAGGATCCCCAGCAGCGAACCGGTGGACGAAATGGTGGTGGAGGTCAGCCCGGCCGAGAAGTCATCCGCCGCTTCCTTGGACGAAACACCGGCCCACTTGTCCTTGTAGATGGAGTCCTGCGCCCATTGCAGGGCCGCCACGGAATCGGTGGAGTCGCACGTGATGTTCCATTCCTTGGACCAGCCGCCGCCCCAGCCCCACAGCATGTTCTGCAGCGTCCAGCCCGCGTACCCGGCGAGTGCGGGGTAGATATAGGCGTACTGCGCGCCCGAGCTTGCCTTCAGCTTGGGTGCCCACTGACTGAACTCGTCCCAGGTCTTCGGGGCACGGTCGGGAATTCCAGCCGCCGCAAAGTGGTCCTTGTTGTAGTAGAACAGCGGCGTTGACCGGCCGTAGGGCAGTGCCCACTGCTTTCCGTCGTATTTGTAGTCATTGACCAGCGACTGCTGGAAGTCGTCCATCTTCATGTCCAGCTGCTTGATAAGGCCGTCAACCGGAATGATGCTGCCGTTGGTGTAGTAGCGGAACCACCAGACATCGGACAGGACCACCACGCCCGGCAGGCCCGACTTAGCGGCCTGGGCGGTCTGGAACTTCTGGGCAATTTCCTCGTAGTTGGCACCGGCGGTGACCAGGTTGACGGTGATGTCCGGGTTCTTGGCGTGGAATTTGTCGATCAGGCTCTTCTCCACCTCCTGGGACTGGCCAGGGTGGCTGGACCAGAAGTCGATCTTGGCGGCGGGCTTCACGCCGTTGAAGTCGATCTCGGCTGCCTGGGAGGTAGCCTGGCCGCCGCCGGTTGTTGATGGTCCGCCGCATGCGGCCAGGGCAGCTGCAGAGGCGGATACCCCTGCCAGGCCCAGGAAATGCCTCCGGTCCAGGTGCAGTGTCATGACGGTTCCTTTCGGTTGTTGCCTTGGTAAAGGTTGGAAAGTACGACGGCGGCCGGCAGCTTAGCCGGTTACGCTGCCCTGGGTGAGGCCCGCAACGATGTAGCGCTGGAGGGCCGCGAAGATGATCAGGATGGGAACGATGACCAGGACCGCCCCGGCCATGAGGACGCCCCAGCCGGCGGCGTTGCTTTCGTTGTTCTGCAGCAGGGTGAGACCCACGGGCAGGGTCATGGTTTCGGGGCGGTCCGTGATGATGAGGGGCCAGATGTAGTCATTCCATTCGGTCACGATCGTCACCAGTGCCACGGTGGCGATGGACGGGACCGAGACGGGAACCACGATCTGCCAGAGCCGGCGCCAGTGGCCGGCACCGTCCACCTCGGCCGATTCCAGGATGGAGGCGGGAAGCGTGCGGAAGTGCTGGCGGAGCAGGAACGTTCCGAACGCGGTGCCAAGGCCGGGGAGGATGATGCCCCACAGCGTGTTCTTCCCGCCGATGCCGGCGATCAGGATGAAGTTGGGCAGGATGGACACCTGCGGCGGCACCATGAGGGCCACCAGGATCAGCAGGAAGATGAAGTTCCGGAACGGGAAGCGGACAAACACCAGGGCATAGGCCGTCAGGATCGCCAGCAGCACCTTGATGGTGGCCCCGGCCAGGGTAACGATGGTGCTGTTCAGGAAGAACTGCCCAAACGGCACCGTGGTCATGGCGGTCCGGTAGTTCTGCAGGTCCAGGCTTTCAGGGAGGATCTTCAGGTCCGTGGTGACGATCTCGCCGGACGTCTTGAAGGAGCTCAGGACCATCCACAGGAGGGGCAGGAACACCACCAGGGTGGCCACGAGCAGCGGCAGGTAGCCGGCCACCACGGTCCGGATGAGGTTGCGGCGGGAGAACGGCCGGTCACGGTGGAGGCTTGGCTCCGGTCCGGCAATGGCGGGAGCTGCGGGGTCGGGGCTGACCGGGGAAAGGGAAGTCACGAGTAATGCACCTTTCGTTCCACGAACCGCAGCTGCAGCACGGTGATCACCAGGAGGATTGCGAACAGGACCACGGAAATGGCTGCCGAGTAGCCGGCCCTGTTGTACGCCCCGAAGGCCTGCAGGTAGGCCTCGTAGATCAAGGTGCTGGTGCCGGTGCCCAGCGGCGTCATGATCCGGATGAGGTCGAAGGCCTGCAGCGAGCTGAGCATGGTGGTGATCAGGAGGAAAAACGTGGTGGGGGACAGCAGCGGCAGCGAGATGCTGACAAAGCGGCGGAATCCGTTGGCGCCGTCCAGGGACGCGGCTTCCATGACATCCGCCGGGAGGGACTGGAGCCCCGCAAGGTACACCACGGCGCAGTAGCCCAGGTTTTTCCAGACGTAGACCAGGATCACCATGACCAGCGAGAGTTGGGGGTCGTTGATCCACTGCGGGCTCTGCTGCCCGATGCCGCGCAGCAGCCAGGCCAGGACGCCGTAGCCGGGGTCGAAGATGAACAGCCACACCAGGCCCACGCCGACGCCGGAGAGTACGTACGGGGCAAAGACGGCCGAACGGGCGAAGGTGGTGCCGCGGACCTTCGCGTTCAGTGCCAGCGCCACCAGCAGGCCCAGCACCATGGAGCCGCCCACCGTGACCACGGTGAACACAGCCGTGGTCCCCAGGACTTTCGGCGCATCATTGCTGGTGAAGAAGGTGACGTAGTTGCTGAGGCCAACCACGGTGGCCGTGGGGGAGCCAAGGGTCCAGTCGAGGGTGGAGTAATAGATATTGCTGAACAGCGGCCGGTAGGTGAAGACGGCGATCAGCACCAGGTTGGGCAGCGCCATGGCCAGGAAGACAAAGAAGTCCCTGCGGGTCCGTGCAGTCCACCGGCGCTTAGGGATTTTCGCGGACCGCCCCGGAGGCCTCTTGGGTTTGGCGGCGGGGTGGGGGGCGAGTTGACGGGTCATGCGTGTCTCTCCCGGGTTGGGAGCCTGCTCGTGGCCGGCCCTGGCTTGATCTAGGGACTACTACACCAGACCGTCAGGGGGCTGAAACCCGCATATGCCCTTGTCAGGGGACTGTTATCCAAGGCTTCGTCGCCCGTTAACGCTGTGTTGAATGCAGTCTCGCACAAAGTCCCGCGATGCGGCAGGGGCGCGCTCACAGAGGGGAGAATAGGGGAATGGGAACCATCACCGACGTGCCGGGCATCCGGGTAGGCCAGGTCCACAAGGACAGCGGGGGCTGGCTGACCGGCGTCACCGTGGTCCTGCCGCCGCCGGGCTGCGTGGGTTCGGTGGAGGTCCAGGGCGGCGGCCCTGCCACACATGAAACGGACGCCCTTGACCCCACCACCCTGGTCAGGTCGGTGGACGCCGTGGTGCTGACCGGCGGCAGCGCCTACGGGCTGGCGTCCGCGGCCGGTGCCCAGCGCTGGTGCGAGGAGAACGGGCGGGGGTTCGCCGTTCCCGGGGGCGTCGTGCCCATCGTCCCCGCTGCCGCGATCTTCGACCTTGGCAGGGGCGGCGACTTCAAGGCACGGCCGACGCCGGACATGGGCTACGCGGCAACGGCCGCCGCGGCAGCACAGAAGGAAGGGCACGTCGTCGAACGCGGCAACGTGGGTGCCGGAACCGGGGCACTTATTGGCAGGGGGCACTACAAAGGGGGAGTTGGCACGGCGTCGGTCACGCTGGAGAACGGGGTAGTGGTCGGCGCGCTGGCCATAGTCAACGCACTCGGGCTCCCGTTCGACCAGACCAAACCTGGCTTTCCAGCGCCAATCAAAGCAGCGACCACGACGAACACCACCCTTGCCGTGCTGGCCACGAACGCCGTCCTTGATGCGGCCGAGTGCAAGCGCACGGCGGCTGCCTCGCACGCGGGGATTGCCCGTGCCTTGAATCCCAGCCACACCCTCGCCGACGGGGACACCGTTTTTTGCCTGGCGACCGGTGCCGTGGCACTGGACCGCTCGGACGAAGCTGCCCGGCAGGTCAGCCTTATTACGCTGCAGAGTGCGGCAGCCGACGTCGTCCGCCTGGCCATCCTGGACGGCGTGGCCAGCGCTGCAGGCGTCAGCACTCCAGCAGGCGAATATGGTGCGTACCGCCCGGCGTAGGCTACTATGGCCGATTTAACTTTTACCGGCCAACGGGGTAGTGTTGTTTGTTGGTTGTCTGGACTGCCACGCCCTTTTGGGCCTGGAGGCGGCAATCGATCCAACAAAAACGTTCGTGGTCATGCCCGGTGCATTCCGGCGGGACTGCGGCAACAACAGTTAGCGGAGGGTATGGCCAAGAAGGACGGGGTCATTGAGATCGAAGGCGTTGTGACCGAGGCGCTGCCTAACGCGATGTTTCGCGTTGAGCTCACCAACAAGCACATCGTTCTGGCACACATCTCTGGAAAGATGCGTCAGCACTACATCCGAATCCTCCCCGAGGACCGCGTAGTGGTGGAGCTGAGCCCGTACGACCTCACCCGTGGTCGTATCGTCTACCGCTACAAGTAAATTGCTGGGCGGCTTCAGCACAAGCTGACCGCTGCTCCAGTTGACCACACTGCTACACGCAAAGGAACGCCATGAAGGTCAAGCCGAGCGTCAAGCAGATCTGCGAAAAGTGCAAAGTGATCCGCCGTAATGGCCGGGTCATGGTGATCTGCGAGAACCCGCGCCACAAGCAGCGCCAGGGCTAATTTCCTTCCCTGAAGGAAATCCTGGGTTGCTAACCCACGCAAGTAAATAAAGGCAGCACAAGCTGATCTGGAACATTGAGCTCGAAAGAGTCCGGACAGCTAACCCCCGGTCGGAGGCTGGGGCCGCATGGAACATGCGGGTGTACTGCCTACGACCTCCGGTTTATCAAGGAGTACTGCCACTATGGCTCGTCTCGCTGGCGTAGACATTCCCCGCGAAAAGCGGCTGGAAATTGCGCTTACTTACATCTACGGCGTGGGCAAGACCCGTGCACACGAAACCCTGGCTGCCACGGGCATCAGCGCTGACGTTCGCGTCAAGGACCTGACTGACGCCCAGCTGGTTGAGCTGCGTGACTACATTGAAGGCAACTACAAGGTTGAGGGTGACCTTCGCCGCGAAGTAGCAGCAGATATCCGCCGCAAGGTTGAAATCGGCAGCTACGAAGGCCTGCGCCACCGCAAGGGCCTGCCCGTACGCGGTCAGCGTACGAAGACCAACGCACGTACCCGCAAGGGCCCGAAGCGTACCGTCGCCGGCAAGAAGAAGGCCCGTTAAAATCCCCGCTCGGGATTTACGGACTTTCCCCAATAACTTTCTGTAGGAGAAAAAATGCCCCCGAAGACTCGTGGCGCGGTTCGCAAGCCGCGTAAGAAGGACAAGAAGAATATCGCGCTTGGCCAGGCGCACATCAAGAGCACCTTTAACAACACCATCGTTTCCATCACGGATCCGAACGGCGCTGTTATTTCCTGGGCTTCCTCCGGTGAGGTTGGCTTCAAGGGCTCGCGCAAGTCCACCCCGTTCGCTGCACAGATGGCTGCTGAAGCCGCTGCCAAGCGTGCGCAGGAGCACGGCATGCGCAAGGTAGACGTTTTCGTCAAGGGACCGGGTTCCGGTCGCGAGACGGCAATCCGTTCGCTGCAGGCCGCAGGCCTCGAGGTTGGCTCCATCCAGGACGTCACCCCCGCAGCCCACAACGGCTGCCGCCCGCCGAAGCGCCGCCGCGTCTAATTCTTTTCCGCAGCAGGAGCTTGCCCGGACCAGCGATGGTCCGGGCAAGCCCAGCGCGTTAAGTCTTCAGACCGAATTTCCACCACCTGTGTTGCGTCATATAGCGGATGCTCGCCGAAAGGAAACCTAAGTGCTCATTGCACAGCGCCCCACCCTCTCCGAAGAGGTAGTCTCCGAAAACCGTTCGCGTTTCATCATCGAACCGCTGGAACCGGGCTTCGGCTACACCCTCGGAAACTCCCTCCGCCGTACCCTGCTCTCCTCCATCCCCGGTGCTGCCGTAACCAGCATCCGGATCGATGGTGTGCTGCACGAGTTCACCACGGTTCCGGGTGTCAAGGAAGATGTCACCGAGATCATCCTTAACATCAAGAGCCTGTCGGTTTCCTCCGAGCACGACGAGCCCGTCGTGGCTTACCTGCGCAAGCAGGGCCCCGGAGTCGTCACCGCCGCGGACATCGCTCCGCCGGCCGGCGTCGAATTCCACAACCCGGATCTGCACATCGCCACGCTGAACTCGAAGGGCAAGTTCGAACTCGAACTGACCATCGAGCGCGGCCGCGGCTACGTTTCGGCAGCTCAGAACAAGTCCGGCGATGCAGAGATCGGCCGTATCCCGGTCGACTCCATCTACTCGCCGGTGCTGAAGGTTACTTTCCGCGTGGAAGCAACCCGTGTTGAGCAGCGCACCGACTTCGACAAGCTGATTGTCGACGTCGAGACCAAGCAGGCCATCGCCCCGCGCGATGCCGTCGCTTCCGCAGGCACCACCCTGGTGGAACTGTTCGGTCTGGCCCGTGAGCTGAACACCGCAGCTGAAGGTATCGAGATCGGCCCGTCGCCCACCGACGCTGCCCTGGCAGCCGACATGGCACTGCCGATCGAGGATCTGGACCTCACCGTCCGTTCCTACAACTGCCTCAAGCGTGAGGGCATCCACACCGTGGGTGAACTCGTTGCCCGCTCCGAGGCTGACCTGATGGACATCCGCAACTTCGGTGCAAAGTCCATTGACGAGGTCAAGGCAAAGCTGGTTGAACTGGGCCTGTCCCTCAAGGACTCGCCTCCCGGTTTTGACCTCGCAGCACGCGCCGCAGCAATCGAAGAGGACGACGCCGCCTTCGGCGACGACGAACTCTAAACCAGACCTTGGCCGGAGGGCAGCACCACGGTGTGCCGCCCACGGCTTCCACATGAGGAGAAACAATTATGCCTACCCCCACTAAGGGTCCGCGCCTCGGAGGCGGCCCGGCTCACGAGCGCCTCATGCTCGCGAACCTGGCAGCATCCCTGTTCGAGCACAAGCGGATCACCACCACGGTGACCAAGGCCAAGCGCCTGAAGCCGTACGCAGAGCGCCTGGTGACCTTCGCCAAGCGTGGCGACCTCGCTTCCCGCCGCCGCGTTCTCGGCCTGATCAGCAACAAGGGCATCGTCCACGAGCTGTTCACCGACATCGCCCAGGCTGTGGAGAACCGCGATGGCGGCTACACCCGCATCACCAAGATCGGCAACCGTAAGGGCGACAACGCTCCCATGGCTGTCATCGAACTGGTCCTCGAGCCGGTCTCCGCCAAGCAGGCCGTCGTAGCCGAGGCTACCTCCGCGGCCAAGCGCGATGCCGACAAGAAGGAAGCTGCTGCTGCACCCGTTGCAGAAGAAGCTCCCGAGGCTGAGGCCGTGGAGACCGAAGCTGCTGAGGCTCCGGCTGAAGAGGCTGCAACCGAAGAGGCTCCCGCCGCTGAGGAAGCTCCCGAGGCTCCCGCCGCCGAAGAGAAGGACGCGAAGTAATTCGCTGATTCTCTTCGCATAGACTTAGGTCTGTGAACCACCAAAAACCCGCGGCCCCCGTTCCAGGGGGCGGCGGGTTTTTGCGTATCCGGCTTGACCTTTCGTACGACGGCGGCCCGTTCAGCGGGTGGGCACTGCAACCGGGACGGCGCACTATCCAGGGCGTCTTGGAAGAGGCGATCGCCCTGTTGGTACGCCGTCCGGTGCGTGTCACCGTGGCGGGACGGACCGACGCCGGCGTGCACGCCCGCGGCCAGGTGGTCCACCTGGACCTCACCGAAGACGAGTGGCAGAACCTGCCGCGCGGGCACGAACTGGATCCCGCCGTCGCCATGCTGCGCAGGCTCCGCGGGGCATTGAACCGGGCCCTGGGCGATCTTCACGGGGCCGTGGAAGTGCATGACATCTCGTTGGCACCTGTGGGCTTTGACGCCCGCTTCTCGGCTCTCTGGCGCCGCTACAGCTACCGGATCGCAGACGGGCCCGCCCTGTGGGATCCGTTGGAGCGGTATTTCACGTTGTGGCACAAGAATCCGCTGGACGTGGGACTGCTGAACGAGGGCGCCTCGCAGCTGCTGGGCCTGCAGAACTTCCTGTCTTTCTGCAAGCCGCGCGAAGGCGCCACCACCATCCGGGAACTCCAGCGGTTTGAGTTCAGGCGCGGCGAGGACGGCGTCATTGTGGCCACCGTCCAGGCTGATGCGTTCTGCCACAACATGGTGCGCGCCCTCATCGGCTCCGCGCTGTACGTGGGTGAAGGCGTTGTGGAGCCGGGCTGGCTGCACGAACGGCTGCTGCTGCAGAAGCGGGACGCCAAGTCGGTCCTGGCCGCCCCGCATCCGTTGGTGCTTGAGGAAGTGGCCTACCCCTCAGACAGCGAACTCCTGGCCCGCGCCGAACAGACCCGGGCGCTCCGCGAACCCTGACTAGAACGCCGGGGGTGGACCCTCGGCCGGCAGCGTCACCGTAAACGTGCTGCCCTGGCCCTCGCCGCTCTCGCAGTCGATCGTCCCGCCGTGCCGCTCCACAATCATTCGGGTGATTGACAGACCGAGACCTGCGCCCGGGATGGCGGCCTTCCGGGCGGTCTCGGCGCGGAAGAACCGGTTGAAAGCCCTCGCCGCGTCCTCGCTGGACATGCCCATCCCGGTGTCCGTGACGCTCAGCCGGACCCACTGCCGGTCCGCGTCCGCGCTGATGCTGACCTTGCCGCCGTCGGGCGAGTACTTGATGGCGTTGGACACGAGGTTGTCCAGCACCTGTCCGATCCTGAGCGGATCCGCGTAGGCCCACAGCGGCGAGGGGACGTCGGCGGCGATCTCCACGTGGGAGCGTTGCGCCAGGGCTTGGGCGGAACCCAGGCTGGTCTCCACCAGGCTGGCCAGGTCGGTCCGCTTGGGGTGGACGTTCAAGGTGGTGGAGGCGGAGGCCGTCAGGTCGGCCACCAGGTCCAGCAGCCGTTCCGCGTTGCGCTGCACCACGAGCAGGCGCTGGGACACCTGCCGGGGCAGGCTGTCGGCGTCGTCCAGGACCAGGTCCACGTTGCCCAGAATCGAGTTCAGTGGGTTCTTGAACTCGTGCGAGACGTTGGACACCAGCTCCTGGTTCGCGGCCAGGGACTCCACCCAGCCGGTGACGTCCGTGTAGACCACCACTGCCCCGGTCAGCCGGCCGTCCTCGCCGACCAGCGGGCGGGCGGCGGTGGATATGGCGCGCTGCTCCGGGCCTTCGCCGGCCCACACCAGGTAGTCGGCGAAAGACTCACCCGCCATGGCCCTGTTGATGGGCCGCCGGTCCCGGGGGAGCAGCGTGCGCCGGTCCTGTCCAAAGATGAGCTGGTGCCCCTGGCCGGGGAGGGCGTCGTCAGCGCCCGTGACACGGCGGAAGTTGCGCTGGCGGCTGTTGGACACCAGGAAGTGGCCGGAGCGGTCGACGGCGGCAATTCCGACGTCGGTGGCCTCCAATACAGTTTCGAGCAGCTTCTCCCGTTCCCGGCTTGCGGCCAGCAGTTCGCGGAGTTCACGGTCCTTGTCCGCCAGTTCACGCTGCTGCTGCCGGAGGCTTACGCTCGCGAAGCGGATGGCCAGGGATACAGCGAGCATCATCACGGGAAAGAGCAGGACGGTGGTGAGGTCCGAGGCCGTGACGGTGGGGAAATGGCCCACGGCAGATGGAACCATGATCAGGAAGGGCCCCGCAAAACTGAGCACCAGGCTGCTGCGCGCCAGCATGCCGGAGGCGGAAAGCCAGATGACCGGGAAGACCACCAGTACCGCGAGGCCCGGCAGGAGCGGAGCGGCGCCGTTGCGCAGGAACCCGATCAGCGCGAAGTCCAGCACGGGGATCAGCAGGTATGGGCGGTGCGCCAGGCGTTCCCAGGGAACCAGGAAGCAGCCCAGGAACAAAACCGCGTTCAGGGCAAGGCCGGCCACGTACAAGGGGGA
This sequence comes from Arthrobacter sp. StoSoilB19, assembly GCF_019977275.1. NCBI lineage: Bacteria > Bacillati > Actinomycetota > Actinomycetes > Micrococcales > Micrococcaceae > Arthrobacter > Arthrobacter sp. StoSoilB19. Next base: position 3,066,089 of record NZ_AP024650.1, on the reverse strand, counting down.
GTGCATGAGCGAGGGCCAGGCGAAGGGGGTGGCCACGGCAATGACAAGCACAAGGAAGGTAAGGGGGAGCTGGCACAGCGCCACTTGGGCGCGGGTTCCCAGCCGCCGGAAGATGCGTCCGGGTCCACGCTGGAACAACGGCTCGGCCATGTTTCTGACTCGTACCCCTTTAGGTCCGGAAAGCAGGCGCCGCCAAGTGTAGCAATTCCCCCCAGTTACCTTGGCCAGCACCCTTTCCCTTGGATAATGCACATGTCTTGTCATAGTAATTGACTTTTCAATTTTCAGTGTCGATTCGTATGTGAACAGCCGGGCTTACTAGTAGCGTATAAATTGTTGGAGCGGGAATGGCATTGGCGCTGGGCCAATGGGGGGCCATCTCCGCCTGGCGCAGGGGTAGCAATGGACGATCTTGGTGTAGCGGTGGTTATCGAGGACGACGACGACGTACGCAACCTCCTCGAAGGTGTCTTGACCCAGGCGGGCTTCGAAGTTCATACGGCGGCTGACGGACGGGCCGGGGTTGAGGTGGTCCGCACTAAGCAGGCCAACGTTGTGACGCTGGATATCGGCCTGCCGGATATCGACGGGTTCGAGGTTTTGCGGCGAATCCGGAATTTCAGCAACGCGTACGTGGTCATGCTGACTGGCCGGACCGACGAACCGGACCTGCTGTCAGCACTGAATGCGGGCGCGGATGACTATATCGCCAAGCCGTTCAGGCCCAGGGAACTCCGGGCAAGGGTGGCAGCCATGATGCGCAGGCCGCGCCACGAGGTGAACGAGCAGCATGAATCCGCGTCACACGGGGGCCAGGCACCGGTTCCTGCCGCCGCGCAGCTCGAGCCCGGCGTCCTGCGGCACAACGGACTCCTGTTGAACCACCGGACACGCACCGTGGAGGTCAAGGGCGAGCCGCTGGGCCTGACCCGCAGCGAGTTCGACCTGCTCCACGTGTTGCTGAAGGGCGGTGGTGCCGTGTGCACCAGGGCGGACCTGGTGCGGGCGGTGCGGGGCGATTTCTATGACCGGGACACCTACATCAGCGAGGCGGACGAGCGGGCGGTGGAGGTCCACGTGGGAAACCTGCGGCGCAAGCTCAAAGAGGACCAGTTGTCCCCGCGCTGGCTGCAGACAGTCCGTGGGGTGGGTTACCGGCTGGCGCCGAGGCGGCCGGACGATGCTTAACTGCTAGCCGTTCTCCATGATGTAGGTTGACTGCAGTTCGGACACGGTGCGTGCCCCGTCCTGGGCCACGCCTGCCATCATCGCCTGGCCCTGGACAAAGTCACCCCGCCGGATCAGGCCCTCCAGGAGTTCGGCGAGCTTTGCCAGCCGTACCCCGCCCACCATGGCGGAACTGATTTTGAGGCTGATGACCGCGTCCAGGGCAGAGTCCCCGTCCCGGCTCAGCACCGCTGTTCCCAGCCGGGCCAGCCGCACGTCCCACATGGCCGCGTAGTCCCTGGCGAAGCGCTGCGCCAGTCCGGACCCGGCCAGCTCATCTTCGAGTTCCGCCAGCACTGCGGCGTCAACCAACGGCAAGAGGGCGGCCGCTTCCAGTGAGGGGTCCACGCCGGCGGGAGCGGGAGCGGGAGGAAAACCGACCCCGGACAGCGGGAAGTCCGCAGCGGGGCTCTTTCCGCTGGAACCGGGATCGGGACTGTTCATTGTTCAAGGCTACTTCCTGGAAATGCTTCGGGGTCCTGTTTTTCATCATTCTGTGTAAACCTTGAGACAACCTTGCCGCCGCGCTGAGCATCTTTACTGGCCGCTGAAGGTCACCACTGCATTGATCACGGCCGGCCCCAGAATGGCAATGAAAAGGACCGGGAAAATAAAGAACAACAGCGGGAAGAGGATCATGACGGGCAGCTTCATGGCCTTTTCCTCGGCCCGCTGGCGCCGTTTGACCCGCATGACCTTCGCCTGGACGCGCAGGACCCGGCTGATGGCGATTCCGTACGTGTCCGCCTGCACCACGGCCTGCACAAAGCTGCGCAGTTCCGGGATGTTGGTCCGTTCCGCCAGGGCGATGTAGGACTCACGGCGGCTGCGTCCCACCTGCATGTCCTGCAGGGTGCGGACAAGTTCTTCGGCAAGGGGGCCCTTGCCGTTCTCGCCTGCACGGGCCATGGCGCCTTCAAAGCCCAGCCCAGCCTCAACCGAAATGAGCATCTGGTCCAGCGTGTTGGCCAGTTCCAGCTGCATCGCCTTCTGCCGCTCCAGGCCCTTGCTGTACAGGAGGAGATCCGGGATGAAGTAGCCCAGGAAGAGGACGAAGAGCCCGGCGAGCTTCATCAGCGGGCTGCTTCCCACGCCTGCCAGCCAGCCGCCCATTGCCACCCCGGCCAGGCCGATGGCGAGTTTGGATCCCAGCACTTTTCCCAGCGGCATGGAGGCGGGCCGGCCGGCGAGGGACAGGAGGCGGTCGAGGAATGCCACATAGGCCGGGGGAGTGAGGCGCCGGCCTATGGCCTCGAGCAGCCCCGGCGCTCCGGCGGCTGCCGTTGCAACAGGCGGGGCGCCGCGGGAGAGCAGGTCAGAGACGGCCAGGCGCCCCTGCTTGTCCACGGTCAGGACGGACCAGGCCAGGGCCGCCAGGGGGATGCAGACCAGGAGAACGGAGAGGAGGACGATCAGGTTCATGGGGTCCTCAAAACTTCAGGTCGATGATCTTGCGCATCCAGAGTGCGCCGATGGTCATGAGGACAAAGGAGGCGCCGATCATCACCCAGCCCAGGGGATGGGTGAACATCGAGTTCATGTAGCTGGGGCTTACGGCCAGCAGCATGGCCACGATGCCGAACGGCATGGCGATCAGGATGTACGCGGAAAACTTTCCCTCCGCGGCCAGTGCCTTGATGTGGCCCTTGATCTCGGCGCGCTCGCGAATGGTCTCGTTCACCTGGTCCAGCACCTCCGCCAGGTTGCCGCCCACTTCCCGGTTGATCTGGATGGCCTGCGAGATCCACACGAAGTCCTCGTTTTTCATCCTGTCCGCGGTGTCGTTCAGCGCGGCCAGCAGGTCCCTGCCCAGGCTGGTTTCGGTGATCACCCGCCGCATCTCCTCCGATGTCGGCTTTTGGGACTCCGTGGCGGCGGCGTCGATGGCGCGCAGGATGCTGTGGCCGGCCCGGAGGCCGCCGGAGAGCAGCTGCAGTGTGTCGCCCAGCTGACTGTCGAACGCGCCGCGGCGCTTGCCGGCAAGGAATCCGAGGACGAGCTTGCCCGCGAAGGGTGCCAGCAGGGCCAGCAGCACCCCCACGAGGGGGCTCACCGTCACGGTGCCGACCAGCATCCCGACGCACGCGCCGATGCCCACCAGCAGGAAGAATTCGGCCTGGCTGAGGCGCAGGCCGGCGTTCTCCAGCTCCGCGCGGGAGAAGAGCTTGACGTTCCGGCCGGCGAGCAGCCGTTCAAAGGACCTGACCCCGGACAGGGCAAGGCGCGACAGCGAGGACGGCGGCTCCGGTTCAAACGGACGACGGCGGTCCAGCGGCACCGCCGGGGCGCTCGGCAGGAGCACGGCCACACCGAGCAGGCAGATGGCTGCCAGGAGGAGGACGCTTCCAATGGCGATGATCATGGCCGCGTCCCTACTTGGCGCCCGGTGACAGCGGCCCGGCGAATACTGCCGGGGACACGTGGATGCCCAGGTCCTCGAACCGGTCGATGAACCGCGGCCGGATGCCCGTGGCCACCGGCCTGCCCAGGAACCGGCCGTGCGCGTCGACGCCGGCGGAGTAGTCGAAGACGAAGGCATCCTGGAGCGTGACAATGTCGCCCTCCATGCCCTGCACCTCGGTGACGTGGGTGATCCGGCGGGAACCGTCGCGGAGCCTGGAAATCTGGACGATCAGATTCACCGCGGAGGCGATCTGTTCGCGGATGGCCCGCAGCGGGAGGTCCATGCCAGCCATCAGCACCAGGGTTTCAAGGCGGGCCACGGCGTCGCGGGGGGAGTTGGAGTGAACCGTGGACAGGGAGCCGTCGTGGCCCGTATTCATGGCCTGGAGCATGTCCAGTGATTCGCCGCCACGGACCTCACCCACCACGATCCGGTCCGGGCGCATACGGAGGGAGTTGCGGAGCAGCTCGCGGATGGTGACTTCGCCCTTGCCTTCGGTGTTGGGCGGCCGGCTTTCCAGCCGGACCACGTGGTCCTGCTGGATCTGAAGTTCCACGGCGTCCTCGATGGTGACGATGCGTTCGTCGTGCGGAAGGAATGAGGACAGGACGTTGAGGAGCGTGGTCTTGCCCGTGCCCGTGCCGCCGGAGACGATGATGTTCAGTTTGGCCTTCACACAGGCGTTCAGCAGTTCGGCCATCTCCGGGGTCAGGGTCCCGAAGTCGATCAGGTTGCGGACCGTCAGCGGGGTCTTGCTGAATTTTCGGATGGTCAGGGAGGAGCCGCCCACGGCCAGCGGCGGGATGACCGCATTTACGCGGGAGCCGTCTTCCAGGCGGGCGTCCACCAGGGGCGAGGATTCATCGATTCGGCGGCCCACCTTGGACACGATCCGTTCGATGACCTTGCGCAGGTGTTCCTCTGAGCTGAAGCGGGACTCGCTGAGGGTCAGCTTGCCCTTGCGTTCCACGTAGATCTGGTCCATGCGGTTGACCATGATTTCGGTGACGGCGGGGTCGTCCAGCAGGCGCTGGAGGGGGCCGTAGCCCAGCACATCGTCGGCAACGTCCTGGACCAGGCGGGTGCGCTCCTCCGGCGTCAGCGGCACCTGCTCGGCGTCGATGATGCGGGTGAGTTCCTTCTTGGCGGTGCTCCGCAGTTCCTGTTCCGTGACCGCGGCGTCGTTGAACCGCGTGCCCATGCGTTCGAAGAGGGCGGTGGCCGCCCTGTCCTTCATGGCTGCGAAGACGTCCACCCGGGGTGCCGTGGGCACCTGCTGCGCGCCGTCGTCGTACGTTGGATGGACGACGGCGGCGTGCGCCGGAAGGTGCCGTTCCGCACCGTCTGCGGCGCTTGGGGAAGGCGCCGGCTGCGGGGGCTCAAGCAGGGCCGTGGCCGACCCCGATCCCGCGGCAGAAGCCTGGTTGCGGCCCTGGACCGCGTTGATGCGTTCGGAGAGTTTCATCAGATGACCACCCTTCGGTGAAGCTTCCTTTGGGTCTGCGTGCGCCAGGCCGGGTTGAAGCGCTCCACGAGCTGGCGGAGGCTTTTAACCGCGGGGTCCTTCTTTGATTCCTGGAGGACGGGGATGCCGCGGTTGGTGGACAGCGCCACGGCACGGGATCGTGGGACGCTGACGTCCACGGGGGCGCCGATGGTGGATTCGACGTCCTGGACGTTCAGGCCGGCTTTGGCGTCGGCCATGTTCAGGACCACGTGGCGGGATTCGGGCATGATGTCCAGCTGGCGGAGGACTTCCAGTCCGGAGCGCAGGCCGCGGAGGCTGGGGATGTCCATGGCGCTGACCCAGACCACGTCGGTGCACTGCTCCATGGCGGCGAGGCCGATTTCCGGCATGCCGGGGGCGGTGTCGATGACCACGTACTGGAACTCCTGGGCCAGTTGCTCCAGCAGCCGGCTGACCTGGTCCGGGGTGATGTGGTCCGCGTCCACCGGGTTGGGCGGTGCGCACAGGGCGTAGATGCCGGCCGGATGCACGGTAAGGAAGGCCTTGAGGACCAGGGAGTCCTGGGCGGCGGCGGGGGTGACGGCGTCCGTGACCGTGTGTTCGGGGTTGAGGTAGAGGCCGGAGGCGACGTCCCCGAACTGGAGGTCCAGGTCCACGATGACCACGCTCATGGGCGCCACCTGGCCCAGGCCGATGGCGATATTGGTGGCCAGGGTGGTTTTGCCCACGCCGCCCTTCGGGGAGAAGACGCCGATGACCAGGCCCTTGCCGTTCTCTGATTGCTGCGGTTCGGCCCCGCGGTGCCTGGTGGCAAAGGACTGGCAGGCGCGTTCCAGCAGTACCCGTATTTCGGCTGCATCCGCCTGGGGGCTGAGGATGTCCCGGATGCCGGCGCGCATGGCGTGCAGGAGGAAGGACGGGTCCACGTCGCTGACCAGGACCAGGCTGAGGCCCGGAAACTGGACGTCGAAGACCTTGGCGAAACGCAACGCCTCTTCATAGGGAACGTCGGGGCCGATGATGAGGACCTCCGGCTGTTCCTGGTTGAGGAGGGCAAACAGTTCCGCCGGGCCGGCGGGGAGGATGTCGCTCGAGATTGTCTGCACACTGCCGCGCAGGCCATGGGCGACGGCGGAACGCAGCTTCTGGTCGAAGTCGCCGCTGGGGGAGAGGAGGACGAAGCGGCTCATTTGTACACGTTGTCCTTCCTGGCGATGAAGCCGCCGTTGTCCTGCGCGTCAAGGGGCTCCTTGGTGAGCCAGAGGTCACCGTTGTTCGAGGAGTAGATGATCTTGGTGGCGTCGATGTCATTCACGGCGACGGTGACCATGAACGATCCCTGCGGGAGCGTAGTGTCCTGGGGATTCGTGCCATCCGTGGGCTTGGCACTTGGTTGCGGGGCCCTCTGGACCGCTGTGACAAGAACCTTGCGGAGGGTGAGCTGGGTGGTTCCTTCGCCTGGTTTGGTCTTGTCAGCGCCCGCGCCAAAGCTGAAACCGATACCCACGTGGTCCCCGGCCTCGATGCGGCCGCCCACTACACGCTTGGCTTCGAGTTCGAAGGTGATTTCCTGCAACCCGGCCGGCACTTTTACTGCACCGCTGGACTTGACGTCTTTCGGATCAACCAGTCGTTCGGCCAGGAGTTGCTCGCCGGGGACCAGGTCCACGGCGGCGACTTTGCCGGCTGAATCGTCGAGGTTTTTCAGGGCGGTCTTCGAAACAGCAGTGGCGGGTACCTGTTGCATGGTCACGGACGCTTTTACGGTGTCGAGGGAAGCGCCGGCCGGCACGGCCTTGGTCACAACCATCACCCCGGTGGGGTCCATGTCCTTCATGGCGCGCTGGTCGGCACCTTGGGCGTAGGTGACGATAAGAACCGCTCCGATGATGGCCAGCACCACTGCTGATACACCGGCCAACATACGTGACTTCACTGACTGCTCCTGTTGCTTTCACAGATAGGGTGTTGCGTTTTAGCTTGCTATTGCCACAATGGTGGCGCCGTCCGGGTTGACTGGGCCCAGCGTGTAGCCGTTGGCCAGGGAAACGTATTTGACGAAGGTGCCGATAATGCCGCGGCATGGTTCCCGGCACTGCACCGCGGCCGGTACGTCCGGCGTCCTGTTGCGGAACGTGTAGGGAAGGCCTGTGGGGCCGAATTTCCAACCGGATACCTTGAAAGCGGCAAAGGTGGTGAGCCCGAAGACGGCATTATTTCCTGTCCCGGTGACGGCGTTGAAGACGGGAATCAGAACAATAACGTCTTTGCCGGCGGTCATATCGGCCGCCCATGAATTCAAGAGGGTGTCGCAGTAGGGCGGGGGGTTGTTTCCAGTGTCTCCGCCGGCGGTGCTCTTCGAGATGTCGATGGTGGCGCCGCATGCCGAAGGATCCTGTTTGAGACCCCCGAAGCCACCCTCCACCGCTGCGCCGGAGGGACCGTAATTGCAGCTTGGGTTGGCGCCGGTACCGTGCAACTGAAGCAGCTGCAGCACGCCAGTCTGTCCTCGCACCTGGCAGACGGAAACGGTGATGGGAAAAGCAGCCAAGCCCTTGGTGGGGCTGCCCCACTGCACGGATGCCGGCGCGTTGACCTCAGCCGTGTTGATCCCTAGGACGCGGGCGAAGAAGAGGGACACCTGATTGGGCGTGTGCCCTGCCTCCTGGGATGCAACTGAGACCGACACCTTGCGGTTTGTCGTGTCGATCGTAACGGACTTGAGGTTGCTGAGGCCGTCGTTGGCGTTACTGTTCGCCAGGGTTTTAGCCAGAGACGAAGTGTTGGAACAGTCCGAATCGTTGGGATTCTTGGCACATTTCTGCGCGATAGCCAGCGCGGCGGAGTCGGCTCCGTTGTGCAGCTGGGTTCGCTCGGAGTACATCATTGCCACGTCGACCGCCATGGCACCGAATCCGAGCAGGACCACCAGCATCAGCGCAACAATGACGCTCACGGCGCCGCGTTCGATGTCCTTGTTTTCAGGGGGTAGTTTCAGCCTCCGCACAGCATGGCTCCTTGCCCTGTCATGGTGAAGGGTCCTGCTATTCCAGTCATGGTTGAGAGGGTGTAGGTGATGGTGACCTTCATTCGGGTGCCCGACGCGCAAGTTGCGGTGCCCGAATCGAGATTCTTGAAGGTGATGTTGGAATCCGCGAGCGATGGCTTGAGAGCGATAGCCGTATTCTTGGCTGCGGTGCGCGATGCCACAGGATCATTGGAAATGGCCATCACGCGGACACTTTCGCGGGCGGCCGCCGATAGCGAGGCCTGTGCGTTGTAGGCCCGGCTGAATTCCATGATGCCCAACAGCAGCATGACCAGGACCGGCACCACGATCGCGAACTCGACCGCGGCTGCGCCGCGTTCGGATGATCGGGACATGATGGTGCCTTTCGACCGGTCATTGTTGTTGAGCGAAAGCAGAGTGGCGGTGGGGAGCGTCGCACCCGCCACTCTGCCAACGGAACTTCTTATTTAGCCAGCGGCAGCGGCGCAGGTGGCGGCCGCACCGTCAACACCAGGGGTGAAAGTGCCCTTGGTCATCGTGCACTGAACCTGGGTGAAGAGATCTGTCAACGTTCCCCCGAGAAGTGTGACGGCGGCGATGATGACGACGGCGATGAGCGCGACCATGATGCCGTACTCAACGGCAGTTGCACCCTTTTCGCTGCGAAGGCGGGTCGTGAGGGTGGTGTAGAGAGAAAGCATTTTGACTCCTGAGCGAGACGGATCGGCTGGCCCTGCACCAGCACTGAAACGAAGTTAGCAACGCTTGATGCGACATTGACCGGATCTTGCAGCATCCTGCGCAAAGCCTTTACCGGGTGCCCTTTCAATGCGCAGCCGCTGGGTTTTTCCTGCGCTAATGCTGTCTTTCCATGAGCGCTGGGCACGCAAAAGGACCCCCTCGGTTCTGGGTGCCGAGGGGGTCCGGTCTTTGTGACGCAGGGGCGCGAGGCTTCTGCGTGCTGGGTTTATTTGTTCGCAAATACTTCCATGATGCTGAGGACTGTTGGCCCCAGTACTACAACGAACAATGTGGGAAGGATGAAGAAGATCAGAGGGAAAAGCATCTTGACTGGCATCTTCATCGCATGCTCCTCCGCTCGCTGGCGGCGCTTCACCCTCATATCCTTCGCCTGGGCATTAAGCACATTGGCTATGGCAATTCCGTAGGTGTCTGCCTGCACTACGGCTCGGACAAACGATCGGAGATCGGGAACGTCTACCCGTTCTGCCATGGCGGCGTACGCTTCCTTACGCGACCGGCCCACTTGGATGTCCTGCAGTGTCCTGATGAGCTCGTCAGCAAGTGGTCCGCTACCGTTCTGTCCTGCCCGCGCCATCGCCGTTTCGAAGCCGAGGCCGGCCTGCACAGAGATGAGCATTTGATCCAAGGTGTCCGGGAGGTCCAGTTTGATGCGTTCGCGGCGTTTTTGCGCGTAGTTGCGAATCAAAATGTCAGGAAGGAAATAGGCCACGGCCGTCATCACGACCATGAGGAATACTTTTATCCCGGAAGGGTCCGCTGCCACCAGGAAGATGCCGAACATCGCGCCTGAGAGGGCAAGGAGCGGCTTCACCATGATGATGCGGCCAAGAGGCCAGTCTTTCGGACGCCCGGCACCCGCAAGTTGCTTGTCCAGCCATGCCGTGTAGCCCTTGGGTGTGACCCGCCTGCTGAATTCTTCAAGTTGTCCGTTGGCGGTGAAAGCTGAACCGTTAGGACGGGCGATACGCCCCAAGTTTGACTGGATGTTCCGCAGCCCGGCACGGTCGCCGGTGAAGGCCAGCCAAGTCATGACCGAGAGAGGTGCAATTACCGCCAGTATGGCGGCGTAAGCAATGGTCTGCATGAGTTGCTCCCTTTCTCAGAACTTCGGTTTGATGAGTCTGCTGAGCCAAAAACCGCCCAAAGTCAGCAGAATGATGGCCACGGCGATCATGAGGTAACCAGGAACCGTAGTTAGAAAGACCCTGGAATAGAGCGGGTTGAAAAGCGTGAGGCCAATGAACATGACAACCGGGAGTGCCATGAGAACGATGGCGGACATTCTCCCTTCGGCGCTCAAGGCCCGAACCTGGCCCCTGATCTGGTTTCGGTCGCGGATAGTTTCGCCCACGTTGTCCAACACATGGGCGAGGTCTCCGCCAACTTCGCGGTGAATTTCGATAGCCCTTGTAATGGCCCGGAAGTCGTCATTGTTCGTCCTGGTCCCCACATCAGCAAGGGATTCACCTAAGTCCCTTCCGATCCTGGTTTCAGTGACCACCCGATTTAGTTCTTCCTTCATCGGTGCCTCATTTTCCTCGGCGGCAGCGTCGATCGAGCGAAGAAGGCTGTGCCCGGCTCGCAGTCCACCGGCCAGCATGTTCAGAGTGTCGGGTACCTGCTCGTCGAAGTTCTTCCTCCGACGAGCCACGAGCAGATTTAGGAACAGGACCAGGCCTATTGGAGTCAGAACCAGCAGCAGAATCGAAAAGAGCAAACCACCGAGCAAGAAACCAAAAACGACAGCCACGAAAGTGATAGAACCAGCAGCCAGGAGATAATCGCCCGGCTGTTTTCGCAGGCCCGCATTCTCAAACTTCTCAGTACTGACTACTGAGAACCGACGCAGGTGAATGCGCCTGTTCAGCGATTCCACGGCCTGGTTTGTCAGGCGTGTGAGGTTCGACGAGTGGATCGTTGTGTCGCCTGGCCGTCGGCGTGACAACGGCAGCTGTGTTCTGGACCTAAAGGCGACTGCAATCAAGAGGGCCAAAGCCAGATAGGAGAGTAGAAGTCCGCCGACAAGGAGGAGGGGAGACTGATCGGAATCCACTTCACCGCCCCCTGACGGCTTGGCCGCCGAAGACAGCAGGCGAAATCGGGATGCCAAGCTCGGCGAAGCGATCGGTAAAACGTGGGCGGACGCCGGTCGGAATTGGTTTTCCTAGGAATCGGCCGCTTGCGTCAACTCCAGCTGAATAGTCGAATACGAAGGCATCCTGAAGCGTGACCACATCTCCCTCCATCCCTTGCACTTCTGTGATGTGGGTAACGCGTCGGCTGCCATCGCGCAGCCGCGAGATGTGGACGATGAGGTTCACTGCGGATGCCACTTGTTCCCTGATGGCACGCAAAGGAAGGTCCATGCCCGCCATTAACACGAGGGTCTCCAATCGTGCGATGGCATCCCTGGGAGAATTGGCGTGCACGGTGGAGATGGAACCGTCGTGGCCGGTGTTCATGGCTTGAAGCATGTCGAGACATTCACCTCCGCGAACCTCGCCAACCACTATGCGATCGGGGCGCATACGAAGGGAATTCCGGACCAAATCGCGGATTGAGACTTCGCCTTTGCCCTCAATGTTTTGTGGCCGGCTCTCGAGACGAACCACGTGGTCCTGCTGCAGTTGGAGTTCCACGGCATCTTCGATGGTGACGATTCTGTCCGCAGCGGGGATGAATGATGAAAGGACGTTCAACAACGTTGTCTTACCGGTTCCCGTTCCACCCGAAACAATGATGTTGAGTCGGGCGAGAACGCAGGCCCTAAGCAGTTCGGCCATTTCCGGCGAAAGGCTGCCCATGGCGATCAGATTATGAACAGTCAACGGATCACGGCCGAATTTACGTATGGTCAGAGCCGGCCCGTTTACCGCCAAAGGTGGAATGATGGCATTGACCCGGGATCCGTCGGCAAGTCTCGCATCAACCAAGGGCGATGATTCATCGATACGACGACCGACATTGGATACAATGCGCTCGATAACCCGACGCAGCGCATCATCAGATGTGAACTTCGTGTCCGTGAGGTGAAGCTGTCCCTGGCGTTCAACGTATATCTGGTCAAAGCGGTTGACCATGACTTCCGTTACTGCAGGGTCGTCAAGAAAACGTTGAATGGGTCCATGTCCGAGGACATCGTCAACGATGTCCCGGATTAGCCGCTGGCGTTCGAGGGCGGTAAGCGGAATCTGTTCCGCCTCGACGACGGCTTTGAGCTCATCCTTGACCGACTGATGGAGCTCGGCCTCGTCAATGGACGAATCGGTAATCCGTGCGCCGAGTCTTTCAAACAAAGCCTGGCTCGCGCGCTCTTTGAGCGAGTTCAAAGCATCGCTGGCCACCGATGCGATTTGTGGAACCTCGGAGGAGCCCGGCTGCGCTTCGGCCGCCGTCTTGGCTTCGAGAATCCGACCAAGGGTGGCTGGCTGGGCGGGCACAGCAAACACATCTGCAGAAGCGCGGGGTTCCACTTCCTGCTCGAACGCTGAATCGCCGCGAAGCTTCTGGAACCGGTCCGAAAGACTCATTGCACTACCGCCCTTCTGTGAAGTTGCTTGTGGGGTCTGCTTTCCCAATCTGGCCTGAAGCGGTCAACCAACTGCCGCAGCCCTTTAAGTGCCGGGTCCCGGCCTCCGTCCTGCAGGACAGGAACACCCTTATTCGTCGAGAAGGGAAGGGTCTTGGAACGAGGCAGCACCACGTCAACAGGCGCCCCGATGGTGGCTTCAACATCCTTCAAGCTCAACCCCGCCCGGCGGTCCGCCATGTTCACCACAATGTGGCGCATCTCCGGGACGAGGTTTAGCTCATCAAGGATTTGGAAACCTGTACGCATTCCCCGGATGCTCGGTACGTCCATGCCGCAAATCCAAACGGCATCCGTGGCCTGTTCGAGTGTGGCCAACACATGTTCACCCAAACCCGGCGCCGTATCCACCACGACGTATTGGAACTCTTTCTTGAGCTGCTCCAGTAGATGGGAGACATTGGCGGCACTGATCCGGTCCATCTCCACAGGGGAGTTGGGAGCACAGAGGGCGTAAATGCCGGCAGGGTGCACAGTCAGGTATGTCTTGAGGACCATCGAGTCCTGACTTGCCGCCCCCATAACCGCATCCGTAATGGTGAAGTCGGGTTTGAGCAATAGACCGCTGGCCACGTCGCCAAACTGAAGGTCGAGATCCACGATGACGACGCTCATGGGAGAGCCCTTGCCCAGACCAACAGCCAGGTTCGTAGCCACCGTTGTCTTGCCGACGCCGCCTTTCGGAGACATCACTGCAATGACACGTCCATCTGCATGGTCAGCGTGTTCGGATGTTTGCGGAGCCAGCCCCCGTCGCCGGCCTGCCGCGGCCAGGCTGGCCCGCTCGAGCATGACGCGGATCGTGTCCGGATCCGAGCCTGGGTCCAACAGATCCCTCACACCTGCGCGCATTGCTTGCAGAACGGTCTCGGGAGTTGTCGTAACAGCAAGGATGACGCTGATCTCCGGGTACTGCAGATCCATGACCGCGGCCAACTTGAGCGACTCTTCGACCGGTAAACCGGGCCCCAGCATGAGGACTTCCGGCGGCTCTCCGACCATCTGGCGGAGAATATCGCCAGGACTCTCGGGCAGGTAGTCGGCTTGGAATACGTGCAGATCGCCGTGGATCCCCGCGGTGGCGGAACGAACGAGCTTTTCGAACTCTGAGTCGGGCGTGATCAGGATGAAGCGGCTCATCGGAACAACCTTGAGGAGTCTACGAAGCTCGATCCCGACTCGGTGGCATCCGACGGCTCCTTGGACAGGTATACCTTCCCGAACTCGGTTGCGAAGACGATGCGCTCGGCGTCTGCTGAGTCCCGTGCAATCGTAATCAGGTACGTGTCATCGGACTGTTCCTTGGTGCTTGAAGTCGACGCAACCTGACTGGCCCCCGAATTGGAGGCGGTTGCCTCCGTTTGGGCGGCCGAACCATTGCTGAACTGGGCTGCAGTAACCAGAACCTTGTGGAAGCTGAGCTGGGTCTTGCTGGAACTGGTTTGCCCATCAGTGCCCCCGGCACTATTCAGCGAAAGAAAGACGCCCACTGTGTCACCAGCATTGATCTTGCCTCCGGCCACCCTTTCGATGGGAAGCTTGAGAGTGATTTCTTGAAGGCCTGAAGGCACCTGGATCCGTGCCGGACCAAGATAGGCATCCTGGTCCACCATCCGACTGGCCAAGAGTTGTTCGCCTGGGACCAGAGCTACGGACGTTACCTTCGAATCGAGAGTCCCGAGATCAGTCACCGTGTTGTCGGCAACGGCCGCCTTGGGAACCTCCTTTTTGGTCACCGACGACATGACTTTATCTGCAGGTGATCCAGCCGGGATCGGCTGCTGCACTACGTAGATAGTTTCAGTTTCAGTGCCGGCCATTGCCCGCTTATCAGCGGCCTGGACATAGGACACAAGGAGGACAGTTCCGATAATCGCCACAAGTAGTGCGGCAATGCCTCCCAGTAGGCGTGTTTTCATTTCTTCCCCTTACAACGTGGCTACTTGATGAGCCGGATTTCGACGGTTCCAAGATTGGAGCCGGTGCCGGGGGTTCCCCCAGTTGAATTGATGGTTTCGAACTTGACGAACTGCCCAATGACGCAGCGGTCGTTGCCGCCAGGGCAGGCGAGCGAGGGTGTCATTCCGGGATCGCTGGCTTTGTTGCGGAACTCATAAACACCGTTGTTGCCGAATTTCCAGCCCCAGATTTTGAACGTGGCGTAGCCTATGATGTGGAAGTTGCCGTTCTGGCCCTGATTGGTGGCGTCATCAAAGACCGGGAAGACGGCACGCACCTCACCGCCAGACAGAATTGTGTTCTTCCATTGAGTAAGAATGGTCTGGCACTCCGTCGGCGGATTGTTCCCCGGGTCCGAACCAATTTCATTGCTGCCCGTCTGCGTAACGGCCTGGCAGGGCGCATCTTGGTCCAGCCATCCCCAGCCACCGGGAATCTGGGTCCCCGAGGGTCCCGTGCATGTCCCGCCTGGCTTGTAGGAGATCTTCTGAACCTGGCCGGTAGGGCTGGCGGCTGTTAGGTTGAAGCAGCTGTTCGAGAGCGCCAAGGGAAACCCGGAACCGGATCCGGGCGGAAAAAAGGAAGCCGTCGCGTGGGCTCCTACCCTGACGGGCGGAGCGTTGAGTGCGCTCGCAAACATCTTCGTCAGAAACGCATTCGAGCCGTTGCGGGTAGCCGTGGCTACGGTCACCTTATTGGGAACCGATAGGTCGACGGAGGTTACGTCGGTTGACCCATCATTCGAGTTAGGTCCCGCAAGGGCCTGTGCCCAAGCCGTAGCCTGTGAAACGCTGCAGGTGCCGGCTTTATGGCACTGTTGCGCTGCTGAAAGGGCGCCGGCGTCGGCCGCATTTTGGAGTTGTGCCCGTTCGGAGTAGATCTGGCCCACGTCGACGGCCATTGCGCCTGCCCCAATAAGGACGAGCATCATGACTGCAACTAATACTCCAGCGGCACCGCGTTCTTTTTCCTTCGGGTGCGTCAACCACCGCATCGCATTGCTCCTACTCCACCAACGGTGATAGTGCTGCCGAAAAGCCCCGTCATGGTGTTGCCCGTGTACGAAATGCTGACCGTCATGTTCGTATTTGCGGCGCAGGTCCCCGGGTTGAAGGTGTATGAAAACGCCGTCGGGTTTAGTCCAGGTGCCCCGGCTACCGCGGCGGTTCTTGCTGCAGCCTGATTGTTTGAGATGGCCATTTCCCGGGCGGCTTCCCTGGCAGCCTGGGTCACTGAAATCTGGAGGTTGTATGTGTGTGAAAACTCGACGATGCCGGCGACAAGGGCCAGAAGTACTGGTGCGACCAAGGCGAATTCCACTGCGACTGCGCCGCGCGAGCGCTCGGTCCTGACAAGTCCGCGCTTCCTCAAAGTTCCCCCTCAAGATGTTGTGTACCTACAAAGTGGTGTGGGCCGCTTCCGCCAGCGGCGTGAGCGGCCCACACTGATGGATCCCGGAAGATCGAACTAGACCGTCCAGGCCGTCACGGTCGAGCCGAGGGTGGAGAACCAGCCGCTAAGGGCGTTGCCGAACAACGTGACGCCGGCAATGATGAGGAACGCGATAAATGCGATCAGAAGCGAGTATTCCGTCGCTGTTGCGCCCTTTTCGGAAGCGAAACGATCCTTGATGCCGGCGATGTAAGCAGTCATTGAGACCAGGAGTGAAGTCATTGCATTTTCCTTAATTCGGTGAAATTGAAGTGATTTGTATTTCAACGAATTTCCAGCTGCCCCCATAAATCCTTAGCGGCTGGACTTCGCTAAGAAAAGATTGTCACTTGATCCCATGGGCAACAATGCGTAGTGGTACTCGACTTTTTTCGGGAACCGCAAAAGCGCGTACTCGGAAGATGGAGTCAGTACTCGGAAACCAATGTGAGTACCTCGTCGACCACTCGGACGTGGTCGGAACTTGACGCGAGGAGCTGACGACGGTCTTTGGGGGGGGCTTAGCTCACAAGAAGCGTTACGGCGGCCAGGGCACCCAGCATGGAGGGGCCGTGAGCCACTTCTGGGGCTTGTTCCCGGCCCTTTTTGGTAACCACTGCGACCGTAACAAGGCCATTGAGTATGAAGCCCAGTAAGCCGCCGTACAGGAGTTGGGTCCAACCTAGGTACCCCAGGTAAAGACCCACGGGCGCGGCGAGCTTAACGTCGCCCATGCCGATTCCGCGGGGAGAAATAAGCCCCAGAATCAGGTAGCCGACAAACAAAATGACTGCTCCAAGGACAGCCCGAAGCAGATCGTCCGATTGCTTAGCGAATATACCGGGCCACAGAAACAGCAGAATGCCGCCGGCAAGCAGTATGAGTACGAGCGGGTTTGGCAACAAATGAAGCGCCACGTCGATCCGTGCGAGCTGCGTGCCTAATAGTGCAAGAAAAAGGAACGCTGGAAGGCTAAAGGAAATTCCAAAATGCAAGGTAAAGGCTACGCTTGCGATGCCGGTAAGTCCCGCCGTCGTAATCCGAACCCGCAACGTAGGAAGGCCACCCAGTCGCGGGAGCAGTCGCGAAATCAAGAGCTCGGCCACGGGGGAGAGGAAGAGCCCCAGGAGGCCGATGGCAACGACCATGAGCCCAGCGGTCGGACCGTTGCCCCCTGCTGATACCACTGCGGCCCCCTAAGTAGCTTGGGCCGGCGCGCGATGTACCAGCCGCCGGCTACCCCATTTTGACCCTGAACCCCCTGACGCGCTAATCTTGGTAGTCGTTGTGCGTGTCCTATTCCGATGGTGCGTGCCCGCTTGAGAATCCGGTTGCAGGATAACTACTCAACGTGCACATTCGGAACTTCAGGATGACTGGTTACATGGAGCCCTCACCTCTGTTCCGGTAGCGCGCAGACAGTAGGTGCGCGAGCTAGCGACACCTAAACAAGAACGCCAGAACAAGAACGAGGCAAACACCGTGCGTACGTACACCCCGAAGCCCGGCGATATCAACCGCCAGTGGCACGTCATTGACGCCACCGACGTTGTCCTTGGTCGTCTTGCAAGCCAGACCGCAATCCTGCTGCGCGGCAAGCACAAGGCCACTTTCGCATCCCACATGGACATGGGCGACTTTGTCATTATCATCAACGCCGAGAAGGTAGCCCTGACCGGCGCCAAGCTGGAGCAGAAGCGCGCATACCGCCACTCCGGCTACCCGGGCGGCCTGACCTCCGTCAACTACGCGGAACTGCTGGAATCCAACCCGGTCCGCGCCGTTGAGAAGGCCATCAAGGGCATGCTCCCCAAGAACTCCCTTGCTGCCCAGCAGCTCGGCAAGCTGAAGGTGTACCGCGGTGCCGAGCACCCGCACGCCGCCCAGCAGCCCAAGACTTTCGAAATCACCCAGGTCGCCCAGTAGTCCTGGCCACCAAACAACTTATCTATACAAGGAGAATCGTGGCTCAGAACGAAGAGACCACCGAGGTCGTCGAGGCCGAGGAAAACCTGACCAGCTACACCTCTGAGAGTTCAGCTGCTGAAGCTGCTCCCAAGAAGGAGCGCCCGGCCCTGACCGTTGCCGGCGCAGCTGTTGGCCGCCGCAAGGAAGCCGTTGCACGCGTCCGCGTTGTGCCCGGCTCCGGCAAGTGGACCATCAACGGCCGCGAGCTGGCAAACTACTTCCCGAACAAGCTGCACCAGCAGGACGTCAACGAGCCCTTCAAGATCCTCGATCTCGAAGGTGCCTACGATGTCATCGCCCGTATCCACGGCGGCGGCATCTCCGGCCAGGCCGGCGCACTGCGCCTCGGCATCGCCCGTTCGCTGAACGAGATCGACGTCGAGAACAACCGCGCCACCCTGAAGAAGGCCGGTTACCTGTCCCGCGACGCCCGTGTCATCGAGCGTAAGAAGGCCGGTCTCAAGAAGGCCCGTAAGGCCCAGCAGTACTCCAAGCGCTAAACCCGCTTGCACAGAAGCCCGTCCCGCTATTCAGCGGGGCGGGCTTCTGCTGTATAGACGGCCCGAAGGGCAGGTGTGCAGAACTAAGGACGAGTGTTCTGGCCTGCAAGGTCATAGACCCTGATGCCATCGATTTCTTTAGCGGGAAAGGTTTCGCTCACCCAGTTGTGGATCGCTACGAGTTCGTCACTCACTCCCGGAATTTTGAGTTGCTCGGGTTGGAGGATGTAGGAGCAGACCTGGCCAGTTCGAACCAGATTCTGGAACGCCGCCAACGTTGGGCTTGGGTCAGTCGCCGCAAAACCGCCAAGTGGCATTATGGGGCGCCCAATGCTCAGCTGGAATTGGGCAGCAGTCTGTCCAGGGTAGGTTGCGCCCGCCCATTTGCAGCGGGACGGTGTAGCCCGCAAGTAGGCTTCCAGACCCGGGCCGGGTGTGGATCCTATAGCCAGCTCATGGACGCCTGCGGGATCACCGTTCTTTACTTGATAGAGAAAATGGCTGAGTGATGCTGGGCTTCTGGTTAGCCCCCCGGACAGCGGGTTTGATCCCTGTTGCGGCGTCGATACCGTGACAAGAGAACCCACGATAGGTCCTACAAGCAGACTCGCTAGGGCTACCGAGCCGGCAAGCGGGGTGAGCCATTTGTAGGGCGTTGGAACCGTGAGCGCTGATGTTGCAACCAACGTCACAAGGAGTAAAACCTGGGCGACGCTGGCTGGGTTGGAAGGGCTGAGACCCCATATCAAGTTTGCGAAAAGTGCGGCCAGCAGCAAGGCGACAGAAGTTCCGGCACGCCGGGCAATGGATGTGGAAGACGAAACCAACAGCTTGCTCCCGATGCCAATGCACAGTGCCATCGGGGCCACGAGTGAAGCCGTGTAGTAAGAATGGATGCTGTTACCCATGAAACTGAGCACCAAATATGCTGAAATCATCCAGGTTGCCGCGGCGACCATTAGTATCGGCCTGTCGGAAGTGCGACGCCGCTGAATTGACCGGACTATAACAACAACAGCAACGACTAACGCCGGCAGCAGTAACCACGCAGCTTCTTGGCCATAGTTCGCATTGAACAAGCGAAATAGACCTGCATCTGAGCTGGCACCTTGAAATTCCTGAGGCGTGAGGGCTGCAGAGCGCCCACCTTGCTGTTGGAGCAGGCGGTCCAGCCCGTTGTATCCAAGAGTGAGGTCGATCATACTGTTGGTTTTGGATCCACCCACGTATGGGCGGCTGCTGGTTGGTGTGAGATCGACAATTATCGGCCATGCCATAGACCCTGCGGCAAGAATCAGGCCCGCCACACTCAGTGAGGTTGCCACTTTCCGCCATGGGCGTCCCACGAAAAGGCAGAAAACCAGACCCAGCGCAGGCAAGACCATGAAAGCTTGAAGCTGCTTGGCGAGGAAGCCCAAGGCGAGAAGGCCGGCCGCGAAATACAACCATCGTGACCTTGCGGTTTCTGTTGCCCGGATCCCTGCATATAACGCGGACAGCATTAGCAGGATCATGAGAGGGTCCGGGTTGTTGTAGCGGGCCAGCAAAACCGTTATCGGAGTTGTCGCGAAAACGAAGGCAGCAACGAGTGCTGCGTAAGATGGCAGATACTTCCGAGCAAGTTGGAAGATCATGAGTGTGCTTCCGAGCGTCATCGCGGCCTGCGGCAGCAGTAGTGCCCAGGTGTTAAGACCGAAGAGACGCACGGACAAACCCATGATCCAGAGGCTCAGAGGCGGTTTGTCCACCGATATGGAATTTCCCCAGTCTGCAGACCCAAAGAAGAAGGCGGTCGGGTCATGAAGACCGGACTGCACTGCGGCCGAGTAGTACGCGTTCGCCCACCCGTTTTCCGAAAGCCGCCAAGTGTACAGTCCAGCGGCCACTAACAGGATGACCAATAGCGCTACAAGCTCCCATGGACGGCGGCGCTCTTTTTCCGGGGGAGTCGGCAATTTTCTAACTTCTAAGGTCGTATAGTTTGACACCGTCAACGTCCTTCGCGTCGAAGTTTTTTTGGACCCATTCGGTAATGGCCAACGCATCCCTGCCAAGCGGAACGGCATCCAGTATTGGCTGCTGCCAAATGAAATATGCGATCTGACCGTCCCCAGCAAGGGCCTTGAATTGCTCAAAAGTGGGTGCTGGATCAGTACCGAGCCAGCCACCAAGAGCCACGACCGGCCGCTGGGAGGCAAGCTGGTATTGGGCAGCATTTTGCGCGGTGTAGGTCGCAGCGGCCCACTTGGTCCCGCTCGACTTGAGCAATTCGGTCACCTGGCCGGAAGGCTCGACCCCGAAACCAAGATGTCGCGATAGGGGCGGGTTCCCGAGTCGTGCAGCCTCAAGATGGGATGAGAGCGCCTGTGGGTTGTTGCTGACAGGGCCCGACAGTGGATTTGTCCCTGCCTGGGGTTTTGCAAGGGTGATCGCGTCCGTCAGGATTGGTGCGAGGACCAAGGTAAAAGTAACGAGACTAAGTGTTAGAAGCTGACTCACTGGCTTTTGACAGAGAAGCCAGCCCACAGTCGCAAAGACCGTTAGGCAAGCCACAACAGCGGGCCATTGCCCCCATTCGTCACTGTACTGGAATATGCGAAACGCTATGTATCCCGTTCCGGAGATCAACAACGCACCAATAACACGAGGTACCAACCTTTGGCGCTGATTCCAGAGCAGATGCAGCCCAAGAGGAACCACTATCGCGACCGGCGCGGCCGTGGAAAAGATGTAATAGGTGTGCGTCATGGTGCCCATAAAGCTGACTACTAAAAACGCTGAAAGGAGCCATACGACGCCGATAATCATCAATCGGGACGAGGCCCTATCGCGTCCTGACTGCCGCTGGAGAACCATCAGAGCAACCGCGCAGATAAGTGCAGAGAAGAGCAGCCAAGCACCCTCGTTGGCAAAATTGGCGTTGAAGAGTCTGCCAAGCCCCCCATCGTACGTAAGATCTCCGAGAGGAGACTTTGCTGCGTCCGCCGTCTGGGGCTGACTGCCGAAACGTAAGAAACGGGCAAGCCCGTTGTAGTCAAGTGTCAGTTCCAACATGCTGTTGGACACGGACCCGCCAACGTATGGGCGCGATGAGGCCGGCGTGAGGTCCACCACCGCCATCCAAGACGCTCCTGTCAGGATCAGCGTGAATAAGGCCGCCAGAAGTCGGCCAAGTCGTGACCTCAAGGTGCCCGCACCCAGTAGAAGCACGGCCACCACCAAACCCGGAATGACGAGGAAAGCCTGGATCTGCTTTGCCATGAATCCGAGCCCCAATGCTCCGCCGGCAAGTAGATACCAAGTCCACCCGTTTTGTTCCATCGCACGGATCGTGAAATAGACTGCCGCTACCATAAGGAGCCCCATCAGAGGCTCAGGATTGTTGAAGCGTGACATCAGCAGAACCACAGGCGTGGTCGCGTAGATCAGGCCTCCGAGAAGCGCTGGTGCGGCGCCATGATTGCGCCGCATGATCTTGTAGACAAGCCAAGTTGTGGCGATGCCCATAAGCGCCTGAGGAAGCAGGAGAGCCCAGGAATTAAGTCCAAAAAGCCGGACAGACAATGACATGATCCAGATGCTCAGTGGCGGCTTGTCGATCGTGATCAAGTTCCCGGCATCGAGTGAGCCGAAGAAGAACGCTGTCCAGTCCTGCGATCCGGCAAGTGCGGCTGCCGAGTAGTAAGGGTTGGCGTAGCCGTTCTGGTCCAGACCCCAAATGAAGCACACTCCGGTGCCTGCTAAGAGCACTGCGAGCCCTATATGTTCCCACGGTAGATGGCGTTTTTGGATGTTGTTTGCAGGAGTAGGAAGGCGGAGGCTTTCCTTGATACTCAACGGACAGCCTGTCCTGCAGGCCGCATGGCCAGCACAGTCGAATGCTTATTGCTGTGCCGAGGCCGGAATACCCAGAGGCGAAGGAGCACGAATCGAATAAGCGTGGCGAGGACATTGGCCCCGGTGAGGACCAGGAGTTCCATGCTCGGTGCTGAGTCCAGACTTACTGCGTGCAGCACCATCAGTGACGATGAGGTTATTCCCCAGGCAAGCAAGAAGACAATCAGGCCCTGAAACTGCTGAGTAAATAGTCTTGCTGGCCCGCTGATGCCGAAAGTGAACCTGCGGTTTGCAGCTGTATTTCCAATAGCGGTAAGTAAAAGAGACAGGAAGTTGGCTTCCTGGGAACCAAATGGCCCTTGCATCATCAGGTACAGGAGCGCGAAAACGAGCGTGGACGCGGCTCCCACCACTCCAAACCGCAGCACCTGCCCAAAAAAGCTAGGCCGGCCGACTGGCACTATTGGACGACGCCCCAACTCTGCGTAGATTGCCTGGACGGGGATCACGCCCCTTACTAGCGATCCGGCAACCCGCACCATTCCTTTTAGGTCATCAAGAGCTGTCTGCCGGATGTCCACTCTGCTGTCCGGATCGTCCACCCAGTCGACCGGAATCTCATGGATGCGAAGTCCGGAACGCTCAGCGATAATCAGCAACTCTGTGTCAAAGAACCAACCGGTGTCTTCGACATGGGGAAGCAGGCGCTTGGCAACATCCGCACGAATGGCCTTGAACCCGCATTGGGCGTCAGAAAACCGCACCTGCATTGTCCGACGGAGAAGGAAGTTGTAAGACCTGGAGATGAATTCGCGTTTGGGACCTCGGATCACTCGGGAGCTCTGCCCAAGCCTTGTCCCTATCGAGATATCGGAATGCCCGGACAAGAGTGGTGCGACGAGTGGAGGCAGCGCAGTGAGATCGGTTGACAGATCAACGTCGAGGTATGCGAGCACTTTAGCCTGGGAAGCGCTCCAGGCATCCTTTAGCGCGTAACCCCGCCCTTTCAACTCAAGGCGGCGATATCCAACGTTCGGCATGTGCTCGCTAAGGCGGGCGGCAATAACTGACGTACGGTCAGTGCTTGCATTATCGGCGATGGTGATTTTCCACGTCGACGGCATTTCATTCGTGAGATATTCGGCGAGCCTAGTGATGCTGCTTTCGAGTACCGCTTCTTCGTTGTGGACCGGTACAACAATTTCGAGCGCCAAGCCCCCATAGCTAGGTGTCATGCATCAGAGAGTAGGGTGCCGGAAGGGCCGGTGACGAGGCTTATTTCGAAAGACACGTACTGCAAGCAAGAACCCAAGTAGTACACATAATCGCTAGCCTCTGCATGCAGGTAGTTGCTACTGGGGCCTGCTGCCCCGAAACTCGATATCGTCGCGCCCATGGGGGCTATTTGTGTCACTGACAAAGGGCCGCGCTACTCATCACTTGACGCGTTGAGGGGCCTGGCCGCGATGGTTGTGCTGATTCATCATTGCTGTCTTGTCTCACCCGCATTGGTTGGCGCGGTGGAGAGTCGCGGTCAAGGGCCTATGGCATCATGGTTATGGTGGATGACCTACACTCCGGTCCATCTTATTTGGGCCGGCAAGGAGGCAGTCTATGTCTTCTTTATTCTGTCCGGCTTCGTTCTCGCGCTTCCCGTCGTCAACAATTCGGGCCCCAAATGGCCAGCCTACTTCTCCAAGCGTCTTGTCAGGATCTACTTGCCGGTGTGGGCATCCCTTGTCTTTGCACTCGCGCTGGCAGACGCCATTCCTCGAGAGGCGAGCAGCGGGTTGAGCCCCTGGCTGAATATGCATGACGAAGCAACGCGGTGGTTCTCCGACGCGCTTCTGCTTTCGGGACCCGGATCCCTGAATTCACCTCTATGGTCCCTGCAGTGGGAGATGATATTTTCCCTGCTTTTGCCGTTGTACATTTTCGTGGCGATAAGAATCAACAGAGCATGGTTGGCCGGAGTGTTCAGTCTCCTCGTTTTGATCGCTCTTGCCAGCGAGCGGCTGCCGGCCTTCGCCGTCTACTTGCCGATGTTTGGGATTGGGGTGATGCTGGCTGCGCGCGTCCAATTGCTAAGAGTTACAGGTAGGAGAGTTGGATCCTGGGGATGGGCAGGAATTACGGCGGCCTCCTTAGTTCTCCTCTGTGCACAATGGCTGTTTCCGCAACTTCCCGGGTTCATCGCGTTGAGTGCCGCTGGCGGGGCGCTGCTTATATTTGCATGCATCGCCTGGCGCCCCACCGAGGCCCTTGGAAAGAACCGAATCCTGCAATGGCTGGGGACTCGGTCTTTCAGCCTCTATCTCGTGCACGAACCAATCGTGGTATCGATTGGATTCGCTTCCCATATCACCAATCCATTCCTGATTGCCGCCTTGGCTATCCCGTTGTCGCTGGTAGCAACCGAAATTTTCTACCGATTCATCGAGCGGCCCAGTCTCTTGCTTGCCGGGCGGGTTGGCCGTCTCATGGGCAGGATGGGCTCCCGCAAGCAGGATCTTATGATGGCGCAGCCGTAGACAGTCGCCGCACGTCTATCCGGGACCCCGCTGCGAGGCCGGCGAACCCATCCTCTACACTTGACCGGTGTCTAGATTATTTGGAACTGATGGTGTCCGGGGGCTGGCCAACGGCCTGCTGACAGCAGAACTGGCCCTGCAGCTGGCCCAGGCGGCCGCCGTCGTGCTCGGCCACGACCGCAACTCCAACGGCTCCCGGCCCCGCGCCGTGCTGGCCCGCGACCCGCGCGCCAGCGGCGAATTCATCGCCGCAGCCGTGGAAGCCGGGCTCTCCAGCTCAGGCATCGACGTCTATGACGCAGGGGTGTTGCCCACCCCCGCGGCCGCTTACCTGGTGGCGGACCTGGACGCGGATTTCGGCGTCATGATCTCCGCCTCCCACAACCCGGCACCGGATAACGGCATCAAGTTCTTCGCCCGCGGCGGCCAGAAGCTGCCCGACGAGGTGGAGGACGCCATCGAAGCCCAGATGGGCAAGGAAGCCGTCCGGCCCACCGGCGCCGACGTGGGCCGCATACAGCGCTTCTCCGACGCAGAGGACCGCTACATCGTCCACCTGCTCCGCACCCTCCCGCACCGCCTCGATGGCCTCACCGTGGTCCTTGACTGCGCCAACGGTGCGGCCAGCGGCTGCTCGCCCCAGCTCTTCAAGGACGCCGGAGCTGACGTGGTCGTCATCGGCGCCGATCCGGACGGACTCAACATCAACGACGGCGTGGGCTCCACCCACCTCGGCCCGCTCAAGGAAGCCGTGATCAAGTACGGTGCCAACCTGGGAATCGCCCACGACGGCGATGCCGACCGCTGCCTGGCCGTGGACCACGAAGGCAACGAGGTTGACGGCGACCAGATCATGGCCATCCTCGCCGTCGCGCTCAAGAACTCCGGCAAACTCAAGGATGACGTCCTGGTAGCCACCGTCATGAGCAACCTCGGCCTGAAGATCGCCCTCCGCGAAGCCGGCATCACCATCGTGGAAACCGCGGTGGGGGACCGATACGTGCTGGAGGGCATGCGCGACGGCGGCTACAACCTGGGCGGCGAACAGTCCGGCCACGTCATCTTCGCCGACCACGCCACCACCGGCGACGGCCTCCTCACCGGCCTGCAGCTCGCCGCACAGGTGGCCCTGACCGGGAAACCGCTCAAGGAACTCGCCACCGTGATGACCAAGCTCCCGCAGGTCCTCATCAACGTCAAGGGCGTGGACCGCACCCGCGTGGGCAGCAGCGATGTCCTGGCCCAGGCCGTGGCATCGGCGGAAGCAGCGCTTGGGGAAACCGGCCGCGTCCTGCTCCGCCCATCCGGCACAGAGCCCGTGGTCCGCGTCATGGTGGAGGCCGCCGACGAGGAGACGGCCCAGTCCATCGCCGAACACCTGGCCCAGGTGGTCCGCACCGAACTCGCGCTGGAGCTCGCCTCCAACTAGCCGGCGCGGCTCAAAACAACCGCAGCAAAAAGAGTGGCCCGCCTCCCAACAGGGAGACGGGCCACTTTGCGGTTGGAAAGGCTTAGACCCGGTCCTTCAATGCATCCCGGATCTCGGTCAGGAGCGCAACCTGCGGATCCTCTGCAGCGTCCTTCTTCACATCCTTGTTGATCCCAAGCCGGCGGTTGCGGCGCTCAATCATGATGTTCATCGGCATCACCACCACAAAATAGATGGCCGCCGCAATCAGCAGGAAGTTCACCACAGCGGTCAGCAGCACCCCGAACTCGATGGCGTTGCCGTTCAGCTCCACCCTTCCAAAGCTGTCGAAGTTGGGCGCACCCACCAGGCCTGAGACGAAGGGCATCAGCACTTTGTTGACCAGCGCCGTCACCACGGCGCCGAAAGCAGTACCCATGACGACGGCGACCGCAAGGTCAACCACGTTGCCCTTCATGATGAAGTTTTTGAATCCAGTCAGCATACGAACCAAACTAGCGCATGTCCCAGTCCCCGGACTTCCGGTTAGGGGCGTCACACGTTTGAGAAAACATCACGTCACGGATCAGATAGCGGCTGCTGGATTCTTCTGCGCCCGAAAGGCCAAGTCCAGGGTCCAGTCTTGGGGAGCTGAGGGACCGAGCTGCCAAACGTATTCGTTCTTGAGTTTCACGCCATCAGAAGTGAACGGGCCGGTGCGCCGTCCATAGAACGCAATGGTGGGCAGGCTCGATTCCGCCGATGTAAGGATTGCGTTGTTGAAATCGCCGTTCATTTTTCTCAGCTGCTCGAGGATGTAGTTCCTGTATGCAGCCTCGTCCAACGTGCGCTCGTGGGTGGCCTTTGCCGTCAGTTGCAGTGCAATGTGCAGCTGCCGGTTTCCCTGCTCATCTTCGAAACTGACGAGGCGGTGGTTTTCTACGGCTGCGAGAAGGGTTTGGTCGCTGCTGAGCACATCGCGCAGCGCATCCGGTGCCACAACCGCCCCGTTGAAGTCGACGGACAGGTCGCTCCTGCCGTAGTGGAAGAGCAGCGGCAGATCGAGGAACTGTTGACGAATAACGTCTTCGAGCCCGAAGTCCTTCAGCACGGCATTGACTTCACGTACACGTAGCACGTGCCCTCGATCGTGGATGTTGTAACGGATCCTCGGGTTGACGTTCTCTTTCCGCACGATAGTGACGACGAGTTCCCCGTCCGCGTTCGTCTCCATCAGGTAGTCGTACGGGTTGAACTGGAAGATCATCGGTAGGACGCCGTATTCGTCCTGCCGCGTGAGCCGTGCTGACAGTTCAGCGTTGGCATCTAACGCCTTGCGAAGTTCCACTGTGTAATCGGTTTCGATGGCGATGTTTATTTCCAGGTCGGAGGCACCGTAGGACCCAAAGGCGCTGTGGGCGTACTTGGTGATGTGGGCCCGCATGTTCTCGCTGATACCCTCGCCGCCGAACGCGGCAACAATGTCGTAGTCTTCCCATTTGACCCGGTCGTCGTCGAACAAGGATTTCAAAAAGGGCGGGTAGCTGAGGATGATGTAGGTGTAGTCGGGCCCGAATTCGAGCATCGTGGCGATTGCTTTGTCACGGTCCGGGCCAATGGATTTGATCATCGTGACGTCCGTGAGGGAAGTCGTCACGTTCATCCCTGTGGCCCACGCTCCGAGCGAAAAGCAGTTGAGCACGAAGGGCTGCTTCTTGAGCGTTTCCGCAGTCCGGGAAAAGCCCACCTGGAGCAGCTGCCGTGTGGCGAGGCGCTCCTCAAGGCCCCGTACCCAGCTGGTGGGAACACCTGAGCTTCCAGAGGATTCGTCGACCACTACGCCGTGGCGGGGAAGCACCCCGTCGACGCTGCGGGCGGGAATGGTCCAACGTTTGATATAGCTGTCTTTGTCCATCTCCGGCAGCGCTGCGAAGGCCCGCGTCAGTGTTTTGCCTCCGAGTGAAAGCTTCCCAGGTACCCCGTTTTCGGCGAGAAACTCGCGATAGGCTGGTACGCGTTTGGCTGCCATCTCAAAGGTCCGCCATGCCCTCCAGCGGCCGGCTGTCCACCGGAAAGGCTCGATGCCCGGCATCAGCAGGATCCGGTGCGTGGAGATTCTCGGGGTGAACAGTCCAACAAACCTGTCCATGAGAAACACGAATACGAATATGAACCTTTTATTCACGGAGGGGCTCCTGTAGTGACATGTCTTCAGGCAATGGACTAAGCAGAGTCGAGGTGGCGGGGCGGCGGTGGGCGGCTGGAGGGGTGTCGCTATAGCCGAATCTGAAGAGCATCCAAGCCATTCTGTTCGCGGTTTCACGTATTCCCGCAGCCTGTACAAACTCGGCGTGAGAGGCCGGGTTGGTGATAACGGTGCCGAAGGGATGGAGGCAGACGCCTTTCTCCGTAAAGAAAAGCCAGATCCGCATGAACGTCCGCCCGGCCTCCAAATAATCGGCGGGCTCGGCGAACCGCCCTTCCAGCCACCCGAGTTGCCGCACCCCATGCATTGTGCGCAAGTAGAGGCCCCTTATGAGACCGCCGATCAGAGGAAGGGACCACATGCCGCGGTGACCCATCGCGAAGCGAAGGATCCGACCAGGCATCATCATCGTTTCCGCACTCAAGCCGTCGGCCTTTGCGGCCGCTTCTTCCTTTGAGAACCGCAACCAGTGCATAATCTCGGCGTAGACGGCATCATTTCGCAAATCCGAAAACAGAGTCTTTTGATTGATTTGCACGAGTAAAGAAACAAGGCCGGCATCAACCGTCGATCGGAATTCGAATCCTTGGGCGGCCGCGATTGTGGAAGCAGAGACCAGCAACTCATCGCCCACAATCCTGCTGTCATAGGGTCGGCGGGAGGTTCGTCTGGCGCGGAACGCGGCTAGCCGACGTAAAGACTCAGATTGCAGCGCGTCGTCACCGGCAGCGGGTTCCAATCGCACTGTGCCAATAACATGAAGCCGGTCTTCGGCGGCGAAATCCATTTCCGAGTGTTCAAGGAATTCCGTTGTCCGGTAGCCGCGGGCCGCAGCGACTACGGACAACGACTCCAAAGATACACCCGCACAGACATGGCCGAAGGGGATACCAAACGACTCGGCAGGCAATCCGAGGTCAAGGTCATAATAAATAACTGCCGCCGTCTCACTGATGGCTCTCAACTTAATCGGCTGGGAGTTATGAGGTGAGGGATACCAGCGAACGTCATTAACGAGATCGAGCCAAAGGGCTCCGGCATCCATAACCATGCCGTCAATCTATGAGACGCAGCTAGCAATGACTATCTTGGTGCTCAAATCCTGCGCAATACTTGAGGCACCGATGGCCTCTCGCCAGCCTGGACTTAGGGGTTGTCAGGAATGGCAGCCTGACTTGGCCCCTTTACACTCCGGCCCGCTCAGGTGAAGCGGTATCACCGGCATTACAGGTACGCCGGTGCCGCCTCCAGGCCGAAGTATTCCTCCAGAGTGCCGATGCCCCGGTTCAGCATGTCCGTGGCCGCCTCCACGCCCACGTACCGCAGGTGCCACGGCTCGTAGTAGTACCCCGTGATGGGGTGCAGCATCCAGGGATACCGCACCACGAATCCGAAGCGGTGGCCGTTGGCTTTCGCCCAGGACGCCGCTGGCTGGTCGGCAAAGCACGGCTGGAAGCTGCAGGCGCCCCCGCCGTCCGCGATGTCGAACGCCCACCCCGTCTGGTGCTCCGAGTGGCCGGGCCGGGCACTGGCCGTGTCGGCATCGGCTTGCCCGCGCGCCGCGACGTACCCGTTGTAGGTGGTCACCTGCGTGCTGTACGAGCGGTAGCCGCTGGCCAGGACCAAAGCCACGCCATCCTGCGCGGCGGCCGCGAACATCGCTTCGACCGCCGCCGCCGTCGTGCTGTTCAACAGCGCCGCCTCGCCCGCGGCGGAAATGGCGACGGCGGGACGCGCCAGGTCCGCCGGCACAAAGTCCGCCGGCTTCAGGGGCCGGTGCTTGTTGACGATGACCCACTGGCTGGCCGGGTCATCAAGCGAAAACTGGCGCGCCAGGGCCGCCGACGGCGACGGTGACGGTGCGGGGGACGGCACCTCCGGTGACTGGCCCACCGTGGCGGCTTCCGCCGTCGGGCCCGCTGAAGCGGTGACCGCAGCACGGGAGGGGGCTGCGGAAGAAGCAGCGGACGACGCCGGCACGGCCTTGGGTGCCTCAGGCGTGCACGCTGCCAGGACAGTCAGCCCGGCCCCCGCTGCGAGGAACCGGGTGAAGCTGCGCCGGCTGGGGGACCCGCATTGGTAGCACACCTGTGCTACACCTTCCGGAGGAGCATGCGGCGAATGGAGTGGTCCGCTTCTTTGGTCAGCACCAGCTGCGCCCGCCCCCGCGTGGGAAGGACATTCTCCTCCAGGTTGGGCTCGTTGATCCGCTTCCAGATGTCGCGTGCCGTGGTTTCGGCTTCCTCGTCGGACAGCGTGGCGTAGCGGTGGAAGTAGGACTCCGGCTGTGCGAACGCGGTGCTGCGCAGCTTCCGGAACCGGTCCACGTACCACTCCTCGATGTAGGAGGTCTTGGCATCGACGTAGATGGAGAAGTCAAAGAAGTCGCTCAGTGCCAGCCCCTGGCGGCCGTCATGCCGGGGCCGTGCCGGAGCCAGGACGTTCAGGCCCTCCACGATGAGCACGTCCGGGCGGCGGACCACCACTTCCTTGCCGGGCACGATGTCGTACGTGACGTGGGAGTACCAGGGCGCGCGCACTTCCTCGGCGCCGCCCTTGATCTCGCTCACGAAGCGCAGCAGCGCCCGCCGGTCGTAGGACTCGGGGAAGCCCTTCCGGTCCAGCAGCTGCCGGCGCTTGAGTTCGGCCAGGGGGTAGAGGAAGCCATCGGTGGTGATGAGCTCCACGTTGGGGGTGCCCGGCCAGCGGCGGAGCATCTCACGCAGCACGCGGGCGATGGTGGACTTGCCCACGGCAACCGAACCGGCCACGCCGATCACGAACGGGGTGCGCTGGGTCTGCTCGCCCAGGAACGTGGTAGTGGCCGCGTGCAGCTGCCCCGCCGCCTCAACGTACAGGTGCAGCAGCCGTGACAGCGGCAGGTAGACATCCCTGACTTCATTGATGTCCAGGGGGTCACCGAGCCCGCGAAGGCGCAGCACATCCTCTTCATTAAGGGGCTGTTCCATCTGGGCTGCGAGCCGGGACCAGGTTTGCCGGTCCAGCTCCACGAACGGCGAGGCACCCTCCCCGTTCGCTTCATTGCGTTGCGAAGTCACGCTAAAGATTCTGCCCCGCGCCCGGCCCATCACGAAATGAGCGCCCTGCTCAGCGCGGCGGAGCCCGTCACGCAGGCCCCCGTAAACGCCCCGCCGGGTGGGCCGCCGGTTTAGAGCAACAGGCACGCTGCCGATAGTCTTGTGCCTATGTGTGGAATCGTGGGATACGTAGGCCGTCCGGTTGACGGTGCAATTAACGGTCACAGTGCCCTGGATGTGGTCCTTGAGGGACTGCGCCGCCTGGAGTACCGCGGTTATGACTCTGCCGGAGTGGCAGTGGTGTCCGAGGGCGCCATTGAGTCGCGTAAGAAGTC
This sequence comes from Arthrobacter sp. StoSoilB19, assembly GCF_019977275.1. NCBI lineage: Bacteria > Bacillati > Actinomycetota > Actinomycetes > Micrococcales > Micrococcaceae > Arthrobacter > Arthrobacter sp. StoSoilB19. Next base: position 3,034,413 of record NZ_AP024650.1, on the reverse strand, counting down.
CGGGAAGCTGAGCAACCTGATTGCTGAGCTGGAGGCCCGCCCGTTGCCTGAGACGGTGACCGGGATCGGACACACCCGCTGGGCCACGCACGGCGGCCCCACGGACCGCAACGCGCACCCGCACCTGGCGGACGGCGGCAAGCTGGCCGTGATCCACAACGGCATCATCGAAAACTTCGCCGAGCTCAAGCTCGAGCTGCTGGAAAAGGGCGTCACGTTCCTGTCCGAGACGGACACCGAGGTAGCTGCCGCGCTGCTGGCCGACATCCTGAGGAACAAGCTGGGCGGGGACACCGCGAACGGTGGCCTGACCCGCGCCATGGAGCTGGCCTGCCAGCGCCTGGAGGGCGCCTTCACCCTGCTGGCCGTGCACGCGGACCAGCCCGACGTCGTCGTGGCCGCCCGCCGCAACTCACCGCTGGTGGTGGGCCTGGGCGAGGGGGAGAACTTCCTGGGCTCGGACGTGTCCGGGTTCATCGACTACACCCGCCGCGCGGTGGAGCTGGGCCAGGACCAGATCGTGACCATCACTGCGGACACGGTGGAGATCACCGATTTCTACGGCAACCCGGCCCAGGGCAAGGAATACCACGTGGACTGGGACCCGGCCTCCGCGGAAAAGGGCGGCTTCTCCTCCTTCATGGAGAAGGAAATCCATGACCAGCCCGACGCCGTGGCGCAGACCCTGCTGGGTCGTTCGGACATCAAGGGCAAGCTGACCCTGGACGAGCTGCGGATTGATCCGGAACTGCTGAAGCAGGTCAACAAGATCATCGTGCTGGCCTGTGGCACCGCCGCTTACGCGGGCATGGTGGCCAAGTACGCCATCGAGAACTGGTGCCGGATCCCCACGGAAGTGGAGCTGGCACACGAGTTCCGCTACCGGGACCCGATCCTGGACCAGAACACCCTGGTGGTCTCCATCAGCCAGTCCGGCGAGACCATGGACACGCTGATGGCCGTCCGGTACGCCCGCGAACAGGGCGCCAAGACCATCTCCATCTGCAACACCAACGGCTCCACCATCCCGCGTGAATCCGACGCCGTGCTGTACACGCACGCCGGCCCGGAAATCGCGGTGGCGTCCACCAAGGCGTTCCTGGCGCAGATCACCGCCGCCTACCTGCTGGGCTTGTACCTCGCCCAGCTGCGCGGCAACATCTTCTCCGGCCAGATCAAGGACGTCCTCGCGGACCTGAACAAGATCCCCGCGAAGATCCAGACCATCCTGGACAACGCCGGGCCGCTGCGCGAACTGGCCCGCAGCATGGCGCAGGAGAAGTCCGTGCTGTTCCTGGGCCGCCACGTGGGCTACCCGGTGGCCCTTGAGGGCGCGCTGAAGCTCAAGGAAATCGCGTACATCCACGCGGAGGGCTTCGCGGCCGGGGAGCTCAAGCACGGCCCCATCGCCCTGATCGATGAAGGCCAGCCGGTGTTCGTGGTGGTCCCGTCCCCGCGTGGCCGCGACTCGCTGCACGCCAAGGTGGTCTCCAACATCCAGGAAGTCCGCGCCCGCGGCGCCCGCACCCTGGTCATCGCCGAGGAAGGCGACGAAGCCGTCAAGGCCTACGCCGAGTACGTCTTCTACGTCCCCGAAACCCCCACCCTGCTCATGCCCCTGCTGACCACCGTCCCGCTGCAGATCTTCGCCGCGGAACTCGCGGCAGCCAAGGGCTACGACGTGGACCAGCCCCGCAACCTCGCCAAGAGCGTCACCGTCGAGTAACAGCCAGCCAATGAACAGCTGAAAGCCCCGGGCCCACTGAACCAGTCAGTGGGCCCGGGGCTTTCACCCTTAACCCTGCCGTGCCAAAACCAGGTGTTTGCGCTGATGGCGGACAACCGCAATTTCCGGGGTCAAACCGCACCCTGCACCCGCTTCCGGCCAGGCGCGCCCCCGTAGAATGAAGCCCATGATCGTTGGCATCGGGGTAGACGTAGTAGACATCGAGCGGTTCGGCCGCCAGCTGGAACGGACGCCGGGCCTGAGGGACCGGCTGTTCGTGCCGGCGGAACGGGAACTGAACACCCGCTCCCTGGCAGCCAGGTTCGCCGCGAAGGAAGCCGTGGCCAAGGTCCTCGGTGCGCCCGCCGGCATGAACTGGCAGGACTGCTGGATCGGCCTTGACCACAACGGACCCACCGTCCAGGTCAAGGGGACCGTCCTTGCGGTTGCCGAGGCCAAAGGCGTCAAGCGCTGGCACCTGTCCATCAGCCACGACGGCGGCATCGCCACCGCAACGGTCCTGGCCGAAGGCTGACCAGGCAGCCGCCGCATGATCAACGCCTACACCGGAACGCAGGTCCGGGCCGCCGAGCAACCCCTCCTGGCCACCGGCCTGGGGGACGTGCTCATGCAGCGCGCCGCACACGGCCTGGCCGGCGCCGTCGTCCAGGAACTCAAGTCCCGGGGCCGCCGCCTGAGCGGTGCCCGCGTGGTGGTGCTGGCCGGCAAGGGCAACAACGGTGGCGATGGCCTGTTCGCAGCCGCCTTCCTTGCCGCCCGCGGAATGCGCACGACGGCGGTACTCACCGGCGATTCCGCCCATCCGGCTGGCCTTGCGGCATTCGAGCGCGCCGGCGGCCGGGTGCACCGGCTCACTGAATCTGCAATCCCGGGACTGGCGGCGGAAGCTGCCGCGGCCGACGTCGTCATTGACGCCGTGCTGGGGACCGGAGCGAAAGGCGGGCTGCGGGGCAGCGCTGCAGACCTGGTCCAGGCTGTCAGTGACGGCATCAGGAGCGGTTTGGTGGTGGCCTGCGACCTCCCGAGCGGCGTGGACGCCGATACCGGCGAGGCAGCCGGGCCGGTCCTTTCCGCTGACCTGACCGTGACGTTCGGGGGAGCGAAGGCCGGCCTGCTGGCGGACCCGGGCGCGGACCATGCTGGACGCGTCCTGGTGGTGCCGATCGGGATCGAGGAGCACCTGCCGCAGCCGTCCCTTCGCCGGCTGGAGGATGCCGAACTGGCCCACCTCCTGCCCCGTCCTGCACGGCGGGCCCAAAAGTACTCCCGCGGAGTGCTGGGAGTGGTGGCCGGATCCGAAGACTATCCCGGCGCCGCAGTCCTGGCGTGCCGGGGCGCCCTGGCCGCAGGAGTCGGCATGGTGCGGTACCTCGGTCCGCCGGCCGTGGCCGACCTCGTCCGGCAGTCCTGCCCTGAGGTGGTGTGCAGCACCGGGAGCGTGGCCGACAACCGGGTGCAGGCATGGCTGGTGGGCTCGGGCATGGGCCCGCAGGACCATGACCAGTTGACGCGTGCCCGCGATGCCATCGCGTCCGGACTTCCCGTCGTTGCCGACGCCGGCGCGCTGCCCGCGTTGCCGGCCATGCTCGCCCCGCACATGGTGCTGACCCCGCACGCCGGCGAGCTGGCGTCGCTGTTCCAACGCCTGGGCGGTGGGGAGGACCGGGAAGCCGTGGAAGCCGGAACCCTCGCCGCCGTACGCCAGGCCGCCAACCGTACGGGAGCCACCGTCCTGCTCAAAGGCGCCACCACACTCGTGGCGGCACCCTGGGGAGAGACCTTCAGCCAGGCGGACGGTACGCCCTGGCTCGCCACTGCAGGCAGTGGGGACGTCCTGGCCGGGGTCATTGGTGCGCTGCTCGCCCAGGCGGGGCCCGACGTCGGCCGCTTCAGTGAGGTGGGCATAGCGGCGGAGGGGCGGTGGGCCGCCATTGCCGCACTGGGCGCCGCGCTGCACGGGCGGGCAGGGCTGGCGGCGTCGGAGGCGGTGACAGGTGGTCCGATCACGGCAGGCGGCGTCGCGAATGCCATACCCGAAATTTGGGGTAAAGTCAGCATGCTTAGTAAATATGGAGCCTGGAAACGTAATAGTCACAGCCAACCACTACGGTAGGCATTAGTTCGCACCAGCAGCGGGGCGTTCCGATGCCCTCTGCTGCTGACCACAAAATGAGGAGCACGATGGAAGTCTGGCCTGGAACTGCCTATCCGCTGGGAGCGACCTTTGATGGCACCGGCACCAATTTCGCCCTGTTCAGCGAACGGGCCGAGCGGGTCGAACTCTGCCTCCTGGCTGATGACCTGACCGAAACGCGCATCGAACTGACCGAGGTGGACGGCTATGTGTGGCACTGCTACCTGCCGCACATCCAGCCCGGCCAGAAGTACGGCTACCGCGTGCACGGTCCCTACGACCCCGCCAGCGGCAACCGCTTCAACCCGAACAAGCTGCTGATGGATCCCTACGCCAAGGCCATCCAGGGCCAGATCGACTGGGACCCGGCCCTCTTCTCCTACGAATTCGGCGACCCCGACTCCCGCAACGACGCCGATTCCGCCCCGCACACCATGCACGGCGTGGTCATCAACCCCTTCTTCGAATGGGACGGCGACCGCCAGCTGCGGATCCCGTACCACGAGTCGGTGATCTACGAAGCCCACGTCAAGGGCCTCACCGAGCTCCACCCGGAAATCCCGGACGAACAGCGCGGCACCTACGCCGGTGTGGCCCACCCTGCGGTCATTGAGCACATGAAGAAGCTCGGGGTCACGGCCATCGAACTCATGCCCGTCCACCAGTTCGTCAACGACGGCACCCTGGTGGAAAAGGGGCTCAGCAACTACTGGGGCTACAACACCATCGGCTTCTTCGCCCCGCAGAACACCTACAGCGCCACCGGCGACGTGGGGCACCAGGTCCAGGAATTCAAGGCCATGGTCCGCGACCTGCACCGCGCCGGCATCGAAGTGATCCTCGACGTCGTTTACAACCACACTGCCGAAGGCAACCACCTGGGCCCCACGCTGTCCTTCAAGGGCATCGACAACCAGGCCTACTACCGCCTGGTGGACAACGACCTCAAGCACTACATGGACTACACCGGCACCGGCAACTCCCTGAACGTCCGACACCCGCACTCGCTGCAGCTGCTCATGGACTCCCTGCGCTACTGGGTCACGGAGATGCACGTGGACGGCTTCCGCTTCGACCTTGCCTCCACCCTGGCCCGTGAGTTCTACGACGTGGACAAGCTCTCCACCTTCTTCGAACTCATCCAGCAGGACCCGGTAGTTTCCCAGGTGAAGCTGATCGCCGAGCCGTGGGACGTGGGCCCGGGCGGCTACCAGGTGGGCAACTTCCCGCCGCAGTGGACCGAATGGAACGGCAAGTACCGCGACACCGTCCGCGACTTCTGGCGCGGCGAGCCCTCCACGCTTGGCGAGTTCGCCTCCCGGCTAACCGGCTCCGCCGACCTCTATGAAAGCTCCGCCCGCCGTCCGGTGGCCTCAATCAACTTCGTCACCGCCCACGACGGTTTCACCATGCGGGACCTGGTCTCCTACAACGAGAAGCACAACGAGGCCAACGGCGAGGGCAACAACGACGGCGAATCGCACAACCGCTCCTGGAACTGCGGCGTTGAAGGCGACACCGACGACGACAAGGTCCTTACCCTGCGCGCCCGCCAGCAGCGGAACTTCATCGCCACGCTGCTGCTCTCCCAGGGTGTGCCCATGCTGCTGCACGGCGACGAGCTGGGCCGCACCCAGCAGGGCAACAACAACACCTACTGCCAGGACTCCGAGCTCAGCTGGATCCACTGGGAAGCCATGGACCAGCCGCTGGTGGAGTTCACCGCCTTCGTGAACAAGCTCCGCCACGACCACCCGACGTTCCGCCGCAGCCGCTTCTTCGACGGCCGGCCGGTGCGCCGCGGCGAAGGCGAAAAGCTGCCGGACATCGTCTGGCTCAAGACGGACGGCACCGAAATGCTGCCGGAGGACTGGGGGAGCGGCTTCGGCCGCACCATCGGCGTGTTCTACAACGGCGACGGCATCCAGGAACAGGATTCACGCGGCCGGCGCATCACGGACGACAGCTTCATCATGGCCTTCAACGCCCACGACGATGCCGTGGACTTCTGCCTTCCCAACGAGGAGTACTCACAGTACTGGGAGGTCCTGATTGACACCGCGGCCCAGGCTGACGCGTATGAACCGCTCAAGGCGAAGGCAACGCTGACCCTGGACGCGAAGTCCATGGTGGTGCTGCGCGCCTACTCCGGCCCGGAAGCTGAAGTGGACACGTCCGCTGCCGCTTCACTGGCGTCCAGGGTAGAGCACGAGGAAGCCCAGGAGGAGATGGTGGAGGCCCAGACCAAGGCCGCGGAAGCGAGCGAGGCAAAGGCCGAGGAAACCAAGGCAGCCAAAGCCGAGGACGCCAAGGCTGCGAAGGCGGAGGAGACCAAGGCTGCGAAGGCAACCGAGGCATGAGGACACCCGTCTCCACCTACCGTTTGCAGATCCGCAGCAGCTTCACCCTGTTCGACGCCGCCAACCAGGTCCCGTACCTGAAGGACCTCGGCGTGGACTGGGTGTACCTGTCGCCCATCCTCACTGCGGAAAAAGGTTCGGACCACGGCTATGACGTGACCGACCCCTCCGCCGTGGACCCGGACCGCGGCGGCCCTGAAGGGCTGCTGGCCCTGTCCAGGGCAGCGCGCGAGCACGGCATGGGCGTCCTGGTGGACATCGTGCCCAACCACGTGGGCGTGGCATCCCCTCCGCAGAACCCGTGGTGGTGGTCCCTGCTCAAGGAGGGCCGCGAATCACCCTACGCGGAAGCTTTCGACGTCGACTGGGACCTGGGCGGCGGAAAGGTCCGGCTCCCCATGCTGGGCTCCGACGCCGACCTGGACAAGCTGGAGGTCAAGGACGGCGAACTCCGCTACTACGATCACCGGTTCCCCCTGGCCGAAGGCACATACAGCGACGGTGATTCCCCGCAGGACGTGCACAGCCGCCAGCACTACCAGCTGATGGACTGGCGCCGCGCCGACGCCGAGCTGAACTACCGGCGCTTCTTCGCGGTCACCACGCTCGCCGGAATCCGCGTCGAAGAACCCTCGGTCTTCCAGGAAGCGCATGCCGAGGTGGGGCGCTGGTTCACCGAGGGCCTGGTGGACGGGCTCCGCGTGGACCACCCGGACGGCCTCGCCGATCCCACCGGCTATCTCCGCTGGCTGAAGGACCTCAGCGGCGGCGCCTATGTCCTGGTGGAGAAGATCCTGGAACCGGGCGAGGTGCTGCCGCAGGAGTTCGCGTGCGAAGGCACCACCGGATACGACGCGCTGGCGGACGTGGACCGGGTCTTTGTGGACCCCGCGGGGCAGCAGGCACTGGACGCACTGGACGCCAGGCTGCGGGGCTCCTCAGAGCCCGCGGACTATGCCGCAATGATCCGCGGCACCAAGCGCATGATCGCCGACGGCATCCTGCGCTCGGAAGTGCTGCGGCTGGCCCGGCTGGTCCCGGAGTCCTACGGCCTCGCCCTGGACCAGGCAGGCGACGCCATCGCGGAGATTATCGCCTCCTTCCCGGTGTACCGTTCGTACCTGCCCGTGGGCGCCGATGTCCTCAAGGAAGCATGCGAATCCGCGGCAGCCCACCGGCCGGACCTGGAAGTGGCGGTGGGAACCCTCCTTCCGCTGCTGCTGGATCCGGCCAACGCCATCGCCATCCGGTTCCAGCAAACCTCCGGCATGGTCATGGCCAAGGGCGTGGAGGATACGGCGTTCTACCGCTACACCCGCCTTGGAACCCTGACCGAGGTGGGCGCTGAACCCACCGAGTTCGCCGTGGGCCCGGAGGAATTCCACCAGCGGATGCAGCGGCGCCAGCAGGACCTCCCGCTGTCCATGACCACCCTGTCCACCCACGACACCAAACGCAGCGAGGATGCCCGGGCACGGATCTCGGTCATCGCCGAGCTGCCGCAGGAGTGGGCGGAAACGCTGGAGAGCCTTCGCGGCCTGGCGCCCATCCCGGACGGCCCGTACGAAAACCTGCTGTGGCAGGCAATCATCGGTGCCTGGCCGGCAAGCCGGGAACGGCTTCAGGGATACGCCGAGAAGGCGGCCCGGGAGGCCGGGAACTCCACCACCTGGACCAATCCCAATGGGGACTTCGAGGCCGCGGTGAAGGCCGCCGTGGACGCAGTCTTCGACGACCCCAAGGTTGCCAACGTGGTGACGGACTTCGTGGCCCGCATCGACTCCTTCTCCGCCGCCAACTCGGTTTCCGCCAAGCTGGTCCAGCTGACCATGCCCGGCGTGCCGGACGTGTACCAGGGCAGCGAGTTCTGGGAACGTTCGTTGACGGACCCGGACAACCGCCGGCCGGTGGACTTTGGTGCCCGGCAGGCTGAGTTGGCAAAGCTCGACGCCGGCACCTTGCCGGACGAGGGCACAGAGGCCAGCAAGCTCCTGGTCACCTCGCGGGCACTCCGCCTGCGCCGGGACCGGCCGGAGCTGTTCCAGGGCTACACGCCAGTCCCAGCCACTGGCGCGGCTGCCGGGCACCTGCTCGCATTCACCCGCGGAACCGATGCCTCCTCCGGCGCCCTCACGCTTGCCACCCGGCTCCCCGCCGGACTGGAAGCCGGCGGCGGGTGGCGGGACACCGCCGTCGACCTTTCCACTGCCATGCGCGACGAACTTACGGGAGCCAGCTACGGGCCGGGCCCGGTTTCGGTGGCAGAAGTGCTGGGTACCTACCCGGTGGCCCTGCTGGTACCCGAAGATGGAGAGAAGGCATGACCCTGGTCAACGTTGGACCTGAGCGCTTCGATGTGTGGGCGCCGGACGTTTCATCGGTGGTTTTGCTGGCCGATGGCCGGCAATATCCCATGCAAAAGAAGGACACGGCGCCGGGATCGGAGGGGTGGTGGACGGCCCCCGACGCGCCCGCGGACGGCGACGTGGACTACGGCTACCTGCTGGACGGGGACACCACCCCCGTCCCGGATCCCAGGTCCCGCCGGCTTCCCGCCGGCGTGCACGAGCAATCCCGGACCTACGATCCCGCAGCCTATGCATGGCAGGATTCCGGCTGGCGCGGCAAGGACCTGCAGGGTTCCGTCATCTACGAACTCCACGTGGGCACCTTCACCCCCGAAGGAACCCTGGACGCCGCCGCGGAGAAGCTGGGCTACCTGGTGGACCTGGGCATCGACTTCGTGGAGCTGCTGCCGGTCAACGGATTCAACGGCACGCATAACTGGGGCTACGACGGCGTCCAGTGGTACACCGTGCACGAAGGCTACGGCGGGCCGGCCGCGTACCAGCGTTTCGTTGACGCCGCCCATGCCGCCGGACTGGGCGTCATCCAGGACGTGGTCTACAACCACCTTGGCCCCAGCGGAAACTATCTGCCCACGTTTGGCCCCTATCTGAAGCAGGGGGACGCCAACACCTGGGGCGACTCGGTGAACCTGGACGGGCCGGGCTCGGACGTGGTCCGCGAGTACATCCTGGACAACGCCGCTCTCTGGCTGCGCGACTACCACGTGGACGGGCTCCGCCTCGATGCCGTGCACGCGCTGCGGGACGAGCGCGCGGTGCACATCCTGGAGGACCTGGGGGCTTTGGGCGACGCGATTTCAGCCGGGACCGGGCTGCCCAAGACGCTCATCGCAGAATCGGACCTCAACAATCCGCGCCTGCTCTACCCCCGTGACGTCAACGGGTACGGACTGGCCGGGCAGTGGAGCGACGACTTCCACCATGCCGTGCATGTCAGCGTCAGCGGCGAGACCACCGGCTACTACTCCGACTTCAAATCCCTGGCCGTGCTGGCCAAGGTGCTGAAGGACGGGTTCCTGCACGACGGCAGCTATTCCAGCTTCCGCGGACGCCACCACGGCCGGCCCATCAACGCCGCCCTGGTGGACCCCGCGGCACTGGTGGTCTGCAACCAGAACCACGACCAGATCGGCAACCGTGCCACGGGGGACAGGCTCTCGCAGTCCCTGTCCTACGGGCAGCTCGCCGTGGCCGCGGTCCTCACGCTGACCTCCCCGTTCACCCCCATGCTGTTCATGGGCGAGGAATACGGCGCCACCACACCATGGCAGTTCTTCACCTCCCATCCCGAACCGGAGCTCGGGAAGGCCACCGCGGAAGGGCGCATCAAGGAATTCGAGCGCATGGGGTGGGATCCCGCCGTCGTGCCTGACCCGCAGGACCCGGAAACCTTCCGCCGGTCCAAGCTGGACTGGGCCGAGGCCACCTCTGGCGACCACGCGCGGCTCCTGGAGCTGTACCGGGCGCTGACGGCGCTTCGCCGCGGGCATCCGGAACTGGCGGGGCTTGGCTTCGGCGGGACGGAAGTTAAGTTCGACGACGACGCGGGCTGGCTGCGGTTCCGGCGCGGATCCGTCGAGGTCCTGGTGAACTTCGGGGACTCGAAGGTCCGGCTGGACGAGGCCGCCGGCAGCGTGCTGCTGGCCACGGACAACGGAACCACACTGGACGGCGGGTCCCTGGAACTGGCGCCCTGGAGCGCTGCGATCCTCAAAGCCTGAACCGACGGAAGAGAGAAACTGATGACCTACATTGCAGCAGGCGACCGCTACGAATCCATGCCCTACCGCCGGGTGGGCCGCAGCGGCCTGAAGCTCCCGGCCATCTCGCTGGGACTGTGGCACAACTTCGGCGACGACAAGCGCTTCGAGGAACAGCGGGACATCCTCCGCCGCGCCTTCGACCTGGGCGTCAACCACTTCGACCTCGCCAACAACTACGGGCCGCCGGACGGGTCCGCCGAGACCAACTTTGGCCGGCACCTGCGGGACGACTTCAAGCCCTACCGCGACGAACTGGTCATCTCCACCAAGGCCGGCTACTACATGTGGCCCGGTCCCTACGGCGAATGGGGCTCGCGCAAGTACCTGATCTCCAGCCTGGACCAGTCGCTGCAGCGCATGGGACTGGACTACGTGGACATCTTCTACAGCCACCGGCCCGACCCGGAAACACCGATGGAGGAGACCATGGGTGCCCTGGACTACGCCGTCCGTTCCGGCAAGGCACTGTACGCGGGCATTTCCTCCTATACGCCGGAGCAGACCCTCGAGGCCGCCCGTATCCTCAAGGAACTGGGCACGCCGCTGCTGATCCACCAGCCCAGCTACTCCATGCTGAACCGCTGGACCGAGGACGGTTCACCCAACCTGTACGAGGTCCTGGACCAGGTGGGCGCCGGATCCATCGCCTTCTCGCCGCTGGCGCAGGGCATGCTCACCGACCGATACCTCCACGGCATTCCTGACGACTCGCGGGCAGCCAAGGCGCGCTTCCTCTCGGAGGACTCCATCACCGAGGAAAAACTGGACCGGGTCCGCGGACTGCGGAAGATCGCCCAAGGCCGGGGGCAGACCCTGGCCCAGATGGCCATCGCCTGGATTCTGCGCGACCAGCCCAAGGGCTCGCCCGTCACCTCGGCACTGGTTGGCGCCTCCAGCGTCCAGCAGTTGGAGGACACACTGTCCTCCATCAACAACCTCGGCTTCTCGGATGAAGAGCTGACCGCGATTGACGAGTTTGCGGTTGAGTCGGACATCAACCTCTGGAAGCAAAACGCCTGACGGTGATTCTCTTTACGCAGCGGGACCGGGTGCACTGCGCCCGGTCCCGCTGCGTTGGGTAGTATGAAAAGGCGCCGCGCGGCGCCGAGCCAGCCGGCCGCCGTCGTACTGTCTGCGAAGCAAACCCGGCCGGCTGACGTTTGTCCCCAAAGGAGTTCTGTGTCTTCACATCCCATCCGTGTTGCAATCGTTGGCGTGGGCAACTGCGCCGCCTCGCTGGTGCAGGGCGTCCAGTACTACAAGGATGCCGATCCCGCAGAGACTGTTCCGGGCTTGATGCATGTTGAGTTCGGCCAGTACCACGTGGGTGACGTTCAGTTCGTCGCCGCGTTTGATGTTGACGGCAAGAAGGTCGGCGTTGACCTTGCCGACGCCATCACGGCCAGCGAAAACAACACCATCAAGATCGCCGACGTCCCGCCCACCGGTGTCACCGTCCAGCGCGGCCACACCCTGGACGGGCTGGGCAAGTACTACCTCGAGACCATCGAGGAATCCACTGAAGAGCCCGTGGACGTGGTCCAGGCCCTCAAGGACGCTGCCGTTGACGTTATGGTCTGCTACCTGCCCGTCGGCTCCCAGGAAGCGGCCGAGTTCTACGCGCAGGCCGCGATCGACGCCGGCGTGGCGTTCGTGAACGCGCTGCCGGTCTTCATTGCCGGGACCAAGGAGTGGGCGGACAAGTTCACTGCCGCGGGTGTTCCGATCGTGGGCGATGACATCAAGAGCCAGATCGGCGCCACCATCACCCACCGGGTCATGGCGAAGCTGTTCGAGGACCGGGGCGTGACCCTGGACCGGACGTACCAGCTGAACGTTGGCGGCAACATGGACTTCAAGAACATGCTGGAGCGTGACCGGCTGGAGTCCAAGAAGATCTCCAAGACCCAGGCCGTGACCTCCAACGTTGAGGCCGAGCTGGCGGCCAAGGACGTGCACATCGGTCCGTCCGACTACGTGCAGTGGCTCGATGACCGCAAGTGGGCGTTCGTCCGCCTGGAGGGCCGCAACTTTGGCGACGCCCCCGTGTCGCTGGAGTACAAGCTGGAGGTCTGGGATTCCCCGAACTCCGCAGGTGTGATCATCGACGCGATCCGCGCCGCGAAGATCGGCCTGGACCGTGGCATCGGCGGCCCGCTGCTGTCCGCGTCGAGCTACTTCATGAAGTCCCCGCCGGAGCAGTTCAACGACGACCTCGCCCGCGAAAAGGTGGAAGCCTTCATCCGCGGCGACGTGGAGCGCTAGAACTCCACACCTCGTTGCCGGCGCTCCCTCACCCTCCGGGGTGGGGGAGCGCCGCCATTTAAGACGCCCCATCATTTCCTGCAGTTTTTCTGGCGACGCCCGCTCACTTTTGGCGGATTTTTCTACGACGCCCGCTCACTCTTGACGACTATTCTGGGGACGCCCGCTCGCATCTCACCGGCGAACGTTCAGTCGATCCCAGCTGAAAGTGAGCCCCGTTCAACTAGTCCCCGTTTGCGAACCCCGACGCCACCGTCGCATCCGCCACAGAGTTCTTCACGGCTCGCCTGATCTTTCTGATAGCGGCAGCGAAGCTGTCCTTCTGATCGGCCTTGTCGACGATGATGACAGTCCACCCGGCCGCTTCGAAGGCCTTGTCCCTGCGCCGATCGCTTAGTCGCTGGGCTTCCATAAGGTGATGGCCGCCGTCGTACTGGATAGCAATTCTTCGCTGCCGAAATCCGAGGTCGGCAGACGACGATCGAGGGTCTCCAGGATAAAGTGCCAGCTGCAGCTCTGGCTCCGGGAGACCAGCGTCAAACATGGCCAACCGGAGGAAGGTCTCGGGCGCGGAGTCCGATCCAACCCGCGCCAAGTCCAGTGCCTGCCGGGCACGCACAACCCCTTGAAGGTTTGGATGACGGGCAACCATGTCCCGTAGTTCCTCAATTGTTGAGTAGGCGCCCTCCCTGCCCTCCAGTTCAGGCCGGGGCAGCCGTACCAGTTGGTCCGCCATAGCCACCAAGTCTGCCAACGGCAGTAGCCGTGACATGTCCAGCCATGTCCGTGCCCGTGTGCTGATCCATATCCCCTCGACGAACTCCACCTCGCCAGGCTTCACAATGAGCCGGTGGCCGTGAATTCCTTTCCTGCGGGCTCCCGGAAGCAGCGTGGGCTTGCTTAGGTGAAGTTCACTGGAGTCGGACAACCAAGCGGGCAGGAGCGAACTCTGGAGGCGCGCCGCTGTCACATGGGAAATCCATGCGCCGGGCGTCGCCTCCGACAATGCGCGGGCAGCATGCTCGAGGCAGAAGTCCCATGCAGCAGGGCGGTAGAGGCCCCGGCTGATGTGTTCGACGTCGTTGTGACGCAGGCGGTTGTGGTCCAGTCCGGCGCTTCTTGAGCTTTCAAGCGTGAAGGGTCTGCCAGCCAGATGCACAGGCAAGGGAAGGCGGGATCGCATACTGCATTGTCATGCATGTGGCGGATACCCGTGTTGAGTTATCCACAGGCCGTGCCGGTTCGCCGTTTTGCCCGACGCTCGCCGCGGAAGGGGGTGAGCGGGGGTTTGGTGTTGTGCTGCCAAAGGTGAGCGGGGGTTTGGGATGTGTTGTCAGAGGTGAGCGGGGGTTTGGGGATGTGTTGTCAGAGGTGAGCGGGGGTTTGGTGTTGTGCTGCCAAAGGTGAGCGGGCGTGTCAGGTGAGGCCTACCGGGTTGCCGTCCGCGTCCACGTCCATGCGCAGGGCTGCCGGGACGGCGGGGAGGCCGGGCATGGTCATCACCGCGCCGGTCAACGCCACGATGAAGCCCGCACCTGTCTTGGGCAGGAGGTCCCGGACATGGATGGTGAAGCCCTTCGGGGCACCGAGCCGGGAGGCATCGTCCGTGAACGAGTACTGTGTCTTGGCCATGCAGACCGGCAGCCCGCTCCAGCCGTTCCGCTCGATATCGGCCAGCCGCTTCAACGCCGGAACCGAGAAATCCACGCCGTCGGCGCCGTAGATCTCCTGGGCAATGGTCCGGATCTTGTCCTCCACCGGCAGCCCCAGGGCGTAGAGGTGCCGGAAGCTGTTGGGCCCCTCCGCAGCCTGGAGGACCAACGCTGCCAGTTCGTCGCCGCCGTCACCGCCGCCGCCGCGACCCCACACGTCCGCCACGGCCGCCGCCACGCCTTCGGCAGCACACCAGGCCAGCAGCCAGTCCAGCTCCTCCTGGGAATCGGAGGAGAACCTGTTGATCGCCACCACAGGGGTGACCCCGAACTTCTCCACGTTGCGCACGTGCCGGCGCAGGTTAGCCACCCCTGTTTCGAGGGCAGCCAGGTCCGGCTGGGCCAGCCGGTCCTTGGCCACCCCGCCCTGCATCTTCAGCGCCCGCACCGTGGCCACCACCACCACGGCCGACGGCGCCAGGCCCCCGTACCGGGCCTTGATGTCCATGAACTTCTCGGCCCCCAAATCCGCGCCGAAACCGGCCTCCGTGACCACGATGTCCGCCAGCCGCCGGGCGGTCTGGGTGGCAATCAACGAATTACAGCCGTGCGCGATGTTGGCGAACGGGCCGCCATGGACCAGGGCCGGGGTGCCGGCGATGGTCTGGACCAGGTTGGGTTTGACCGCCTCCTTCAGGAGCAGCGTCAAGGCGCCCTGCACCCCCAGGTCCGCCACCGTTACGGGTACCCGGTCGTAGGTGTAGCCGAAGGTGATCCGGCCCAGCCGGGAGCGCAGGTCCGCCAGATCCTTGGCCAGGCAGAAGACGGCCATGACCTCGGAGGCCACGGTGATGTCGAACCCGTCCTGCCGCGGCACCCCCTGCGAAGGCCCGCCCAGGCCAATGACCACTTCACGCAAGGCGCGGTCGTTCATGTCCAGCACCCGCTTGAACGTCATGCGGCGGGGATCGATATTGAGCGCGTTGCCCTGGTAGATGTGGTTGTCCACCAGCGCCATCAGGGCGTTGTTGGCCGAGGTGATCGCATGGAAGTCGCCGGTGAAGTGCAGGTTGATCTCATCCATGGGCAGCACCTGCGAATAGCCGCCGCCGGTGGCGCCGCCCTTCATCCCCAGGACCGGACCCAGCGAGGGTTCCCGCATCGCGATCATCACCTTCCGGCCGGCCCTGGCCAGGGAATCCGCCAATCCCACGGTGGTGGTGGATTTGCCCTCGCCGGCGGGCGTGGGGGACATGGCCGAGACCAGCACCACCTTGCCGTAGGGAGCCGGCGCATCGAGCTTGGCCGGATCGATCTTGGCCTTGAACCGCCCGTACTGTTCCAGGGCTTCCGGATTAACCCCCGCGGCAGCCGCGATGTCCGCAATGGGACGGATCCGGGCAGCCCGGGCTATCTCGAGATCAGAAGGGAGAGCAGACATCGTTGTCCTTTCCTGCGCAGCTTCATCCTGCCCAGTCCATTCCGGCGCCGGCAGGCGCCGGAGGCCTGCCCCTAAGCTAACAGCACCCGGGGCGCCCGCGAAGGAAAAGGAAAAGCCCATGACAGAAAAGCCGGGCAGGAAACCAGGACAGGAACGTCAGGATGCGGGAACCACCGGGGCCAGGCGCCGGCCCACAAAATTCTCGACGGCGGCATGGTAGCTTTCCAGCGTGATGGCGGCTGTGCGCTGCCAGCCGGAGTTCTGGGCGCGGATGGCGGCGGCGCGGCCCAGGTCTTCCCGGGTGGCGGGGTCGTCGTACAGGGCTTCGAGGGCATCGGCCCAGTCGGCGGCATGGTGGCCATCCACCAGGAGCCCCGTCCGGCCGTGGAAGATGGCGCGGGACAGCCCGCCGACGCGGGTGGCCACGACGGGCGTACCGCAGGCCTGGGCCTCGAGTGCCACCAGCCCGAAGGATTCGCTGAAGGAAGGCATCACCACCACGTCCGCCGCACGGAACCAGGACGCCAGCTCAGGTGCCTTAACCGGCGGAAGCTGCGTGACGACGTCGTCCATTCCTGCCTCCGCAACCAGGCAGCGCAGGTTGAATTCCTTGTTGCCGCTCAGGGCGCCCAGGATGGTGACGCGCAGGTCGATGTCCGGCCGGCGTTTGCGCAGCAGTGCCGCCGCCTTGACCAGGACCTGCGGGCCCTTCAGCCGTTGGATGCGGCCGGCGAACACCAGGTGGAAGGTGTCCGGGCTGATGCCGTGCCGGGCCCGGGACCGCGCCCGGAATGCCGGCGTGAAGGTGGCCAGGTCCACTCCGGGCGGGGCGATGTCGATGCGGTCGTAGGTGGCGCCGTAGTGGGAAACGAGCTCGGCTGCCTCGGAGCTGGTGTTGGCGATCAACCGTGCCGCGCCGTCCACGATGCGGTGCTCGCCCACCTCGCGCCGGCGCGGCTCCGGCTGTTCGCCGGATTCAAGGAGCAGGTTCTTGACCTTGGCCATGGTGTGCATGGTGTGCACCAGCGGCACGCCCCACAGTTCGGACAGTTCCAGCCCGGCGATCCCGGACACCCAGTAATGCGAATGGATGACGTCATAGCGGCCGTGGGGCTGCCGGCGGCGGATCTGTTCGATCTCGGCCACCATGGCGTGCAGCAACCCCGGCAGCTCCTCTTTGGGGATCTTCTTGGGCGGCCCGGCCAGGACATTATGCACGCAGACGCCGGGATCGGGATGTTCGACGGCGGGCTGGTCGGCTGAGGTGGCGCGTGTGAAGATCTCCACTTCCACGCC
Source organism: Arthrobacter sp. StoSoilB19 (assembly GCF_019977275.1). NCBI lineage: Bacteria > Bacillati > Actinomycetota > Actinomycetes > Micrococcales > Micrococcaceae > Arthrobacter > Arthrobacter sp. StoSoilB19. The sequence goes on along the minus strand of NZ_AP024650.1, from coordinate 3,017,386 downwards.
CGCCTCGGCCAGGGCGGAGGCCAGCTCGCGGATATAGACGTTCATTCCGCCGGCATCACCGGAGCCCGGCTGTTCCATGGGGGAGGTGTGGAGGGAGAGCAGCGCGACCCTGCGGATCAGTGCCACGGGACCTCCTTCCGGCCGCCGGCGGGTATCAGGGGAGCCGGCTCAGTGCGCATTCGATAAAACATTACTCCTTCCCCTAACGCCCGCCGCCTTCCCAGATCTTCCCCAAAGCCGGGAAAGCCTGCTCATAACCAGCCAGAAGCTTCGCGGCGAGGTCCGGCGAATCCACGAGCGGGTGCCGGGCGAAGGCTTCAAGGGCCGCATCGCGGGCTCCGGTGCCGGCGGCCCGGACCACGAGCCGTTCCACCTCTTTGACCCGCTGGAGCAGCCGCAGCTGCGGGCCGTCCGGCGCCTGCTGGGGCAGGGGCACGGCGCCCCTGGCCGTCACCATGCAGGGAACCTCGACGACGGCGTCGGCGGGAAGGCCTGGAATGGCAGGCTGGGGAGCGGGCGGGGCAGCCGTGGCGGAGGCGGGCGGGTGGCCTTCAGGTGTCCCGGCGGGTGCCGCCGTGTTCCGGGTGTTCAGGACCAGTTGGGTCTCCCCGCGGCCGGCCAGGGCCCGCATGGCCGCCAGCGCCACCCGCTCATAGCCGCCCCCGGCCAGGTCCTCCTCGGCGCGGCGCTCGCCATCGTGCCGGGCCTCGGCCAGGTAGCCCTCTTCGCGGGAGCGCCGCGCCTCCTCCCACAGCCGGTAGGCGTCCGGCCCGGCAGCAGCCAGCCGCGGGTAGAGCTCCCGCTGCTGGCTGTGGATGGTCTCGCCCCGGGTCTGCGCCATGGCCTGCATCGCCTGCCGGGCTGCGTCGCGCTGGTAGTAGTAATACAGGTACTCGTTGGGAAGCATGCCCAGTTGGGCCAGGAACGGCTGCGGGAAAAGGCGGCCTTCCTCGAACGACTGCAGTGCGCCGGCATCCGCCAAAAGGCCACGCAGCACGTCCCGGCCGCCGGACTCCAGGCGGTACAGCCAGCCCAGGTGGTTCAGCCCGTAGTAGCCCACGCCGTCGAGCCTTCCCTCCGGCAACTGCACCCCGGCAGCGGCCGCCGCCCGCTGCACCAGACCGCCGGCAGAATCGCAGATCCCGATGACCCGGTGGCCCAGGACGGGAAGCAGCGCCTCAGTGACCATCCCGGCAGGGTTGGTGAAGTTGACCAGCCACGCGTCAGGGCAGTGCTCCCGCATCAGCCGGGCAAGGCCAAGCATCTGCGGAATGGTCCGCAAAGCGTACGAAATTCCCCCGGCCCCCGTGGTCTCCTGGCCCAGCAGCCCTAGGTCCTGCGCCACCTTCTCGTCCGCAACGCGCCCCGCTGTACCGCCCGGCCGGATCGCGGCGAACACCACGGTGGTGCCGGGCAGTGCTTCGGCAGGATCGGTGGTGGCGTGGACCGGAAGACGGGCACCATCACCCACCGGCATGCTCTCCAGCACGGCGGTGACGGCATCAAGGCGCGCGGGATCGACGTCGTACAGCACCAGCTCGGTGACCAGCCCGGCAAAGCGGCCGGACACCAGGGCCCGGTATATCAGCGGCACCCGGAAACCCCCGCCGCCGGCAATCAGAAGCCGCATACCATGCAGTGTAGGCGGGGTGTCCCGCGGCCTGTCCACGCCCGACCAAGGCCCCTACCGCAGCGGTGCGGCACGGCGTATCCTGCGCACTATGGACGCCATCCCAGCACGCCCCTACGACCCCCTGGCTGCCGTCCGTTCACCCGCCGAACCCGGATTCGACCTCTTGCTGGCCGGGACCGTGTTCCAGGACATCATCTTCACCGGCCTGCCCCACGGGCCCGAACCCGGCACGGAAATCTGGAGCGACGGCATGGGCAGCTGCCCCGGCGGGGTGGCCAACCAGGCCATTGCCGCTGCCAGGCTTGGGCTGCGCACCGGGCTGGCAGCTGCTTTCGGCGACGACGGGTACGGGGACTTCAACTGGAAGATCCTTTCCGGCCAGGAACACGTGGACCTCAGCCTTTCCCGACGCGTCCCGGGCTGGCACTCCCCGGTGACCGTGTCCCTCTGCGTGGACCAGGACCGCTCCCTGGTGACCCACGGGCACTCCGCACCGGTGACAAATTCCGAGCTGATCGGAGACCCGCCCAAGGCCCTCGCCGGAATCGCTGAGGTGGGCCTGGAAGTGGAGCCGTGGGCCCACGCAGCCCACGCCGCCGGGGTAAAGCTGTTCGGCGATGTTGGATGGGACCCCAGCGGGGAATGGGCGCCCGTCAGGCTCGACAACCTGCAGTACTTCTACGCCTTCCTGCCCAACCAGCGCGAGGCCATGGCGTTCACGGGCAAGGACAATCCGTGGAGCGCCTTGTACGCGCTGGCGGACCACGTTCCGGTGGCCGTCGTAACCCTGGGCCCGCAGGGCGCCATGGCCGTGGACTCGGAAACCGGCGAGGAAGAATGGGTCCCGTCGCTTCCGGTCAAGGCGCACGACCCCACCGGAGCCGGCGACTGCTTCGACGCAGCCTTCATCGTGGGCACCCTGGCCGGGTGGCCGCTGGGGGACCGGCTGCGCTTTGCCAACCTGTGCGCGTCCATGGCGGTGCAGGAGGTGGGCGGCTCGCTGGCGGCGCCGGGTTGGGGCGACATTGCCGACTGGTGGAGACGCGCCAACGCCCGCCCCGAACGGCAGACGAGCCAGTGGCTGCGGCGCTTCGGGTTCCTCGCTGACATCATCGACGACGTGCCGCTGTCAGCCCAGCGCAGGGCGGCCGCCACCATCGCGCACTTGTCGGATGCTTAGGCGGCGTTGGAGGCCCTGATTATTCGGCGCGAAGTGCCCGCACTAGAATCACTTAGGTGACCTATCCCGCAACAACCGGTGAATTCAGCGCTGCCTCCGGGCCGGACCCCCGCCACGAGCGGTCGGCCGTGATCGACCTGGACGCCATCCGGCACAACGTCCGCCGGCTTGCCGCCGCTGCCTCCCCCGCGAAAGTCATGGCCGTCGTCAAGGCGGATGCATACGGGCACGGCGCCGTCCCCGTTGCCCGCGCAGCCCTGCAGGCCGGCGCGGCCTGGCTCGGCGTGGCCCACATTTCCGAGGCCTTGGCGCTGCGCGCCGCCGGCATCGACGCGCCGCTTCTCGCCTGGCTGCACACCACGGACAGCAACTTCGGTGCCGCGGTGGCCGCCGGCGTCGATATTGGCTGCTCAGGGTGGGAGCTGGAACGCATCGTGGCCGCGGCCCGTGAGCAGGAGCGGCCGGCACGGGTGCATCTCAAGGTGGACACCGGGCTGGGACGGAACGGAGCCACCCCCGAGTCCTGGGACCGCCTGGTGGGGGAGGCCGTGGAATACCAGGACCAGGGCCTGTTGCGCGTAGTTGGCATCTTCTCCCACCTGGCCGTGGCCGACGAACCGGAGCGGCCCGAAACGGACCAGCAGGTGGCCGCGTTCCGGGAGGCGCTGGCCATTGCCGAGGACGCGGGCGTGGATCCCGAGGTCCGGCACCTTGCCAACACACCCGCCACCCTGTCCCGCCCGGACACCCACTTCGACCTGGTCAGGGTTGGCCTGGGCATCTATGGGCTGTCGCCGTTTGACGGGCAGACTTCAGCAGAACTGGGACTCCGGCCCGCCATGACGCTGCGCACCCTCGTGTCGCAGTGCAAGGACGTGCCCGAGGGGCAGGGCGTCTCCTACGGGCTGCGTTACCGCACCAGGACGGCGAGCACGCTTGCCCTGATTCCGGTGGGCTATGCCGACGGCGTCCCCCGGGTCGCCACCGGTGGACCCGTCCGCGTCGCAGGGAAGACCTATCCCGTGGTGGGCCGGATCGCGATGGACCAGATGGTGATCGACCTTGGGCCGGAGGCATCCGGAACTGACCTGCAGGGTGCGGAAGCGGAACTGTTCGGGGACGGCGCCGACGGCGGGCCCACCGCGGAGGACTGGGCACGCGCCGCGGGGACCATCAACTATGAAATCGTGACCCGCGTCAGCCCCCGTGTTCCGCGCCGCTTCATCAACGAGGACCAGCCGGCGGGCACCGGCCACGCGGGTAACGGCCACGGCCTGGTGGGCGCGCCCGGCTCGGCGGGGGCCGCATGAGCGCGGCCGGACAGTTGGCTGCCAACTGGGAAAAGACGTTCACGGCGACGACGGCGGAACAGACGCACGCGTTCGGCGCACGTTTGGCGGAGGTGCTGCGGGCCGGGGACCTGCTGGTGCTTTCCGGTGAGCTGGGTGCCGGGAAAACCACCTTCACCCAGGGACTGGGCGAGGGGCTGGGTGTCCGCGCAGGCATCATCTCACCCACCTTTGTGCTGGTCCGGATCCACCCGAACCTGCCGGATGGTCCGCGTCCCGGCGGCCCCGACCTTGTGCACGTGGACGCCTACCGGCTGGGTTCCGCAGCGGAGATCGACGACATCGACCTCGAAAACACCATGGACTCGTCCGTGACCGTGGTGGAGTGGGGACAGGACCGGGTGGAGCACCTCAGCGAGAGCCGGCTGGAGATCGACCTCCTCCGTGCCATCGGGCTGGATGCCGCCGGCAGTGGAGGTGGAAGCCTGGACTTCGACGGCGAAGACACCGACGAGCCCCGCACCATCGTGATGCGCGGCTACGGGCCGCGCTGGGCAACTGCCCCGGAACTGGGTGCCCCCGAGCTGGGCGGGCCGGAGCTGGGTGGACCGGAAGGAAGCGCCCCATGCTGATCCTTGCGATTGACACTTCCGCGGTGGCCAGCGCCGCGCTGGTGTCCGATGCAGCCCCCGAAGGCGTGGTGGCCAGCTTCTCCACGGAGGACACCCGCAGCCACGCCGAGGTGCTCGCTCCCGGCATCCACACCCTGCTGTCCGAAGCCGGCGTCACCGGGCAGGACATCGATGCGCTGGTGGTGGGCGTAGGCCCCGGCCCCTTCACCGGGCTGCGCTCGGGCATTGCCACCGCCCGGACGCTGGCGTTCGTCTGGGGCAAGCCGCTGCACGGCCTGATGAGCCTGGACGCGGTGGCCCTGGAGGTAGCCGAATCCACCGCCGCCGTCCCGGAGTTCCTGGTGGCCACCGACGCCCGCCGGAAAGAGGTCTACTGGGCGCGCTACAGCCTGGGTGACGGGCAGCTGCCGCTGCTGGAGGACGGCCCCCATGTTGGTTTCGCCGCCGACCTGCCGGACCTGCCCGCCTTCGGCGCGGGCGCAGGTCTCTACGCCGACGTCCTCCAAGCCGATCCCGAGTTCGCGGGGGAGCAGCCCGACGCCCTGTATCTTGGCCAGTTTGCCCTGGCGCGTCTGGCTGCCGGGGAGGCCCTGCTGGACACCACACCCCTGTACCTGCGCGAATCAGATGCCCAGGTACCCGGACCACGGAAGCGTGCACTGTGAGTACCACCCCGGAACCCCACATGGCAGGCGTCACCGTCCGCGACATGACCCTGGGCGATGTACCCGCCGTCGGCGCCCTGGAACACAAGCTCTTCCCCATCGACGCCTGGCCCGTGCAGATGTTCCTGGATGAACTCTCCCAGCCGGAAACCCGCCGCTACCTTGTGGCGGAGACCACCGACGGCATCGTGGGCTACGCCGGGCTGATGTGCATCGAGCCCATCGCCGACATCCAGACCATCGCCGTCGTTCCTGAATACGAGGGGCGGGGAATCGGCAGCAGGCTGCTCACCCAACTCATCGCCGAGGCCAGGCACCGCGGTGCCGCCGATGTCCTGCTTGAGGTCCGCGCCGACAACCCGCGGGCGCAGCAGCTGTACGTCCGGTTCGGCTTCGAACAGATCCACATCCGCCCCCGCTACTACCGCGACGGCGTGGATGCGCTCATCATGCGGCTCCAGCTGGCCGCACCGGAAACTGATGGCCACCAAGCAACGGAAGCAGGCCGGCAATGAACCGCTCACAGCCCCTGGTGCTGGGGATCGAATCATCCTGCGACGAAACCGGCGTGGGCATCGTCCGCGGCACCACCCTCCTGACCAACACCGTCTCCTCCTCCATGGACGAGCACGTCCGCTTTGGCGGCGTCATCCCCGAGATCGCCTCGCGCGCCCACTTGGACGCGTTCGTCCCCACGCTCGATCAGGCGCTGGCAGACGCAGGCGTGAGCCTTGACGAGGTGGACGCCATCGCCGTCACATCCGGGCCCGGGCTGGCCGGCGCACTCATGGTGGGTGTCTGCGCTGCCAAGGCGCTGGCCGTCGCCACCGGGAAGCCGCTGTACGCGATCAACCACCTGGTGGCGCACGTGGGCGTGGGGCTGCTGGATGACCGCGCCAACGGCCGGAAGCAGGAGCTGCCGGAGAACCTGGGCGCCCTGCTGGTGTCCGGCGGCCACACCGAAATCCTGCGGATCAGGACCATCACCAGCGACGTGGAGCTCCTGGGCTCCACCATCGACGACGCCGCCGGCGAGGCCTACGACAAAGTGGCACGCATCCTGGGTCTTGGCTACCCGGGCGGCCCTGCGATCGACAAGGTGGCCCGCGGCGGCAATCCCAAGGCCATCCGCTTCCCCCGCGGCCTCACCCAGCCCAAGTACATGGGCACGGCGGATGAGCCGGGGCCGCACCGGTATGACTGGTCCTTCAGCGGCCTCAAGACGGCAGTGGCCCGGTGCGTGGAGCAGTTCGAGGCCCGCGGCGAAGAGATCCCCGTGGCTGACATCGCGGCCGCCTTCCAGGAAGCCGTGGTGGACGTGATTTCGTCCAAGGCGGTGCTGGCCTGCCGCGAGTACGGCATCAAGGATGTCCTGCTGGGTGGGGGAGTGGCGGCCAACTCGCGGCTGCGGGAACTGACCGGGCAGCGGTGCGCGTCCGCCGGCATCCGGCTGCACGTGCCGCCCCTGGACCTCTGCACGGACAACGGCGCCATGGTGGCCGCCCTCGGCGCACAGCTGGTGATGGCCGGCGTCGAACCCAGTGGAATCGCCTTCGCCCCGGACTCGTCAATGCCGGTTACATCGGTGTCGCTGCCGGCCTGACGGCAGAGCGCCGGGCGAAAGCGAACCGTCGCGGGGCACTTTGGCGGGCTCCGCCGTCGTACGTCACGATGGCGGCCGGCGTGTCCGTGCCGAAGTGCCCCACTTCGGCAGGAGCACGTTACGCGGTGGGGCCGTTCCGCATCTGCTTGACCAAGTCCAGGACCACGGCCTGGAGGTTCCCGCCGTTCTCTGCGGCCACGCGGCGCTGGCGCTGGTACCCGGCGCCGCGGCGGATGATCTTCTCGACGTCGGCAAGCTCGTCGGCGCAGCGCAGCTTGGCCGCCACCGGCTCCAGCCGGTTCAGCGTCTCCAGCAGGTGCTCGGTGACCAGCTGTTCCCGCCCTGCGGCGTCCAGGATGATGATGGCGTCCAGGCCGTACCGGGCGGCGCGCCACTTGTTCTCCTGCACGTGCCAGGGCGGCATGGTGGGAATGGTGCCGCCGTTGTCCAGGGTGGTGGAGAACTCGTCCACCAGGCATTGGGTGAGGGCCGCAATGGCACCCACTTCCTCCAACGTGGCCAGGCCGTCGCAGATGCGCATCTCGATGGTGCCTAGCGCGGGCACCGGCCGGATGTCCCAGCGGATCTCAGAGATGGTGTCGATCACGCCGGTGGTGAACATGTCCTGCACGTAGGACTCGTATTCCTCCCAGGATTTGAACTGGAAGGGCAGGCCGGCGGTGGGAAGCTGCTGGAACATCAGGGCCCGCTGGGAGGCGTAACCGGTATCCTCGCCGCCCCAGAAGGGGCTGGATGCTGAGAGCGCCTGGAAGTGCGGGAAGTAGTTGACCAGGCCATCCAGGACGGGGAGTGCCTTGTCGCGGCGGTCAAGTCCTACGTGCACGTGAACGCCGTAAATGACCATCTGCCTGCCCCACCACTGGGTGCGGTCGATGAGTTTGGCGTAGCGGGCCTTGTCCGTCACGGGCTGCAGCTGCGGCGGGCTGAACGGGTGGCTGCCGGCGCAGAAGAGTTCCACGCCCATGGGATCGGTGATTTCGCGGACGGCGGCAACGGACCGGCTGAGGTCTTCCTTGGCCTCGGCAGCTGTTTCGCAGATGCCGGTGACCAGTTCCACAGTGTTCAGCAGCAGTTCCTGCTTGATGTGCGGATGTTCGTCGTCTTCGTTGAGTTCCGGGTGGCGGGAAGCAACTCCGCGGAGCACCTGGTTGGCCACGGATGCGAGCTCGCCCGTCTTTCCGTCCACCAGGGCAAGCTCCCACTCAACACCGAGGGTTGACTGCCTCGATGGGGCGAAGTCGATCTTCACACGTTTCCTCACTGTCCGGTTTGCCGCTGGCTGATGCCGCTCACAGGCTGCTGCCGGCAGGCGAACGGGTGGTTCAAGTCTAGTGCAGGGGTAGCATCGTATTGATGGCCCCGTTCCCCACGCGTCACAGACCTGCCAAAACCACTCCCGCCAAATCCTTCCCGCTCCTCCTGGCCCTGTCGGCCCTGGCGCTGGCCTCCTGCACAGCCTCCCCAACAGCAGCCCCGCCGTCGTCGTCCTCCGGGCCCACCGGGGCCCCTTCGGCATCGGCAAGTACGACGACGGCGCCTCCCACCGCTTCTGCCTCACCTGACGCAGGCTCCCGCCCCCTGGGGTGGGGCCCGGAGCAGCGCGACCAGGACGCCGCCGTCGCGGCCGTGGCAGCCATGACTCCGGAGGAGAAGGCGGGGCAGGTTCTGCTCCCGTTCTTCAAGGGCAACCAGGTGGAGGCGCACGCCGCGCTCATCCAGCGGCTGCACCTGGCCGGATCCATCATCATGGGCGACAACGTGCCACGCGATGCGCAGGGGAACGTGGATGTTGCCGCCATGGGCGCGGTGAACCAGCGGCTGCAGCAGGCTGTCGCCGCCGGCGGCCGGCGGTGGCCCGGGATCATCGGCGTGGACCAGGAAGGGGGCGCCGTGGCACGCCTGGGGCAGCCCCTGACTGAATGGCCCACGCCCATGAGCTACGGAGCGGCCGGCAACCCGGCCCTGACCCGGGAAGCAGGAAAGGGCCTGGCCGGCGAGCTGGTGCCGCTGGGATTCGACCTCGACTTCGCGCCGGATACCGACGTGACCATCGGGCCCAGCGACCCCACCATCGGCGCGCGCTCCATGTCCGCGGATCCTGCCGCCGCCGCAGCCCACGGGGTCGCCTTCGCCCAGGGCATGCTGGACGCCGGCGTGCTTCCCACCGTCAAGCACTTTCCCGGCCACGGCTCGGTGACCGCGGACTCCCACCTCAGCCTCCCGGTCCAGCCGGCCGGCATCGACCAGCTCCGGGCCCGGGACTGGAAACCCTTCCAGGCGGCGGTGGCCGCGGGCCTGCCGGTCGTCATGACGGGCCACATCGCTGTGCCTGCGCTGGAGCCCGGTGTGCCGGCGTCGCTCTCCGCACCGAGCTACGCCGCGATGAGGGAGCTCGGATTCAAAGGTGTAGCCGTGACGGACGCCCTCAACATGGGAGCCGTGGACAAGCAGTACCCCGCCGGCGCAGCAGCCGTAAAAGCTTTGGGAGCCGGCGCCGACCTGTTGCTGATGCCCGCGGACGTGGAACAGGCGCACGCCGCCATCCTCCAGGCCCTGGCCGCCGGCACGCTTCCCGCCTCCCGGCTGGATGAGGCCGCGCAGCGGGTGGCCACCATGATGATCTGGCATGCCCGGACCACGCCGCCTGCCGGAACAGCCGGCACAGGTGCCCCGGCCGGAAGCGGTGCGGCGTTGTCGGCGTGGGTTTCGGCGTCGGCCGTGACGGTTGTCTCCGGTCCCTGCAGCGGACCCCTGGTGCCCGGTGCGGTGCGCGTTGCCGGCGGGGGACCGGGGGACCGGGAGCGCTTCGAAGCCGCGGCCGCACGTGCCGGCCTCGCGGTTGGATCAGGACCGCTGGTGAACCTCATCGGCTTCGGCGGGAATCCAGCGGCCGGGGACATTGCCGTGGCCCTGGATGCCCCCTGGCCGCTCCAAAACTCCACGGCTCCGGTGAAGCTGGCGCTGTACGGCCGCACCGACGCTGCCTTTGATGCGCTGGTGGCCGTGCTGGCAGGAAAGGCGCCTGCTCCCGGGAAGCTGCCCGCCGCCGTCGGGCCTTTCCCCGCGGGAACCGGCTGCCCCTGACCTCTGACTCCTGACCCGGACCCCGGACCGGGGACCCCGCACGATGGCTGGAACGCGTTTAATGGTCTGGTGCCCATTCTGAATAAAGACATGACCCTCTGCATCTCGCTGTCGGCCCGCCCCAGCAACAACGGGACCCGCTTCCACAACCATCTGTACGGGCAGCTGGGCCTGAACTGGATCTACAAGGCGTTCGCGCCCACCAACCTGGAACAGGCCATCGCCGGAGTGCGGGGCCTGGGCATCCGCGGCTGTGCCATCTCCATGCCGTACAAGGAAGACGTCATCGCGCTGGTGGACGAGATGGACCCGTCCGCCAAGGCCATCGACTCCGTGAACACCATCGTGAACACCGACGGCCACCTCAAGGCGTACAACACCGACTACACGGCCATTGAGCAGCTGCTGGCATCCAACGGGGTCCCCACCGACTATCCCGTGCTGGTCCAGGGGGCGGGCGGGATGGCCAAAGCCACCGTCGCCGCGCTCCGGGACGCCGGTTTCAAGGACGTCACCGTCATCGCCCGGAACGAGGCCGCCGGGCGTGCGCTCGCAGGCCAGTACGGTTTCCAGTGGCGTGCAGCGCTCGACGGCGGGACGGCGGACATGATCATCAACGTCACCCCCATCGGCATGGCGGGCGGCGCCGAAGCTGACAGCCTGTCCTTCCCCGCGGAGGCCATCGAGGCCGCACGCGTGGTCTTCGACGTGGTGGCACTGCCCGCCGAGACGCCGCTGATCCGGGCCGCCCGCGCGGCAGGCAAGCACGTCATCACCGGTGCGGAGGTTGCCACCATCCAGGCCCTGGAACAGTTTGTGCTGTACACGGGAGTGCGCCCCACCGCGGAACAGGTCCGGGCAGCCGAGGAGTTCATGCGCGCCCAGTAGGCGTTTACACCGGTTCCACCACGATGGCCACGCGGTCCTCGCCGATGCGAGTCAGGACCAGCGTGGCCGTCCTGGCGGAACCCTTTTTGGCGGCGCCCTTGCCCTGTGGGAGGAGCTGCTTCCGCAGCTCTTCCGGGGTCACCGCTGTGCCGCGCTTCTTGATGTCCAGCACGGTGATCCCCTCCTCCTTCACCCAGGCCTTGAGTGCCTTGACGTTGTAGGGCATGACTTCCAGGACCCTGTAAGCCTTGGCGAACGGGGTGTCCAGAAGTTCCGCGGCACAGATATAGGCAATGTGTTCATCCACCAGGTGCCCGCCGAGCTGCAGCGCCACGTCGGCAACCAGCCCGGCACGGATCACGGCGCCGTCGGGTTCGTACAGGTAACCCTCCACGGGTCCCACCGGAGCGGCCGGGCCGGCGCCGAAGTCCTCTGCGCTGGTCAGCTCGGCGGGCCCCTGGGACCCCAGGACCAGGGCCGCCCGGCGGACCCCGGGCCTGCGCACGGCGTTGAACCAGAGGGTCACCTCGGTCACGTCCCCGGCCACCGACACCCACTGGGCTTCGCATCCCGTGGGCACGGACTCGTGGGGCATGCCCGGGCCCATCTTCACGCCCACCGCCTTCCCCCCGGCGGCCAGCGACTCCACGAAGGACAACGGCGGTGAGAAAGCCTCCGGGTCCCAGATCCGCTTGGTCCCCGACGTGGAAGTGACGCGGCGTGCCGGATCCAGCCAGACGCCGTCGATCCCCTCCAGCGGGACCGATGCCGCGTCCGCGTGGACCACCGTGGCATTGGGGAAGGGGATGAGGTTCATGGTGGCGCAGGCGGCGGTGGTTTCATCCATCTCCACGGCGGTGACGGTGATGTCCAGGGAAGCCAGGGCCATGGCGTCGGCACCAAGACCGCAGCCCAGGTCCGCCACGTGCCGGATCCCGGCTGCGGCGAACCGCTGCGCGTGGTGTGCGGCGACGTTCAGCCGGGTGGCCTGCTCAAGGCCTGCCTGGGTGAAAAGCATCTGGCGGGCGAACTCACCAAACTTCGCCTCGGCCCTGGTCCGCAGCCTGGACTGCGTCAGGACGGCGGATACAAGTTCGCCCGGGTGGCCGGCTTTCCGGAGCGCCGAATTGAGCTCAAACGCGTCCTCTTCGCGGTAGGGGCCCAGCGATGCCAGCAACTCCCAGCCTTCGGGGGTCAACAGGGGTGCGATCTGGTCCTGGGGAGCGTGGGGCATGGTTTCCAGCCTAGTGGAGGACGGCTGCCGGGATGCGGATACTGTTGAAACCATGGATGACAGCGCAGCCCCAGGGGAGACCGGCGAACATCGACCCAGGGACCGCGGTGTGGCTAGGTTTGCCCGTCCAGCCCTGATCGCCGCGGCCGTGGTGGCCGTGGTGTGCATCGCCCTGCTCGTGATCATTTTCCTGCTGGACACGTTCAACGCCACCGTTTATTCGGTGGGCGGCAACGACATCCACGACAACACGCAGGAGGCGCGGGACATCCGCGGGTTGTACGACGGCGCACGGGCCGGGAGCATTTTCTTCCTCGTTGTTGCCGTACTCACCGCAGCCGGGGCCGGTTGGGTGCTTTACCGGAAACGTCAGCAGGGAGGCGGCGAGGCCGACGGTGGCGAGGACGTGGACTTCGACGACCTGGGCCGTTAGGGAAGCATGTTTGCCGCCCTGGACCGCCGTCGGCCGGAGCCCGAAAGGCTTACGCCGATGACGAAACGTTGGCACTCACCTTGACCGAGTGCTAACCCTTACATAGAGTCTTCATTAGCACTCTCCCTAGGAGGGTGCTAACACATGAAGAGCTGCCAGCCAGGCTGCTGCCGGCACCGCGACGACGGTTTGCCAGCCACGGCGGAAAGCTTTCCAGTCCACGAATTTTGCTGACGAAAAGGAGAGGTCCGAGTGTCGGTCTCTATTAAGCCTCTTGAGGATCGTATTGTTGTCCGCCCGCTCGAAGCCGAGCAGACCACGGCTTCAGGCCTGGTCATCCCGGACTCCGCCCAGGAGAAGCCGCAGGAAGGCGAAGTTGTTGCAGTAGGCCCCGGCCGCTTCGAAGACGGCCAGCGGGTTCCGGTTGACGTTGCCGTTGGCGACGTCGTCATCTACTCCAAGTACGGCGGAACCGAAGTCAAGGCCGGCGGCACCGAGTACCTGGTGCTGTCCGCCCGCGACGTCCTGGCTGTCGTCGTCAAGTAACTCTTCCGGATCCCCGTGCCGCCGGCCATGCTCATGCTGGCCGGCAGTGCGGGGTTTCTGTCTTTGAAAGGACAAAACCATGGCAAAGCAGCTTGCGTTTAACGACGCTGCCCGCCGGTCCCTTGAGGCCGGCATCGATAAGCTCGCGAACACCGTCAAGGTGACGCTCGGCCCCCGCGGCCGCAACGTCGTCCTGGACAAGAAGTGGGGCGCCCCCACCATCACGAATGACGGCGTCACCATCGCCCGTGAAGTGGAACTTGACGATCCCTACGAGAACCTTGGCGCGCAGCTGGCCAAGGAAGTAGCCACCAAGACCAACGACGTTGCCGGCGACGGCACCACCACCGCCACGGTCCTGGCCCAGGCCCTGGTCAAGGAAGGCCTGCGCAACGTTGCTGCCGGCGCCGCTCCCGGCCAGATCAAGCGCGGCATCGAAGTTGCGGTTGAAGCCGTGGCTGCCCGCCTGCTCGAAAACGCCCGCCCGGTCGAAGGCACCCAGGTGGCTAACGTTGCCGCCATCTCGGCCCAGAGCGACGAAATCGGCGAACTGCTCGCCGAGGCCTTTGGGAAGGTGGGCAAGGATGGCGTCATCACCATCGAAGAGTCCTCCACCACCCAGACCGAACTGGTCCTCACCGAGGGCATGCAGTTCGACAAGGGCTACCTGTCCCCGTACTTCGTCACCGACGCGGAACGCCAGGAAGCAGTCCTCGAGGACGCGCTTATCCTGATCAACCAGGGCAAGATCTCCTCGATCCAGGAATTCCTGCCGCTGCTGGAAAAGGCACTGCAGGCTTCCAAGCCGCTGTTCATCATCGCCGAGGACGTCGAGGGCGAGGCCCTGTCCACGCTCATCGTCAACCGCATCCGCGGCACCCTGAACGTTGTTGCCGTCAAGGCTCCCGGCTTCGGCGACCGCCGCAAGGCCATGCTGCAGGACATCGCCACCCTCACCGGTGCGCAGGTTGTCTCCCCGGAGCTGGGCCTGAGCCTGGACACCGTTGGCCTGGAGGTGCTGGGTACGGCCCGCCGCATCACCGTCACCAAGGACAACACCACCATCGTCGACGGCGCAGGCTCGGCCGAGGACGTGGCCGCACGCGTTGCCCAGCTGCGCGCCGAGGTTACCCGCACCGATTCCGACTGGGACCGCGAAAAGCTCCAGGAGCGGCTGGCCAAGCTGGCCGGCGGCATCGGCGTCATCAAGGTGGGTGCCGCAACCGAGGTTGAGTTGAAGGAAAAGAAGCACCGCATCGAGGACGCAGTGTCCTCCACCCGCGCTGCCCTCGAAGAAGGCATCGTGGCCGGCGGTGGCTCGGCCCTGATCCACGCCCTCAAGGCACTGGATGAGGATGCCGCCGTCAACGCCCTCGAAGGCGACGCTGCCGCGGCCGTCGGCATTGTCCGCCGCGCACTGGTCCAGCCCCTGCGCTGGATCGCCCAGAACGCCGGCTTCGACGGTTACGTGGTCACCTCCAAGGTTGCCGACCTGGAAATCAACAACGGGTTCAACGCCAAGTCCGGCGAGTACGAGGACCTGATCGCTGCGGGCGTCATCGACCCCGTCAAGGTCACCCGTGCAGCCCTCCGCAACGCGGCCTCCATCGCCGCGCTGGTTCTCACCACCGAGACCCTTGTCGTGGAGAAGCCGGCCGAAGAGGACGAGCACGCAGGCCACAGCCACTGATCCTGCCCGTCTTCACATACAGAAAACCGGTCCAGCACCAGCTGGGCCGGTTTTCTGTGTTCCGGGTGCTACGTAGCCGCCATCTCGGCGGTTTCGACTCCGCCCGCAGGCTCGTAGACCAACGACACGGCTCCCTTGGGGTAGCTGCGTACCGGCTCGGCGAGCCGGAATGTTGAGGGGACCGTCCCGGCGTCGAAGAGCCGCTTGCCCTGCCCCAGGGTGACCGGATACAGCCAGAGATGAAGGCGGTCCAGCACTTGCGCCTCCAGCAGGGACCGGATGAGGACGCCACTGCCGAACATGTGCACCTGCTGGTACTCGTCCCGGAGCCCGCCCGCCGCCGCGGCATCCGGCAGCACGGTGGTGCCGGCCCATGCCGGATCGGACAAGGAGCTTGACACCACAAACTTGGGTATCCGGTTGAGCGTGTCCGCGATGTCCCCGGACTGCTGGGGCCAGTAGGCGGCAAAGATGTCGTAGGTCTTCCTGCCAAGGAGCAGGGCATCCATCCGCGCTATTCCAGCCGCAATGGCGGCGCCGGATTCGTCGTCGGAGACCGGTGCCTGCCAGCCGCCAAGGTTGAACCCGCCCTCGCTGTCTTCCTCGCGGCCGCCGGGCGCCTGGTAGACGCCGTCCAGGGTGATGAACAGGTTCGCGACGATGTTGCCCATCCACCAAGTCTGGAACGGGGCTCCGGCCCTGTCCAGTGCCGTGGCAGGATGGTGCCATGCTGCTCCTTGAGCTCGTCAACACCGCGGAGGCCGTCACCTCCACCCGCTCCCGGCTGGCCAAGGTGGATGCGCTGGCCCAGCTGCTGGGCCGGCTTGAGCCGGCGGAAATCCCGACGGCGGTGGGCTGGCTGGTTGCCAAGCCCCGCCAGGGACGCGTGGGCGTCGGATGGAGTGCCGTGGCGGCGGCCAAGGAGGAACCCGCCGTCGAACCAACCCTCACCCTGGCCGACCTCGACGCTGCCCTGGACCGGCTGCTTGCCACGGCGGGTACCGGATCGGGCGCGGGGCGCGCGGCCACCCTCCGGACGCTGATGGCGGCAGCCACTGCTTCTGAGCAGGCCTTCATTGCAGGTGTCCTGCTTGGCGAGCTGCGTATAGGAGCCCTGGAGGGAGTGCTGACGGATGCCGTTGCCCGCGCTGCCGGGAAGCCCGTTGCCGTCGTACGGCGCGCTGCGATGCTTTCGGGCGACCTGGGCGGAACAGCCCTGCTGGCCATCACGGGCACCGAAGCCGAGCTGGACGCCGTCGGCCTGGTGGTTGGCCGCCCCGTGCAGCCCATGCTGGCGGCCACCGCGGCCAGTCCCAGCGCAGCCCTGGAGGCGACCGGGGAGGCCTCGGTGGAATACAAGCTCGACGGCGCCCGCATCCAGGTGCACCGGTCCGGCGACGACGTCAGCATCTACACGCGCAACCTCGCCGACGTCACCCACCGGCTCCCCGAGGTGGTGGACCTGGTTCGCGGGCTGCCGCTGCGGGACGTGATCCTTGACGGTGAAACCCTGGCCCTGGACGAGGAAGGCGGCCCGCGGCCGTTCCAGGAAACCATGGCGCGCTTCGGTGCGGATGCCGCGCGTGAGACGGTGCTGCATCCCTGGTTCTTCGACGTGCTGCATATCGATGGGCGGGACCTGCTTGATGAGCCGCTGTCCGCCCGGATCAGTGAGCTCGAGCGGATCGCGCCGGAGCACCGGATACCGGGGGAGATCACGGCCGATCCCGCCGTTGCGGAACGGGTGTCGCAGGAGGCGCTTGCCGCAGGCCATGAAGGCGTTGTGGTGAAGGCCATCGGTTCCACCTACGCGGCCGGCCGGCGCGGAGCCAACTGGGTGAAGGTCAAGCCGGTGCTGACGTACGACCTGGTGGTGCTCGCCTGCGAATGGGGGTCCGGGCGCCGCACCGGGATGCTGTCCAACCTGCACCTGGGCGCCCTTGACCCAGCTGGGGAGTTCGGAGAACCCGGCGGCTACGTCATGGTGGGCAAGACCTTCAAGGGCCTCACCGACGAACTGCTGCGATGGCAGACGGAGAGGTTCCAGGAGCTTGAGGTGCGGCGCACGGCCGGCACGGTGTGGGTTGAGCCGGTCACGGTGGTGGAAATCGCCATCGACGGCGTGCAGCAGTCACCGCGCTATCCCGGCGGCATCGCCCTGAGGTTTGCCCGGGTCAAGCGCTACCGGGATGACAAGGCTGCGGCCGAAGCAGACACGATCCAGACCCTGCGCGCCCTGCTGCGGCCGTAGCGCACCGTGAATGCGGAGGCTCCTTAGTTGCGGGCCCCGCTCCGCTGGCGCCTCAGGTTCCGTGCCACCCCGTGCGGCACGCGCCTGGAAACCATGCGGTAGAAAAGCAGTACCGCGAGGGCGGCCACCACGATGCCCACGAGGTTGAGCAGCAACTGGAGCGCCGAGCCCGCAGCCTTCTGGTATTCCCCCAGGACCAGGGCCACCGCAACGTACCCTGCCGCCGGAACGGTGGTCACCGAGATGAAGACCCCGATCAGGGCCGCGGAGCGCCGGCCGATGATGGAGAGCATTCCCGCGATGCCGGCCAGGACGGCAACAATCAGCGAATACGGACCCGGATGGTAGATGAATTCCACCGCGGAACCCTTGTCCAGGGCATCCCGCGGGAAGAGACCGAGGGGCACCGACAGCCACGCCGTCAGTGCCGCCAGCAGCATGGCCACGGGGAACCCGACACCCAGGGCAATGGCAGCACGGCGGCCAAGCTTCCACTGCCGGGTGGCAAGCGAGACGGCGAGGGCGGCCAGCGGTCCGAACTCGGGACCTACCGCCATGGCTCCCACAATCGCGATGGGGGAGTCCGTCACGATGCCGATCCCGGCAAGCTGGGTTGCGAGCACCAGGAAGGCGAGGAAGTTCCATGTCAGGCGGGAGTCCTCTCCGGTTTGCCGCGTCACGTCGTCCCAGATCACTGCGTCCGCACCGTCCCCGGGGGCGGCCCGCTCCGCCCGGTCGGCTTTCTTTGACAGGACTAATTCCGGCGTGGACATGGCAATGGATCCAACGTCCTGGACCTTCAGGATCTCCAGCTTCTCGAGGAGTTCCTCCACTGACTCCCGGGCGATCAGGACCTCGATAACGTCGCCTTCCGGGACCACCGACGCACCCGCAACCAGCGCAACCTCTGCCGCGCCCCGCTGGTCCCGGCACGTCTTCAGCGTCACGGCGGAGAGCTCGCCGGGCACGCAAATCCGCAGTTGGACAACCACGCCGTCTCCCTTCGATGATTGGGCCCAGCATAGTCCGAACAGGTGCGTTGATTGGCCGTTGCTGACCGGCTTGGCTAGGCTTGATGCTTTGGCTGGCGGGCGTCCTGAGAGGTTCTAGTGTCGATAACGGAAACGTCGAAGGCACCTGAACCCCCGTCCAGTGCCGCGAACAGGAAACAGTCCAGTTCCGTGAACAGGAAACGGAAGCCCACTTTCCGCCCCGAGGTCCAGGGGCTCCGGGCCCTGGCTGTCCTGATGGTGGTGGCGTACCACGTGTGGTTGGGCCGCGTGTCCGGCGGCGTGGACATCTTCCTGCTGATCTCGGCGTTCCTGCTCACGCTTTCCTTCGTCCGCAAAGCCGAATCCGGCCACCCTTTCAAGCTGATGGCGCACTGGCTGCACCTTTTCAAGCGACTGCTGCCGGCCGCCGTCGTGGTGATCCTTGGAGTGCTGGCAGGCACCTGGCTGATCCTGCCGCAGGGCCGCTGGCCACAGGTGCTGGACCAGGCCTGGGCGTCCCTCCTTTACCGGCAGAACTGGCTCCTGGCAGACAATGCAGTGGACTACTACGCGCAGGACCACGCCGGAGCCAGTCCGCTGCAGCACTTCTGGTCCCTGTCCATCCAGGGACAGGTCTTCATTCTGTGGCCACTGATCTTTGCCGCGACCGCTGCGTTGCTGAACCGGCTGCGCCGGGTTCCCCGCCTGCAGGGGCTGACCTACCGAGGGTTGCTCGGCGCAGTCTTTGGAACGGTTTTGGCGGTGTCGCTTGCCTACTCCATTGACCAGACCGCCGGCAACCAGGCCTACGCCTACTTCGATACGCGCGCCCGGCTTTGGGAGTTTGCGCTGGGATCGTTGCTGGCACTGGCGCTGCCCTACGTCAAGCCCGGCCGCGTGGTGCGGGTGGCCCTGGGCTGGGCCGGACTGGCAGCCATGGTGTCCTGCGGGCTGGTCCTGACCGTCGACCGGTCCTTTCCCGGGTACGTGGCACTCTGGCCCACACTGGCCGCGGCGGCCATCATCATCGCAGGGCAAACCGGCAGCCGGTTCGGCGTGGACCGGCTCCTCAGCAGCCGCCCCGCCGTCGCCCTGGGTGACAACTCCTACGCCCTCTACCTCTGGCACTGGCCGGTCCTGGTGCTGGCGCTCGCGGCCACCGGCGTGGAGGCACCCAACCTCAAGCAGGGACTGGGCATCGTCGCTGCCTCCATCGTGCTCGCTGTCCTGACCACCCGCTTTGTTGAAAAGCCGCTGCGCGACTGGCATTGGCCCAAGCTTCGCGCCTGGCGGACCGCCGTCGTCATTGTTGCCTGCGGTGCCTTGCTGGCTGGTCCCGTGGCGGTTTGGCAGACATCGCTCACCGCAGAGGAAAGCGCGACGGCGGCACAGCCCCGTGAGCTGACGCCGGGGGCCTTGTCGCTCACGCCGGAGAACGAAAGCACGCCCGCGCCCAGGGCCAGGACCATCCCCGGACCCACCGCCCTGGACAACGACTGGGCCGGGATCGACTCGCCCTGCACAGGTGCCAACGCCACGGGCGATCCCATCCTGGAGGGGTGCCGGCAGGAGCTTCCGGAGGAACCGTCCACCCGGCGCATCGTGGTGCTGGGCGACTCCCATGCCCAGCAGTACCTGGCAGCGCTGGCTCCCGTGGCGGCCGCGCGTGGGTGGGAATTGGTCACCCTCCTGATGCCCGCATGCCGGTTCGGCGCCGAATCGGAGACCAGGAATGCCGAATGCAACGCCTACAACAAGGCCAGCTCCGCCTACGTCCTGGAACACCGCCCGGATGCGGTGTTCACCGTGGCAACGCTGACCCATGAGGATGCCCCGTTCGAAACGGAGGTGCCGGGGTACCTTGACGGCGTCAAGCCGTTCGCCGACGCGGGGATCGAGATCGTGGGAATCCGCGACAACCCGAGATTCACCTTCAACATGCCCCAGTGCGCCCAACGGAACGGCGCCGGCGCGGCTGCCTGCAATCCATCGCTCGCCGAGTCCCTGGTGGAGCCATCGCCACTGGAGAACTACCGCGGCAAGCTGCCCGGGCTGCACCTGATGGACATGAGTGACTTCATCTGTGCCCGGGGCGTTTGCCCTGCGGTGGTGGGGAACGTGTACGTCTACAAGGACGACAACCACCTGACCAGAACCTATGTGGAGACCATGATCCCCATGTTCGAGCAGCGGCTGCTGGCTGCAACCGGCTGGAGCTGAGCCGGCCCTAAGGGTGGGTGGGGGCGTGCGGTTGCTCACATTACCGGCGTGGAATAGGGGGATCGGCGCCGAGGTTCTAATATTTACTCAACACTTTCTGCCCCCGGAACGCCGTCCTGCACGGTGGTCCCGCAGGATCGTCTGCACAGGCCAGTTCCGTAATAACGGGCTGGTCATCGGCTGCAACCCCTACCCGTGACCCAGCAACCAAGGTAAGAGGCGCACTCATGACCGAGCCCGAACACAACCCCTTTGGCTTCATCGGCCTGACCTACGATGACGTCCTGCTCCTGCCGGGCCACACCGACGTGATCCCGTCCGAAGCAGACACCTCCTCGCGGATCTCCAAGCGGATCACGGTGCAGACCCCTCTGCTCTCCGCCGCAATGGACACCGTGACGGAATCCCGCATGGCCATCGCGATGGCCCGCCAGGGTGGCCTGGGCGTGGTGCACCGCAACCTGTCCATCGCCGACCAGGCTGACCAGGTGGACCGGGTCAAGCGGAGCGAGTCAGGGATGATCACCAACCCGCTCACCATCCGTCCCGAGGCCACGCTGCGGGAACTTGATGACCTTTGCGCCCACTACCGCGTCTCCGGCCTGCCCGTGGTGGACGAGGACAACCGCCTGCTGGGCATCGTCACCAACCGCGACACCCGCTTTGTCCCCGAGTCCGATTTCCCGCTGCGGCTGGTCAGCGACGTCATGACCAAGATGCCCCTGGTCACCGGACACGTGGGAATCAGCCGCGAGGAAGCCTCGCACAAGCTCGCAACCAACAAGATCGAAAAGCTCCCGCTGGTGGACGAGCAGGGCCGGCTCAAGGGCCTCATCACCACCAAGGACTTCACCAAAGCCGAGCAGTACCCGCTGGCCACCAAGGACGACGAGGGCCGGCTCCGCGTGGGTGCTGCCATCGGCTTCTTCGGTGACGGCTGGGAGCGGGCCATGGCCCTGGTGGACGCAGGCGTCGATGCCCTGTTCGTGGACACCGCCAACGGCCACTCCCAGGGTGTGCTGGACATGATCCGCCGGCTCAAGTCCGACCCCGTGGCCGCCCACGTGGACATCATCGGCGGCCAGGCTGCCACCCGCGAAGGCGCCCAGGCACTGATCGACGCCGGCGCGGACGGCATCAAGGTGGGTGTTGGTCCGGGCTCCATCTGCACCACCCGCGTGGTGGCCGGCGTGGGCGTCCCGCAGATTACCGCCATCTACGAATCCGCCAAGGCTGCCATGCCGGCCGGCGTGCCGCTGATCGCCGACGGCGGCCTGCAGTACTCGGGCGACATCGGCAAGGCATTGGTGGCCGGAGCCGACACCGTCATGCTGGGATCGCTGCTGGCGGGCTGTGACGAGTCCCCGGGCGAGCTGATCTTCGTCAACGGCAAGCAGTTCAAGTCCTACCGCGGTATGGGCTCCCTGGGCGCCATGCAGTCCCGCGGCAAGAACACGTCCTACTCCAAGGACCGCTACTTCCAGGCGGACGTGTCCGGCGACGACAAGCTGATCCCCGAAGGCATCGAAGGCCGCGTTGCCTACCGCGGGCCGCTGTCCTCGGTGGCGTACCAGTTGGTGGGGGGCCTGCGCCAGACCATGTTCTACACCGGGGCACCGACCATCCCGGAGCTGAAGGCCCGCGGCAAGTTTGTCCGCATCACGTCTGCCGGACTCAAGGAATCGCACCCGCATGACATCCAGATGACCGTGGAGGCGCCGAACTACGGTTCGCGCTGATCCCGGTGGCTTAATGCTGCAGAAGGAGGTGGGGAATTCCCCGCCTCCTTCCGCATTTAAGCCCCTATACCGCCGGCTGCAGTTCCGACGTCAGCTCCTCAAGGGTGGGCGGATTGGCGCCCGGGCGGCTGACCGTAATCGCGGCAGCCTTGGATGCCATCCTGCCCAGGGTTTCCAGGACGGACGGCGCCAAGCCATCGGTGCTCCGGCAGAGCAGGCCGTAGATCAGGGCCGCCATATAGGAATCACCGGCTCCGATGGTGTCTGCCACTACCGTTTGGACGGACGGAATGTGCACCCGTGTGGCGGGTGTTGCCAGCAGCGAGCCGGCTGAACCCATGGTGACCACAGCCAGGCCCGCACCAAGTTCCAGGATCCGCGCCGCGGCGTCCTCGAACGTCACCCCCGGGTAGAGCCACCGGGCATCCTCGTCGCTAAGCTTCAGCACGTCCGCTAAGGGGGCCAGGTCTTCGAAAACAGCGAGGGCTTCCGCGTGGCTGCCCAAGAGTGCGGGGCGGATATTGGGATCGTAGGAAACCAGGCATTCACGGTGCGCCCGTTCCAGGAGGCTCTTGACGGAACCGGCTCCGGGCGCCAGGAAGCTGGCGATCGAGCCGGTGTGGAGCACCTTGGGAAAGGTGGCGGGGTGCACCGGCGGCAGCTCCCAGGAAACGTCGAATTCGTAGCTGGCGGACCCGTCAGCGCTTAGCGTGGCGGTGGCGGAAGCCGTGCGGCCCGGTGATTTCGACCCTGGCAGCAGCGCAACTCCGGCGCTGCCCAGGTGGCGCTCGATCAGGGCGCCGCGTTCGTCGTCGCCTATTGAGGTCAGGAGGCTGGTTCGCACGCCCAACCTTGCCAGCCCGTAGGCGACGTTGGCCGGGGAACCGCCGGGGTGCTCCGCCGTGCCTTCGGAGGTGCGGACGACGTCGACGAGTGCTTCGCCAACCACGATGACATCGGGAGTGGAGGCGCTGGTGCCGGAGCCACTGGTGTAGGGCATGGGAGCAAACTTTCGTGAAGACGGGCGCGGATCTGCCGCCCGGGGCAGGCGAGCAGGTCCGCGAACAGGAAGGGGGGTGAAGGAAAGCGGTCGTACGCGGATCAGGCCGTGGCGGCGCCGGTCATGATGGCCACCGCGTCGGTCATGCTGTGCGACTTCGGGGTGATCGTGGCGGCGCATTTGCCGAGACGCTGGATGTGGATCCTGTCGGCAACGTCAAACACGTGCGGCATGTTGTGGCTGATCAGGATGACTGGAAGGCCGCGGTCCCGCAGATCCCGGACCAGCTGTAGGACCTGGTTCGACTCCCGCACGCCCAGTGCCGCGGTGGGCTCGTCGAGCACCACCACCTTGGAACCGAACGCTGCTGCCCTTGCCACAGCCACGGCCTGGCGCTGTCCGCCGGAGAGGTTCTCCACTGGGACGGTGACATCCTGAAGGGTTGAAATTCCGAGGCGGGTGAGCTCCTCCTTCGCCTTACGGCGCATCCCCTTGGTGTCCAGGACCCTGAAGATGGACCCGAGCGGTCCGGCCACCCGTTCCTCCCGGCCCAGGAACAGGTTCGACGCCACGTCCAGGGCCGGCGAGACCGCCAGGTTCTGGTAGACCGTTTCGATTCCATGCGCGCGGGCATCCTGCGGACGCTTGAAGTGCACCGGCTGGCCGGAAACCAGGAGCTCGCCCGAGTCCGGAACCTCGGCCCCGGTGAGGCACTTGATGAGGGTGGACTTGCCGGCGCCGTTGTCGCCGATGATGGCCAGCACTTCGCCCGGATACAGCTCAAGGCTGACACCGTCAAGGCCAACCACCTTGCCGAAGGTCTTGACGAGGTTCCGCGCCTGGAGGATCGGCTGCCGGGTTTCGGTCTTGGGGGATTCAATCCCGGTGGAGGTCATGACTTCACCTTTCGGATCCACTGGTCGATCGACACAGCGATGATGATGAGGACGCCGACGGCGAGGGTTTGGAACAGCACGTCCAGCCCGGCCAGGGAAAGCCCGTTGCGGAAAACGCCCACGATCAGCGCACCGAGGAGGGATCCCCAGACGGAGCCGCGGCCGCCGAAGAGGCTGGTCCCGCCAATCACGACGGCGGTAATGGAGTCCAGGTTCAGGTCCACCCCGGCGTTGGGGCTTGCTGCGTTGGTACGCCCGATCTGGATCCACGCTCCGATCGCCAGCACCGCGCCGGCCGCGAGGTAGACGCTCATCAGGACGCGGTTGACGGGGATACCGGCCAGGCGGGCGGCTTCCTTGTCATCGCCGACTGCGTACACGTGCCGCCCCCACGCCGTCTTGCCCAGGATGAAGGCGACCGCCACATAGAGCAGGAGCATCATGACCACGCCGGTGGAGATGCGAACGGGCCCAACGGGGAACGTGCTGCCCATCCAGGTCAGGAGCCCCGGCATGCTCGAGCCACGGACCGTGGAGCCGCCCGAGTAGAGCAGGGTCAGGGCGATGAAGATGTTCAGGGTTCCCAGCGTCACGATGAACGGAGGGAGCCGGAACCTGGTCACCAGGAAGCCGTTGACAGCCCCGGCGGCAAGTCCGACGACGAGCCCCGCCACCAGTGCGATGGGTCCCGGCATGCCGTTGTTCACAGCCAACTGCGCCACCACCATGGAGGCCAGGATCATCACGGCGCCCACGGAAAGGTCGATTCCGGCGGTGAGGATGATGAGGGTCTGGGCGATGGCCAGGGTTCCGACGACGGACACCTGCTGGGTGATCAGGGACAGGTTCTCGAACCGCAGGAAGCGGTCATTGAGCAGGCCGAACACCACCACCGCCACAATCAGGACGATGGCCGGGCTCAGTGCCGGGTAGCGGTGCAGCACATTGCGGATGCGGCTAAGGGGAGTTTGGCGGTCGAGGAATTCCTCGGCCAGGTCGGTGGGCCCGGTAACCGGCGGGCCTGCGGTTTGTTGCTGGGTCATCGTTGCTCCTGTCACAGTTCCGGCTTACTTGCCCCAGCAGATCTGGGTGGCGTCCGTGGTCGTGATGCTCTTGACGCCGTCAGCCGCCTTGTCGGTGACCAGTTCGACGCCGGTGTTGAAGAAGTCCAGGCCGGCAGAGTTTTCGGGCTTCTTGCCGGTCTTGGCGAGGTCGACGATTGCCTTGACGCCCAGTTCGGCCATCTTGACCGGGTACTGCTGCGCGGTGGCACCGATGATGCCGGACTTGACGTTGTTCACGCCCGCGCAACCGCCATCAACGGAGACCACCAGCACGTCCTTTTCCTTACCTGCAGACTTCAGGGCTTCAAACGCGCCCGCGGCGGCCGGTTCGTTGATGGTGTAGACGACGTTGATGTTCGGATTCTTGGAGAGCAGCGTTTCCATGGCGGTTCGGCCACCGTCCTCGGCGCCCTGCGAAGCCTGGTTGCCCACGATCTCGTACTCGCCGCCCTTGCCGCCGGTGTACTTTCCGGTCTTGGCTTCGTCGCCGTTCTTCTTCTTGTCGGCGGTGTCAACGCCCAGGCCGGTCAGGAAGCCCTGGTCGCGGTTGTAGTCAACCGAGACAACCTTGTCGTCGAAGAGGTCGATCAGCGCGATGGTGGCCTTCTTGCCGCCCAGCTGCGCTGCGGTCCACTTGCCGATCAGCTCGCCGGCGGCGAAGTTGTCGGTTGCGAAGGTGATGTCGGCGGCATCGGCCGGGTCCGGCGGGGTGTCCAGTGCGATGACGAACAGCCCGGCGTCCTTCGCCTTCTTCAGGGCGTCGACGACGGACGGGCCGTTGGGCGTGATGAGGATGCCTTTGTCGCCCTTGGAGATGGCGTTTTCGATTGCCTGGATCTGGGTGTCTTCGTCGCCGTCGGCCTTTCCTGCCGCGAGCTTGAGGTCGACGCCGTCTGTAGCAGCCGCCTTCTTCGCACCCTCCTGCATGGAGACGAAGAACGGGTTCGACGTGGTCTTCACGATCAGTGAGACACCGATTTTCTCCGAGGAAGTACCGTCGGTGGAGCCTGTTGCGGAAGAGTTGCCCCCGCAGGCCGAGAGGCTGAGGGCGCCCAGGGTCAGGACTGCGCCGATGGCGAGGGAACGAGTAACAGTGTGCCGCGGGGTTTTGGAACTCAACATTGAATCTCCTGGTCTCAGGGCACCTAGCGTGCCTGACAACGATGTCATCGCTCATGTAATCAATGTCACAGGGTAGAGTCAAGTGTGAATCAATGATGAAGAGCGAGGTATTGACAACGATGTCTAATCGTTACCAGTCCGAGGTCAGCACGAACCGACCCACCATGCGCCATGTGGCCGCCTTGGCCGGCGTTGGGATCAAGACTGTTTCCCGGGTGATGAATGACGAGCCCGGCGTTTCGGAGGCCACGCGCCAGCGTGTCCTGGGAGCTTCCCAGCAGTTGCACTACCAATTGGACATGGCGGCGGGGAGCCTGCGTCGCGCCGGCCGAAAGACCTTGTCCATCGGGTTGCTGCTGCCCAGCGTTGCCAACCCTTTCAGCAGCGAAATCCACCGCGCACTGGAAGACGCCCTCGCCGAGCGCGGAATCGCCGTGTTCGCTGCAAGCCTCGACGACGACCCCGAGCGGGAGAAGGCCCTGGTGGGAGCGTTCCTCGGGCGCAGGGTGGATGGCATGGTCCTGACACCCATTGCCAGGAGCCAGGCCTACGTCATCCCCGAGCACTCCCGGGACCTGCCCCTCGTCTTCATCGACCGCGAGCCGGTGGGGATCGAGGCCGACGCTGTGGTAACCGACAACGCTGCCGGCTCTGCGCGGGCTGCAGCCCATCTCCTCAAGCACGGCCATACCAAACTTGCCTACCTGGGTGACCGCCCTGATATCCAGACTGCCCGCGATCGCCGCAGGGGCTTCATGGAGGAACTCGGCCGGGCGGGCGTTGCCACCGGTTCTGTTCCGGTTCGCGATGGCCTGCACGACGAAGAATCAGCGCGGCTCGCTGCCCACGAACTCCTTGCGTCCGACAACCCGCCTACTGCCATCTTCTCCAGCCAGAACCTCGTGACGTTCGGCGTCATGAGGGCACTGCGTGAACGGGGAGCCAGCCACCGGGTGGCGTTGGTGGGCTTCGACGACTTCACACTCGCCGACATGATGGACCCGGGCATCACCGTCATCGCACAGCATCCTGACCGGATCGGGAAGCTCGCCGCTGAGCGGTTGCTCGCCCGCATGGACGGCGACGACAGCGCTCCCCAGGCTTATGTTGTCCCCTCGGAACTGATCGTGCGCGGCTCGGGCGAGCTGCCGCCGTCGAACTGACCCACCACAGAAAGAAGGAAATCCATGACCAAAACACTGTATGCAGAATTCACCGTCAAGCCCGGAAGCGAAGGACGCGTCGCGGAGATGATGCGGGAACTGACGGAGCGCGTGCGCCGCGAGCCGGGCAACGAACATTTCCTTCCGTATACCCGGGAGTCCAACCCGCGTGAGTACTTCGTATTCGAGGTGTACCGGGACGACGACGCTTTCCAGGAGCACATCACCGCCGAATACGGAGCCACATTCAATGCCGAGCTGGCGCGGCACATCGAAGAGGACGGGTCGGTCCTGACCTGGCTGCAGCCGGTGGAATAGTTTCGCCGGGGGCTTCAGCATGCCCAGCCACCGGATGCCGCCGGCTGGGCATGCTGAAGCCTGCTTTCTCAGCCCCGGGCCTTCCCTCCGGCGTTGACCGCCTTGAGGGACGCCAGGAACATGGCCTGTTTCATCGGTGTGACGGTGAGCGACTTCAACTGCGCAACGCCGCCCTCGGCGAACAGCGCTACCTCCTTGGCTCCGTCCGCAGGGAAGACCTGATCGGTGATTGTCCGCAGTCCGCCTTGGGCGAAGACTTCCACCGAGGACCTGTCCACGTAGATCCGGAGGGTCACATTTCCCTGGGCATCCACGCTGACCGGTGCCGAATCGACCGAGGCAAACAGCGGATGGAAGCCGACATTGCCCGAATTCGCGCGATCGACATAGACCTCTTTTGTGGCGGCGTCGTAACCGACGGCTGTGGACGATGATCCGTTTCCGAATACGGTGATCCCGGACTTGGCCGCAGTGCCGGGAGCGAAGGTCACATCGATCCGCTGCACATCCCCCGACGCCGCGGAAGGCAGGGCATGCGTTCCGGGAGTGATGGTCCCGCCTGCGGTATTCCGGTAACTGGGCGCAGAGGCCAGCCCGTCCACCTGCTTCACTGCCTGCTGCGTCAGCCGCGGGCCGTCCGGCGTTTGCGTCAGGCCGATCTCGCGGGGCAGCGACATCGCGCTGCGCCATGGGAAAGTGGGAATGCTGTTGGCGTAGTCCCAGTTGTTCATCCAGCCGAGCATGACCCGCTTATCTTCGGGCATGTTGCCGAAGGAAACCGAGGCATAGTAGTCGCGGCCATAGTCCAGCCAGTCATAACTGTTGAGGCGCGGCCGGGCCGGCTGCGGGGAAGCGGTGAACTCGTCGGCCAGGATGTGTCCCCAGCCGAACCGGTTGTTGTCCACGACCCTGATCTGCGCTTGGCGGCCGCGGAATTCCGCCACGTTCCAGGACGCCCAGTCCAGCACCTCACTGTTCGCACCGGTAGCTGTGCGCACCACTTTGCCATCCACCACCAGGTTCACGGTGGTTTCGTCCGAGCGCGGCACCGCAGCCTGGTCGGTCAGCATGACATGGTCAGCGGTGAGGTGCCCCCAGCCGCCGGTCGCCTGGTCAACGATTCGAAGCCGGGCCTGCTTGCCCGCGAATTCGGAGACATCCCAGCCCTTCCAGTTGAGCGCGCCGGCGTCGTCCCCGGCCAGGGTGCGCACCACGTTCCCGTCCACCAGCAACTGGGCCTCCAGTACTTGCCCGGAGTCCGGGGAACGGTGCCCGCCGCCCACCAGCATGCTCACAAAGTTCCGGGAGAGCGTGAACTCGGGGGAGGTCAGGCTGCCTTGCCGGTCGTCACCCGGGGCCGCGCCTGTTTCGAAGGTGTTGATGCGTTTAGCGCCGATGTAGTAGTCGCCTCCCGTCATGGCGGGCTGATACGACGGCGCGAGGTCGCCCGTGCCGGTCCAGCCGGCTTCGGCGAGGGTAGTGCCGTCCGGGACCTCGAAGCCATTGAACAGCAGGTCTCCCGGCGGCGGCGTATTGTCCAGCTTGTCGGAGGCCCGCGGATGCTGGCCTCCACCCACCAGGAAGTTGATGTAGTCGCTGTCTACGGTAAAGCCAGGCGAGGACATGGACCCCAGGGGCCAGTCGCCGTCGTTGAAGGAATTTATCAAGCCCGCGCCTACGAACCCGCCAACGAGGTTTTGGCCCGGCAGGGTTCCGGCTGCCGGAGCGTCAGTGAAGGGTCCGTTCTTCCAGTTGCCGGGTTCATTGCTCACGGCCCACCCGTTGTATGTGCCATCGTTGAATCCCGCCACGGGGGTTCCGGAGGGTAGCGCATCGCTGGGTTTCGTGGTCTCCGAGGTAAACGTGACGCCATCGAAGCTGCCCACGAAGTACTGACCCGCCGAGCCGCCAGCCACCCCGCCGGGATTGATATTGACCACCATGACCCATTTGACGTTGTTCGGGTCTCCGTCAACGGCCAGCGGGAAGAGGTCGGGGCATTCCCACAGTCCGCCCGTGGCATTGGCGGGCCCGAATTCGCTCAGGGCCGTCCAGTCCTTGAGGTTGGTTGACTTGTAAAGCAGTACTTTGTGGTCCAGGGCCTCAACGGCCGCCATCACCCAGTAGCCGCCTTCGGCAGTGCTGTACCAAAACACCTTTGGGTCCCGGAAGTTGGCGGAGTTCCGGTTCAGGACCGGGTCCGCACTGTATTTGGTCCAGGTTTGTCCGTCATCAAGGCTGTAGGCCAGCGACTGGGCCTGGAGCCCGCGGTGCGGCGAGGCATCTTTGTAGGCACTGGTGTAAATCGCAATCAGCGGCGGGTTCTCCGTAGTCCCCAGACCGGATGTATTGTTCTTGTCCACCACAACGCTGCCCGAGAACACGTCCTCCTGGGTATCCGTGGAAATGGCGAGCGGCTGCTCCTGCCAATGAACGAGGTCAGTGGAGGTGGCATGTCCCCAGGACATGTTGCCCCAGGTGTTTCCGGACGGGTTGTGCTGGAAGAAAAGATGGTAGATCCCCTTGTGGTAGACCATTCCGTTGGGATCGTTCATCCAGTTCTTGGCCGGCGAGAAATGGTACGCCGGCCTGTAGGTTTCCTGGCCCAAAGTGCTGCCCGTGGTGGGCCCGGGGGGAGGATTCCCGTCCGACTTCCCTGCAATCGCAGGTCCAGCGCCGGCCAACGCTCCGGTCAATATCAAACCCGTCAGCGTCAGGGCCGAAAGGAGCCGCGTGCTTCCCTTTTGTTTTCTGTGCATTTTGAGGTCGCCCTTCATCGCGCGTTCAGTTAGACAACGATGTCAATACGTGACGGAGCGTAGGTTAAGTCCACGAGACAAGTCAACGAACTCCGGCGGCCGGGCATCGGCAAGGACCTGGCTGCTTTCGAGCCCGTCTGACCGGCACGGCGCTAGACACCGTTGTCATGACAGCGGGCAAGAGGTGGGAACGGACCTGCAGAACCAGCCCCAGCCGGCCTGCGGCAACGGTTGTTGGCTGCGCCGAACGCCCTTCCGGGCTACCGCAAACTTTCGGTGCGCGCCCTAGGCTTGAGGTATGCCCCCATCACGCCATCCGGCGGAACTGAGCCCGAAGAGCGAACCCCACCGGCGGCTTGCCATACGGCCTTACGCCCGCGCCGTGGCCCAGGTCTTGCGGGTCAGTTTCCGTGCATCCCCGGGCGCGGTGATCATGAAGGTGCTCGGCTCGCTGATCTCGGCCGTTCTTCCCCTGGTCACCACCTACTTTGCGTCCCTCACCACCACCGCGCTGGCCGCAGCCTACGCGGGCGACGCCGGAGCCGGACGCGTTGCGATCGTCTACGTCATTGTCACCGCGGCGCTGGGACTCTTCTGGGGCGCCTTCAACAGCGTTGACCGGTACATCCAGCAGTTGATGAGCTTCAAGGTGGGCGCCATTGTGGGCGACCAGATGTACCAGCGCTTCCTCGCCCTCGAATTCTGGCGCTATGACGACAAAGAAACCGTGGACCTCTACGACCGCGCCAAACGGTTCTCCGACTCCTATGCAAGGGTCCTGGACCGCATTGCCGCTATCTTTACGCAGCTCATCTCGGTCATCCTGGCCATCGGCGCCCTGCTGTTGGTCAGCTGGTGGATCGCCGTGATCGTCCTGGTGGCGATCGTGCCCAGCGTGTACCTGCAGTTCAAGCTGTCCAGGGAACAGATTGCGCACTGGAACACGCAGGTGGACTCACGCCGCCAACGCCGGATGATTGAAACCAACCTCCTCCGGCCGCAGCACATTGCCGAGATGCGGCTGTATGGCATTGTCGGTTTCCTCATGGACCTACGCTCCCGGCTTCGGGACGCAGACGAGCGGCGGCGCCTTGACTACCAGCGGCGCTACATCCCCAAGCAGCTGGCCGCCGATGCACTCCAGTACGGTGCGGAGGTGGTGTCGCTGATCTGGGTGGTGGGTCAGATCATTGCCCGTGCCCAGCCCGTGGGCCAGTTCCTCTATGTGCAGCAGATCGTCAGCCGCGCCCTGTCCACCGCAAACAACCTGGTGTCCTCCTTGAGCTCCATTGATGAAGACCTCGCCAACCTGAAGGACTACGAGTTGTTCATGGCAATGCCGGTTCACTCGGAGCACGCGCCGCCGTTGCTGGCAGCGCCGAAGGAAGTCGAGCTGAAGGACATCCGCTTCACGTACACCGGCAGTGACATCGAAGTGATCAGGGGCATCAGCCTGACCATCCGCCAAGGCCAGCACATTGCCATCGTGGGGGAGAACGGTGCCGGCAAGTCCACGCTGATCCGCATCCTGGCCGGCCTTTACCGTCCGGACTCCGGCCAGGTGCTGCTCGACGGCGTGGACCTCGCCGCCGTCGACGTCACGTCCTGGCACCGCCACCTGGCGGTGCTGAGCCAGGAGTTCCTGAAATACGAGTTTGCCACCGCGGCGGAGAACATCTACTTCGGCGACGTTGACTCGCCGCGGGACGATGACCGCATCCGCAAGGCGGCCGCGGATGCCGAGGCGCTCGACTTCATCAATAAGCTGCCCAACGGCCTGGACAACCACGTCAGCAACTGGATGGAGGACCCGCGCGGCCGGAAGGGCAGCGGCCTTTCCGGCGGCCAGTGGCAGCGCCTCGCCATGGCCAGGAACTTCTACCGGGACGCGTCCTTCATGGTGATGGACGAGCCCACCTCCGCCATTGATGCCCTGGCCGAACACCGCATCTTCACCCGGCTCTTCGCGGACCGCAGCAGCACCATCATCGCCATCAGCCACCGGCTTGCCACCATCGAGAAAGCCGACATCGTGTACATGCTGGAGGACGGCGAAATCGTGGAGCAGGGCACGCACAAGGAACTGGTGGCCCTGCGCGGCAGGTACTTCAGGATGTTCGAATCCCAGCTGACGGTAGAGGAACCTACAGCAAACTAGGCCTCCACTATGGTGGTGCGCACCCTCGCGACACTGGGCCTGGGCGGGACGCTGCTGAAACCGAAGGTCACGGCGGGCCGGATGGGGGCCAGCGCTCCGGCGTCGGCGCCTTCCCATGAAACGACGGCGGAGGTCACGTGGTGCAGGTCCGTCACCCCGTAAAACTCTGCCCTGCCGCTGCCCGCCGTGCCGTAGGTGCGGGCACCGCGGGCTGCCAGGGCGGCCAGCGGACTGACTGCGGAGAGCCAGCGTGGATGGACTGCAAGTCGCCTGGGAACTGCCTTCAGCGCGGAACCGAGGTAGGTCCTCGCCCCGGTGACTGCCTGGATTGCCAGCGGCCCGGCGTCGACCGCCAACCCGCCGACGGACAGTCCGGCAGCAACGTCCACCATGCGCACCTCATCAAAGCTGTAGGTCGACGCTATGAAGCCGGCAATGTCGGCGGACGGCGCAAGCAGCAGGCGGTGACCTGAGGGCTCCTGCACCATGACGTCCGAGAAGGTCCCGAAAGGGGACTCCTGCCACATGCCAACCACCGCGCGCAGTCCGGATGTGGTGCCAATGCCGGCGATGTGCCCGTCGAAGATCCAGCGTCTGCCCATCAAGCCACTGTAGCCACCGGCCGGGACCAACGGGGCTGCTGGGATAACCTAGAGCAGTGACTTATGAGATCGAGATCGGCCGTGGCAAGCGTGGGCGTCGTGCCTACTCCCTGGATGACATTGCAATCGTCCCCAACCGTCGCACCCGCGACCCCAAGGACGTTTCCGTCTCCTGGCAGATCGACGCCTACCAGTTCGACATGCCGGTGATCGCGGCCCCGATGGACTCCGCCATGTCACCGGCAACGGCCATCGCACTGGGCAAGCTGGGCGGACTGGGCGTCCTTGACCTTGAGGGACTCTGGACCCGGTACGAGGATCCGCAGTCTGTTCTGGATGAAATCGCTGCGCTCCAGGACGAAACCAACAGCCCAGCCGTCACTGGCAGGATGCAGGAGCTGTACCGGGCGCCTATCCAGCCGGAACTCATCACGTCCCGCCTGGCCGAGATCCGCGAGGCCGGCGTCACCGTGGCCGGATCGCTCACCCCGCAGCGCACCCAGGAGCACTACAAGACGGTCGTGGCCGCAGGCGTCGACATCTTCGTCATCCGGGGCACTACCGTCTCCGCCGAGCATGTCTCCAAGAACCACGAACCGCTGAACCTGAAGCAGTTCATCTACGAACTCGACGTCCCCGTCATCGTGGGCGGGGCGGCCGGCTACACCCCGGCGCTGCACCTCATGCGGACCGGCGCGGCTGGTGTGCTGGTGGGCTTCGGGGGCGGCGCAACCACCACCACGCGGCGCGCCCTGGGCATC
Organism: Arthrobacter sp. StoSoilB19; assembly: GCF_019977275.1. Lineage (NCBI taxonomy): Bacteria > Bacillati > Actinomycetota > Actinomycetes > Micrococcales > Micrococcaceae > Arthrobacter > Arthrobacter sp. StoSoilB19. The sequence continues at coordinate 2,983,443 of NZ_AP024650.1, read as the reverse complement.
CACTCGCCCATGGCGTCAGCCATTTCCGACGTCGCGGCCGCCCGCCGGGACTACATGGACGAGTCCGGCGGCCGCTACGTGCACGTCATTGCCGACGGCGGCATGGGCACCTCGGGTGACATCGTCAAGGCCATCGCCATGGGCGCCGACGCCGTCATGCTGGGCAGCGCGCTGGCGCGCGCCGAAGAGGCACCCGGCAAGGGCTGGCACTGGGGCCAGGAGGCGCACCACCTGGAACTGCCGCGCGGTGACCGCGCCAACGTCGGCACCGTGGGTCCGCTGGAGGAAGTCCTGTTCGGGCCCGGCCACCACACCAACGGCACGTCCAACCTCATTGGTGCGCTGCGCCGCTCCATGGCGACCACCGGTTATTCGGACCTCAAGGAATTCCAGCGGGTCGACGTCGTCGTATCGCCCTACGCAGGGAACTGACGCGTTGGACGGGGCAGGGTGGGCGCCGCCCACCCTGCCCAAAGCACGCCGCCAGCAAGTAGTGTGGGTTTACAACCGGCACTAGAGGCACTGGAGGCGTTCAATGAAGAGTGTTCCTGCAAACGGCGGAGCCCTTGGCCCCGAAGCCAGGGAAGCATCCATCCAGCGGTTGCGCGCCACGTCCGAACCCGGCCGGGAACTGGACATCCTGATCGTCGGCGGCGGCATCGTCGGAGCGGGAGCCGCTTTGGACGCCGTGACCCGGGGGCTGAGCGTTGGCATCGTCGAGGCAAGCGACTGGGCTGCCGGCACGTCGTCACGGTCTTCGAAACTCATCCACGGCGGCCTGCGGTACCTGGAGATGCTCGACTTCGCCCTGGTCAAGGAGGCCCTGCAGGAACGCGGGCTGCTGCTCTCCGAAATCGCCCCGCACCTTGCCCGCCCGGTGCCCTTCCTGTATCCGCTCACCAAGCCCTTTGTCGAGCGGCCGTACGTGGGCGCCGGCATCGCGCTCTATGACCTCATGTCTATCTCCAGCGGACACAGCCGCGGCGTGCCGTTCCACAAGCACCTGAGCAAGCGCGGCACCCTGCGCGCCGCCCCCAGCCTGAAGAATGATGCCTTCGTGGGATCCATCCGGTACTACGACGGACAGGTGGACGACGCCAAATACGTGGCAAACCTGGTGCGTACCGCTGCGTACTACGGCGCCCACGCCGTGAACCAGATGGCGGTGGTGGACTTCCTGCGCGAGGGCGAGCGGGTGGTCGGAGCCAAGGTGGAGAACCATGAGGACGGGACGCAATTCAGCATCCGGGCCAAGCAGGTCATCAACGCCACCGGAGTCTGGACGGACGAAACCCAGGCCATGGTTACCGACCGGGGCCAGTTGAAGGTCCGTGCCTCCAAGGGCATCCACCTGGTGGTTCCCCGCGACCGCTTCCAATCCACCGTGGGCCTGATCCTGCGCACGGAAAAGTCGGTGCTCTTTGTCATCCCGTGGGGACGGCACTGGATCATCGGCACCACGGACACCGACTGGCACCTGGACAAGGCCCACCCCGCGGCCTCAAGCAAGGACATCGACTACGTCCTGGAGCACGTCAACCAGGTGCTCAAGCGCCCGCTGACCAGGGAGGACGTTGAAGGGGTCTATGCCGGACTCCGGCCGCTGCTTGCCGGTGAAAACGATTCAACCGCCAAGCTGTCCCGCGAGCACGTTGTGGCACACCCTGTCCCCGGCCTGGTGGTGGTGGCCGGCGGCAAGTGGACCACCTACCGGGTCATGGCCAAGGATGCGGTGGACGAGGCCACCCGCACCATGGACGAACGGGTCCCGCCGAGCTGCACGGAAACCATCCCGCTGCTGGGCGCCAGCGGCTTCCGTGCGGCCTGGAACCGCCGGAACCGCACCGCGGAGGAATCCGGGGTCCATGTGGCACGGATCGAGCACCTGCTCAACCGGTACGGCTCCATGACGCCCGAGGTGCTGGCCATCATCGAGCAGAACAAGGAACTTGCCGAGCCCATCCCGGGAGCGGATGACTACCTGCAGGCGGAGGCGGTCTATGCCGCAACCCATGAAGGGGCCCGCCACGTGCAGGACGTCCTGACCCGGCGGACGCGCATTTCCATCGAGGCCTGGGACCGCGGCGTGTCCGCTGCCCCTGTTGTCGCTAAACTGATGGGTGACGTCCTTGGCTGGAGTGACGCGCAGCGTGAAAACGAGGTCCGCCACTACATTGCCCGCGTGGAAGCCGAACGCCTCAGCCAGCAACAGCCGGACGACGAATCCGCAGACGCCGCCCGCCTGGGCGCGGAAAACATCGTGCCCTTGCGCTGAGGGGCCGTTCGCCCTGCACTGCTGACAGAAGGGATACGCCTTGGCGGAACCACTGGACCCGTATGACGCCCACCTCACCACTGCCGACATGGTGATCCTGGAAATGGAAGCGAAGGACAAGACCGACGCCACCACCCAGTTGGCGGAACGGCTGCACGCAGCCGGGCGGATCTCGGATCTTGACGGGTTCCTGAAGAACGTCAATGCCCGCGAGCACCAGCTTGCCACGGGGCTCCCGGGCGGCATCGGGCTGCCGCATGCGCGCAGCGAGTTCGTCTCCCAGACCTCGATCGCGGTGGGGATCGCCAAGTACGGCCATGCCCTGGACTTCGGCGCCGCCGACGGTCCGGCCACGGTGATCCTGCTGATTGCCACCCCCGCCAGTTCCTTTTCCGACCACCTGGAAGTGCTGGCCACCCTGGCACGGTCGCTTTCCAAGGAATCCTTCCGCGAATCGCTGCGGCGCGCCTACGACGCCGAAGTGATCGCCGAACTCATCAACTCCAGCCTGGTGTTCTTCGACCACTAGGAACGCCCGGACCAGCATCCGGCCAGGGCCGGCTCCTCCCTGGGGCGGCCGGCGCCGGCGTTTAGTTGTTCTACAGAAGTACGAAGTACGGTTAAGACGTGTGGAAAACAGCCCTTAAACCCCGATGGATCGCAGGCTTTATCTTCGCGATCGCGCTCTCCGGGGTCTTCGTGCTGTTGAGCCAATGGCAGTTCGGCCGCTCCACCCAACCCGAAGTGCCGGTCAATCCGGCCACCGAACAGGTCCAGCCGCTGACAAGCACGCTCCAGCCTGGCGAGTTCTTCCACGGCAGCGTCGCGGACCAGATGGTCACCGCACAGGGAACGTACAGCGCTGACAAGCAGGTCCTGGTTCCGGGCCGGCTTCACGACGGCAAAAGCGGCTACTGGGTGGTGTCGGCCTTCGCCGTCAACGGCGCGCCCACACTGACGGGAGCCGCCGCAACACCGCAGACCTGGATCCCGGTGGCCCGCGGGTGGGTGGCTGACCCGCGGGACGCGGCAGCACCGCCGTCGGGCCCGGTTGAACTGACCGGACGGCTGCTGCCGTCCGAGGCGCCGGTGGCCGGAAAGGCGCCAAAGCCGGGGGAGGCGTCGGCGGTTTCCGTGGCCGAGCTCATCAACTACTGGGACGTGAGCAGCTACCCGGGCTTCGTCTCGGCCACCGCAGAGGTGGTGGGCGGCCAGGACGTGAGTGCCGCGGCCGTACCCGGCAACCTCTTGCCGCTGGACATCGGCCCCCAGCCGCCGGCACAGCACATCAACTGGCTCAACCTCTTCTACTCCATCGAGTGGGTCGTCTTCGCCGGCTTTGCCCTCTTCATCTGGTGGCGGCTGGTCAAGGACGACTACCACCGGGACCTCGAGGAGGCCCTCGATGACGCCGAAGGTTCCGAGCAGGACGAACCGCACGAACCGCACCAGCTTCCCCCGCACCAGCCTGACCAGCACCAGCAGCCTGACCAGTCCCAGCAGAAGGTACAGCCATGATTGATCCGAAACCGGCCACCCCGTCCCCGCAGGCTCCCGGCGGCAAGACGTCCGGCAGGAAGCGCCGCTTCGGCGGCACCGAGGCCCAGATCCGGTCGGCCCTGAAGTTCTATAAGGTCATGGCCTACCTCACCGGCACCATGCTGCTCCTGCTGTGCGCTGAACTCGTGGCCCGGTACGGCTTCGGGCAGTACCTGTTCGCCGGCGGCACCAACGCCGTGACCGGCCAGCCGTTCGGTTTCGGGTTCGCGGACGCCGAGCCGCCGGGAGTACTGAACGGCGTGAACGTCTCCGTTACGGTCCTGATCGTGCACGGCTGGATGTACGTCGTCTACCTGATCTCCAACTTCCGCTTGTGGTCCCTGATGCGCTGGCCCTTCCTGAAGCTGGTCCTGCTGGCCCTTGGCGGCGTGGTGCCGTTCCTGTCCTTCATCGTCGAGAAGACGTTCCACGCCGAGGCGGAGGCCGAACTCGCTGCCAACCCGCAGGCCCCGCAGCGGTACTAGCCCTCCGGGCTGCCGGCCGCTGAGGTGCCTGGCCCCTCGCGGCGGCCGCCCGCCGTCGTACGTCTGCTCCGTCACAGCACGGCGTCTCAAGGTGCGCCGGTGCAACGGCGCCAAGTAGGCTATTACGGTGACTACTCCCACTGCATCCCAAACTTCCCAGAAGCCGGTGCTGGTTGTTGATTACGGTGCCCAGTACGCGCAGCTGATTGCCCGCCGCGTCCGGGAAGCGAATGTGTATTCGGAAGTGGTTCCGCATACCTACACCACCGAGCAGCTCCTGGCCAAGAATCCCGCCGCCATCATCCTGTCCGGCGGACCTTCCAGCGTCTATGCCGACGGCGCCCCGAGCGTGGGTGCCGACCTCTTCGAAGCCGGCGTCCCCGTCTTTGGCATCTGCTACGGCTTCCAGGCCATGGCCAACGCCCTGGGCGGCAAGGTGGACAAGACCGGCCTGCGGGAGTACGGATCCACCGAAACCACCATCCTCGGTGACAGCCGCTCGGTGCTTGAGGGCATGCCCCAGCACCAGAAGACCTGGATGAGCCACGGCGACTCCGTCCACCAGGCGCCGGAAGGCTTCGAAGTCCTGGCGACGACGGCGGGCGCGGAGGTAGCTGCCTTCGCCAACGAGGAAAAGGGTCTCTTCGGCGTGCAGTGGCACCCGGAGGTCAAGCACTCCGCCTACGGCCAGCAGGTGCTGGAGAACTTCCTGTTCAACTGCGCCAAGCTCGAGCCCAACTGGACCACCGGCAACATCCTGGAAGAGCAGGTGGAACGCATCCGCCAGCAGGTGGGGGATGCACGGGTCATCTGCGGCCTCTCCGGCGGCGTGGACTCCGCAGTGGCGGCAGCCCTGGTCCAGCGTGCCGTAGGCGACCAGCTCACCTGCGTGTTCGTGGACCACGGACTCCTGCGTGAAGGCGAAGCGGAGCAGGTGGAGCGCGACTTCGTGGCCGCCACCGGCGTGAAGCTGTACGTCGCCAACGAACAGGAACGCTTCCTCTCGGCCCTGGCAGGCGTCAGCGATCCGGAAACCAAGCGCAAGATCATCGGCCGCGAGTTCATCCGCGCCTTTGAGGAAGCCGAACTGGCCATCATCGCCGAGGCCGCTGCCCACGGCGAGAAGATCAAGTTCCTGGTCCAGGGCACCCTATACCCGGACGTCGTCGAATCCGGCGGCGGCGAAGGTGCCGCGAACATCAAGAGCCACCACAACGTGGGCGGCCTCCCCGAGGACCTGCAGTTCGAGCTCGTTGAGCCGCTGCGCGCCCTGTTCAAGGACGAGGTCCGCGCAGTGGGTGCCCAGCTGGGGCTGCCGCAGGAAATCGTTGGCCGCCAACCGTTCCCCGGCCCCGGCCTGGGCATCCGGATTGTCGGCGAAGTGACCAAGGAGCGGCTGGACCTGCTGCGCAAGGCAGACGCCATTGCACGCGCCGAACTCACGGCAGCAGGCCTGGACAACGAGGTCTGGCAGATGCCCGTCGTCCTGCTGGCGGACGTCCGCAGCGTGGGCGTCATGGGCGACGGCCGTACCTACGGCCACCCCATCGTGCTTCGCCCCGTCTCCTCCGAGGACGCCATGACAGCCGACTGGTCGCGGCTGCCCTACGATCTCCTGGCCCGGATCTCCGGCCGGATCACCAACGAGGTGGACGGCGTCAACCGGGTGGTCCTGGACGTCACCAGCAAGCCGCCGGGAACCATCGAATGGGAATAGCATCCTAAGTGGCCGGCCTCCGCCAGCGGGGGCCGGCCGCTGCTTTTCCCGGATGAATCCCGGCAATTTCCCGTGCTCCAGTGTTGCGGTCGCTCAAGTCCGGCGCCGAAGCGGCTACTCTCGAATCTATGCCGGTATGGTCCAGGACGTCACGTGCAAGCGCAGAAAAGAAGGCAGAAGTGTCAGTTGGTCAAGGCCACCCGGAAGGCTCGGAAGAGCTTCGCAAATGGCTGTCCGGGCTTAAACCCGTTACCGGCGCGGACACGATGCTGCGCTTCACCAAGACACCCGAAGGCTCCATCGACCTTACGTCGGCACACCCCTCCGGGCTCGCCCAGCTCATGGCCGGGCGCCGCACACGCCTGTCCACCCTGATCCGTGACCGGCAGCAGTATGTGGTGGCGGCCCGCGCTTCGCGCAACATCCGGTCCAAGATCTTCGAGCTTGCCAACGACCGCGGCATCGATGCCGGCTACCTGTCCGCCGGCACTGTGGTATGGACGTCAGCCGTCGGCGGCAAACCCCAGCGGGTGTCCGCTCCGGTCATGCTGACCGCCATCTCCCTCACGGTACGGCCGGGGGAGGACGACTTCGAACTGCAGCTCACCGAGCAGGCGCACATCAACCCGGCCCTGGTGCGGCACCTGAAGAACATCCACGGGATCGTCTTTGACGTCAACGCCGTGACCCGCCTCGCCTACAGCACCGCCCGGTTCGACCCCCAGCCTGTCCTGGACCGGCTGGCCACCCTGATCCGGCCCATCCACGGCGCGGAAACCCAGCACAACCTGCTCGTTTCCACGTTCGCCGACCTCTCCGGCAACCTCGACGATCCCTGGATCAACGACTCCCATCCCCTTGTGTCCGCGCTGGCAACTGCTGCCGGCGGCGAACTGGTGGACGTTGAGGAACCCGACCCCTCCCGCTTCCCCCACCTGGACAACAGGCACCCCAAGGACGAGCTGCTGCTGCTGGATGCGGACACTGACCAGCAGTACGTCGTGGACGCGGCCCGCACCGGAGACTCCCTGGTGGTCAGCAGTCCGCCCGGCACCGGGCAGACCCAGACGGCCATCAACACCATCGGTGCCCTGGTGGACGCCGGCAAGACTGTCCTGGTGGTGGGCGACCGCCGCGCCAGCCTCAACGAGGTCTCCGGGCATCTGGAGTCGCTCGGGCTGGAGTCCATCCTGTTCCAGCTCTCCGGAAACGTCACGGCGCAGCAGCTGAAGGGCCAGCTGCTCCGGGCGATCGTGCGCAACGAAAAATCACTGGAACCCCAGCTCGGGAACCTCCACAACACCCTGGTGGAACACCGGCACGCCCTCATGGACCACGTGGCGTCGCTCCACAACGTCCGCGAGCGTTGGGGCTGCTCGCCCTACCAGGCCATGCAGTCACTCGCGGAGCTCACCTCCATCCACCCCGCGCCGGCCACCACCGTCCGGCTCAAGCGCAGCGTCCTGGACAGCATCCGGGACCGCGAGGAGCTGGCCGGCAGGCTCAGGCGCGCCGCGGAACTGGGCAGCTTCAGTAAGGCGGCCACCACCAGCCCCTGGCACGGGGCCCGGCTGCTGACCCGCAAGGAAACGGAGGAAGCCCAGGACCTGGTCCGCTCCGTCGCCAAGAGCCTTCCCCTCCTCCGCGACCGCATGGACGCCGTTGCGGAGCACGCCGAAATCCGCCTGGGCGAATCATTCGCCGAGTGGGGCGAGCAGCTGGAACTGCTGGTCGCCGTCCGCGGAAGCCTGGACAAGTTCACCCCGGACATCTTTGACCGGCCCGTGACGGACCTAATTTCCGCCACCGCGCCGTCCGCCTGGCGGCGAGAGCGCGGCATCGAGCTGACTGCCATGCAGCGCTCAAGGCTGCGCCGGGTCGCCAAGGAATACGTGCGCCCGGGCGTCCACATCGCAGACCTGCACTCATCCCTGGTGCTGGTGCAGGAGCAGCGCGCCCTGTGGGCGGGCTACGCCACCACGCAGCGGCACCCCGCCGTACCTTCCGGCCTGGCCGAAATGATTGCCATGTACCGGTCCCTGGACGGCGAACTGGCACAGCTGGGTGAGGCGCTGCGGCACACGGAAGGCGGCGGCTCGCTGTCCACCGTTCCCTACGCGCGGCTGATGGAACGCCTGGAGCGCCTGGTGGCGGACACCGACACGCTTAAGACCCTGCCCGAGCGCACCCTCCTGGTCGAGAACATGCGCGAACACGGCCTGGGCGAGCTCCTGGCCGACCTCGCCGAGCGGGAAGTCCCGGAGGGATCCGTTGCCGCCGAGCTGGAGCTGGCCTGGTGGCAGTCCGCGCTTGAGGCAATGATCAGCGGTGACGACTACTTGGCCATGTCCGACGGCGACGCGCTGCGCCAGCTTGAGGCAGAGTACCGGCTGGCGGACAACGCCCACGTTGCCAGCGGCGCCGCCCGCCTGCGGTGGGACCTGGCGGAACGGTGGCGCACAGCCATCGCTGCCCAGCCCCGCCAGGCCGACCTGCTGCGGAGCCTGCTCAAGGACGGCCGGGTCTCCCTGCCGGCCCTTACCGCACAGGCTCCGGACCTGATCGGCACCCTGGTTCCCGTCTGGTCTGTCAGCCCGTACCTGATGACGGGCCTGCTTCCGGCGGAACAGCACTTCGACGCCGTCGTAATCCTCGATGCGGAAGCCACCTCGCTTCAGGCTGTCCTGCCGGCAATCGCCCGTGCACGGCAGGTGATTGCCTTTGGCGACTCGCGCATTGCCACGCCGCGGACCTTCACCGTCGGGGTGGAACGGCTGGCGCCCGGCGAGTCGGCCCACCACCGGGTGGAAAGTGCCTTCACGGCATTGTCTGCCGTGCTTCCGGTGTGGCGGCTCAACGTGGTGTACCGGGCGGTGGACGAGGACCTGGTCCTTCAGCTGAGCAAGAACTTTTACGACGGCGGCCTGCGCCGGCTGCCGGAAGGCCAGTCGGCCACGGGGCTGGACCGGTCGCTGCTGGTGGAATACCTGCCGGACGGCACGGGCCTGCCCAGTGCCGGCGACGAAGGCGTGGAGTCCGTGGTGGCCGAGGTCAACCGCGTGGTGGAGCTCGTCTTCGAACACGCCCGCCTGCGCCCGCGAACGTCGCTGGCAGTGGTTACCGCAAGCCTGCGGCACGCCGCCAGGATTGGTGAATCCATCAGGCTCCAGCTGTCCAACCAGCCGGGCCTGGCCGGCTTCTTCGGCGCCGGGCCGGAATCTTTCCGGGTAGTTGACCTTGAACGCGCCCAGGGCCTGGTCCGCGACCACGTCATTTTCTCGCCCGGATTCGGGCGGACCCCGCACGGCCGCGCCCTGCACAACTTCGGGCCGCTCTCCGCGGAGGGCGGCCGGGAGAAGTTTGCCCTGGCCATGACCCGGGCGCGCCGTTCCATGCACGTGCTCACCTGCTTCCGGCCGGAGGACCTGGACCGCACCAGGCTCACCCACGGGGCGGTGGATCTCTATACGCTGCTGGACCGGGAAATTTCCGGCAACACCGATCTCGGGACTCCCGCGTCCCGTGCCGCGGCCAGCGAGCAGGCGCTGGGAGCGGACCCGCTGGTAGCGGACCTGGGGGACCGGTTGCGGGCCCGTGGCGCCAGGGTCTGGCACCAGTACGACGGCGCCATCGACGTGGTTGCCGCGGCGGATCCCCTGAACACCATGGGCCAGGACGACCCCGACCTCCCGCGGCCCGTGGCCATCGAATCCGACGGCACGGCCCAGTACCGCACCATGAGCGTGCGTGAGCGCAGCAGGCTGCGGCCGCAACTGCTGGAACGCCTGGGATGGCGGTACATGCCGCTGTGGACCATCGAGGTCTTCACGGACCCCTCGTCCTGCGCGGACCGCATCGCCGGTTACCTGGGTCTTGAGAAGATGGTGCTTCCGGGCCGGACCGCGTCCAGCACAGGATTCCTGGACGATGACTTCAACCACGCACTTCACGGAATTGATGGGGCGCCTGCTGCCGGTGTTTCCTACCTGCCTTCCGAGGCTGTCAGCCAAGGCCGGCGCGCCCAGGGGACAAGGGAAGCGGGTGCCACGACGAGAGAAGACCGGCCTGGGAAAGACAGGCCCGAGGAAGACATGCGCCAGAACGAGAACAACACCCGGAACACGAACGACCTGAACAGGAACGACGACCTGGATAAGAACGGCGGCTCGAACAGGAACGACGACCTGGACAAGAACGGCGGCGCGAACAGGAGCGGGGCCGCAGCCGGAACTGACCGCGGTGCCGCTCCCGCGGATTCCGCAGCGCCGGTGCCTTCTCCGGGGGCGCGGCCGGCAGCGGGGGGCACCGACGAGATCCTCCCGAGCAAGGCGGCGGAAGACGACGCCCGCAGCTGGGGTGACCGGGAGGACGATCACGATACCTGGTTGAAGGAACAGAAACCGCCGCACTGGGGCTGACCCACATCATCCGGGCCACGCTTGAGGTCAGGGCGGCCCGACCAGGACGAAGAACAGCCTGCCCTGGGTGGAGGCGCCGGCCAGGCGCAGTGATTGTTCGGCGGTGGCTGCCACCACGATCAGTCCATCGGTCTCGGTGGTGCCGAGCCATTGACCCCCTTGGCCGCCGTTGTTCGAGGTCCACAGCACCGGGACGGCAGACGCCAGGACCTCAGAGGGACCCTTCTGGTCGAACCCGTTGGCTGATGTCAGCACAATGTTGACCAGCTGGCCGGGGGAGACCAGCTGGATGGATGAGGCATCCGCCATCTGCAGGGGAACCGCGGCCGAACCGGGGGGCGTCCCTGCCAGGAGCCCGGGGCCCAGCAGCTGGGCGTCGGTGAGGAGCTGGCCCTTCCGCAGCGGCGCTGCGAGCTGCTTGCCTGCGGTTGCGGATCCATCCCGGAGGAAGCCGTCGGTCACCATCCCGGGCGGCACCTGGACCTGGGCCAGGTCTGCTGCCGTTACCGTTGTTCCCGCGGGCAGGTCCCGGGCAGCGGACAGCGCCGTGACGGTGGTGAGCGGGGCGGGAGTGAGTTGCTGTACAGCGATTGCTGCAGCTGCGCACAAGAGCAGGGCCGCTACGAGGCGTCGGTTGCGGCTTAGCCAGCCGGCAAACCGCGAGTGCAGGGGACGCCGTCCGGGGCGGCGGGGGATGTTACGGGCACCTGCAGCATGGACATGGCCGGGGAACCGGAGACCGTCGCGGCGACGTCGGAAGAGTACTGGCATGCGCCCACGCTAGGTGACGCCAAAGCGGCACGGGAGCCCGGACGGCGGCTATGTGGACAAAGGCGGCCGGACGCAGGGAGCGTCCGGCCGCCGTCGTAAAGTCCTGGGCTGCTTAGCTGGCGGCAGCTGCTGCCGGCGCCGACGCGGCGGGGGTGGCAGCGGGCGTCGCTGCGGGTGCGGGGGAGACGGAGCTGCCCTTGGAATCGCGGGAATCCGTGCGGTAGAAACCCGAGCCCTTGAAGACGACACCGACGCTGTTGAACTTCTTGCGCAACGTGCCCTCGCATTCCGGGCAGGACGTCAGGCTGCTGTCCGAGAACGACTGGACAATGTCGAAGGCGTGGCCGCAATCCTTGCAGGCGTAAGCATATGTTGGCACTGGTGCTCCTCCTCTTGGGCAAACGAGAGGTCCCGTGCTGCCACCGGGTAAACCGTTAGCAGTCGCAGGGCCTGAGTGCTAATTCTATCACTGTGCCCGAATGGACGGGCTTAGGCGTTGCCCGCCAATGGCCGGTATCCGGACGGGGCCAGGACGGCCGGGACCGGTCGGTCGAACTTCTCGGCCGGTATCCGGCCGGCGGGCAGCAATTCGTCATCGTAGATAACAGCGGCCAAGGGAATTTCCTTCCCTGCCGTAGCCAGGTGCCCCAGGAATTTGTCGTAGTAGCCTCCGCCCTGCCCGATCCTGTTGCCGGCGAGGTCCACTGCGGTGGCCGGAATAAAGAGCACCGCTGCGCCACCGGCCGTTTCCGGCCCGTGACGGTGCCCCGTGGGCTCCAGTATTGGTGCATATTTGCTGCGCTCGAAGCTGGTCTCCGGCGTCCAGAACACCCAGCTCAATTCCCGGCCTTCCTCGCACACCGGAAGCAGTACCTGATGGCCGCTGCGATGCAGGGCGTTGATCAGGGGCAGGGTGGGCGGTTCGTGTCCCACGCCAAGGTACACGCAGGCTACCGAGGCGTGCTTCCCTGTGACCGTCCCCGCCCATGCTTCCCCATGGACGGCCAGGGCCGCGCCGGCAGCTTCGAGCTGCGCCGGCGTCAGCGCTGCCCGCCGCCGGCGGTGGGCGGCCCTGATGCCGTCCTTGACTGCGTTGGTCTCCTGCAGCATGGTGTCCTTCCTGCAATGCCCCGTATTGGGAGGTTCTTCCCGCACCGGCACGGGCTTGCCGCTCCGGTGGTTACTGAAATGCTTGACGCTGACGTTAGATTAGACCGGTGAACACCAGTAACCCCAGAGTCCGCAAAGCCGTCATTCCCGCCGCGGGCCTGGGCACCAGGTTCCTGCCAGCCACCAAGGCGATGCCCAAGGAAATGCTCCCCGTCGTGGACAAGCCTGCCATCCAGTATGTGGTGGAGGAAGCCGTCCACGTGGGCCTCCACGACATCCTGATGATTACGGGCCGCAACAAGCGGGCCCTGGAAGACCACTTCGACCGCGTGCCGTCCCTTGAGTCAACGCTCGAGGACAAAGGGGACACGGAGAAGCTGGCGTCCATCCAGGCGGCCAGCCAGTTGGGTGACATCCACTACGTCCGGCAGGGCGACCCCCACGGCCTGGGCCATGCGGTGCTCCGCGCAAAACAGCACGTGGGTGACGAAGCCTTCGCTGTCCTGCTGGGAGATGACCTGATTGACGCCCGCGACGAACTGCTCAGCACGATGATTGACGTCCAGGCCAAAACCGGTGGGTCCGTCGTCGCCCTGATTGAAGTGGAGCCGTCGGAGATCAGCGCCTACGGCTGTGCGGACATCCAGGACATCGACGGCGAAGACTACGTCCGCGTCAACCGGCTGGTGGAAAAGCCGTCACCCGAGGAAGCGCCCTCCAACCTGGCCCTGATCGGGCGTTATGTCCTGCACCCCGCCGTGTTCGGCGTCCTTGAACACACCGAACCGGGCCGGGGCGGGGAAATCCAGTTGACGGATGCCCTCCAGGAACTTGCCTCCGGTGATGGTGAAGGGCACGGGGTGTACGGGGTCGTGTTCCGGGGCCGGCGCTACGACACCGGCGACAAACTCAGCTACCTCAAGGCCTGCATCCAGCTCGCCATCGACAGCGACGACCTGGGCCCGGGCCTGCGGGAATGGCTGCCAGGTTTCACCTCGGACCTTTCCCGCTAGCGCCATGCGCAGTGGTCCCATCTGGCCGGTCACCCTGGAGTGCGGCGACTTGGTCCTGCGGCCCATCCGGTACCGCGACAAGAATGAATGGATGGAGGTGCGCTCGCGCAACAGTGAGTGGCTGCAGCCGTGGGAGGCCTCCAATCCGGATCCGGGCGGTGGGCTGCCCGATTACCGGCACATGGTCCGGTCGCTCAAAGTGCAGGCCGCGCAGGCCACAGCTTTGCCCTTCCTTATTACCGAGTGGAGGCCGGGCCTCAGCAGCCCCGCCATCGTGGGCCAGTTGACCGTGTCGTCAATCGTGTGGGGTTCGGCCATGATGGCAACCCTTGGCTACTGGGTTGACCAGGCACGGGCTGGACGGGGGATCGCCCCCACCTCCGTGGCGTTGGTGACGGACCACTGCTTCAGGACCCTCGGCCTGCACCGGATGGAAATCAATATCCGGCCCGAGAACGGACCCAGCCTGCGGGTGGTGGAAAAGCTGGGATTCCGGGACGAGGGGTACCGGCCCCGTTTCCTGCACATCAACGGCAAATGGGCCGACCACCGTTCCTTCGCCCTCACCGCGGAAGAAGTCCCGGAGGGCCTGCTGGGCCCCTGGCTGGCCTCGCGCCGGTCATAAATCCAACGGTTTGCCAGAGGGGGCACGACACACCGGGGCTAATGCGGCCTGAGCAGGCATGATGCTCATACGGTTTTGAGTGTGGACTTCCCCCTTAGCAGCTCAGTGATCCTCGTGGTTGCCGTCGCGCTCTGGATTGTATGGGTTGCCCCTTACGTCCTCCGGAACCGCCGGCACCAGTTCCAGCCTGCCGTCGACTTCCTGGCAGACGCCCCCGCCGATGAGGGGCCGGATCCGCACGCCGGCCTGGTCTTGAACGTCGCCGCCCAGCAGGAGAAAGCCATGGAACCCAGGAAGAGTCCGTCACCCGGTGCCGGCGCTGCCAGCACCCCCCCTCCGGCCCGGCTCCGCATCCGCTACGGCCGGACCGCGCTGGCCCTGATGGGGCTGCTCTCCCTTGTCACTGCATTCATTTCCGGGATCCTGGCTGCCTTTGGCATCGGTTCGCCTGCCCTTCCGATCCTGTGCACGGTGCTGACTCTCGGGTCGGTGGCGCTGCTGCGTATGCTCGCCGTCCGCGACCGCAAGGCAAAGGTCAATGCTGCGTTCCGCTCGGCCATGAGTGCGCCTGCACGCCGCCCGGAGACGGCCGACGCGATTCCCCCAAAACCTGAGGCCGCCCCCGCGCGGCCGGACAGCCCGCTTTTCGATGCCGAGGCAGGCCAGGCCGGGATCAAGCGGCTCACGGCAGTTGAGCTTCGTGAAGCAGCCCTCGCCGTCGCGGTGGCTGCCGGCGATACCAGTGCTGCAGAGGCGGCCCCGGCCACTCCGGCGGGAACCCCTTGGGAGCCGGTGGAAGTCCCCAAGCCCGTTTACGTGGACGCAGCCAAGGCAAAGCGCCCGGAGCCGCAGCCTCTTGAACTTCCTGAGGCGCCCAAGGCAGTTGGCAAGCCGTCCCTGAAGCAGGGCGCTGCCGGGGTGCAGGCAGCGGAGTCCGCGGAAGCACAGCAGGTGGCCGATCAGCAGTTGACCAAGGCGCAGAGCGCGCTGAGCAACCTCGACGACGTTCTTCAGCGCCGGCGCGCGTAAAGTTTGGGCGGGGCGCCTTGGGGTCCCGCGGCCGGCCGGAGCGTCAATTGGCGTTGGGCCGGGAAAATTTGTAGCCTAGGGACACCGGTTCCGCACCATCCTGGAACGCCTTGCAGGTTGCGGCCCATTCCGGGGCTATAGCTCAGTTGGTAGAGCGCTTCGTTCGCATCGAAGAGGTCAGGAGTTCGAATCTCCTTAGCTCCACCATTTGCAGGCGTGTTGCCAGAGCCAGAACACCTGGTTTGCCTTCCTTTTCAAACGCAGGTGCCCACCGCCGGGCGATTCCTGTCCGCGGGCGGACTCCGCGGATCCCTCCCTCGCTCGTCCCTTCCCGTGGCCCTGATGCAACGAGCCGCTTCCGCAGACCGGGCAAAGGGCGCCTGGGGCCCCTGGTTGTGCACCACGGTTCCTGGGCCTGGCTTGTAGGGAGCAGAGGGCGGGACATCGTCAGGGGGCCCTGGATGTGGCCTTGGCTGGCGGCAAGGGCGCCAACCTGGGCGAACTGTTGCGCGGAGGCTTTCCGGTGCCGCCGCATACGCTGGGAGGGCGCCTCACGGAAGCCGGTGTCCTGGCCGGGCCCACGGATGTCACTCACCTGCGCTTCGAGGAACTTTGCGGCAATGCCCGACGGCGGGGCGTTGCCGCCGGCGGAGAAGGAGCGGCGCCGCCGGCGTGTGCTGGCCCGCGCCGCCAAACGCAGTGAGCTGGAAGGTAGGTCCGCAACCCGCACCCTCGTGAACGGGCAAACAGTGGTGGTGGACGGAACCGCGGGACGCGTTACCGTTCCCATAGGCAAAACGCCCCCGGATGCAGGCCCGATCGGATGGGTGGGGGCCTAGAGTGGGCCTCATGGGAATCATCATCGGACTTCTTGTCCTCTGGCTCATCCTGTCCATCGTCGGCTTCGTCGTGAAGGGCCTTCTCTGGCTCGCCATCATCGGCCTGGTCCTCTTCGTCGCCACCGGCGTCTGGGGCTGGCTGAAGCGCAGAACCAACGCCTGACCGTCACCGCCTGCCCGGACCGGCTGTCACCGGCCCCGGTGGGCGGTGGGCGTTAGCGGTCGAAGGACCCTGTCTTTTTCCTCCTGCCGGCGTGATCCTTGCTCCATGAGCCTCACGAAGAAGGAAGGGCACCCCCCACAGCTGGCTCCGCCGGTCGTGCGCAACTTTGCCATCAACCGTGCCCTGCACCCCGACCGCCCATGGATCCGGGCCACCCGGATCAGCGTCGGTCTTGTCGTGCTGGCCGCAATCGTGCAAAAGACCTTCGACGCCACCCTGCCCGGCAACGACGTGGATGTCCCGCAGCTGTATTCGGAATTCACTGTGCAGGGAAATCTTGTCTTCGCGCTTGTCCTGATCATTTCAGGGGTGCTGCGGCGACGCCGGCTGCCGCTGTGGTGGGACCAGATGTTCGGCGCGCTGGTCCTGTACATGGTCATGACGGGCATCATCTACATCGTGCTCGTGGCTCCGCCGGAAGAGCCGTGGTGGACATGGGATTTGTATTGGCCGCAGGTTGCCCACCACCGCCTGGCCCCGCTGGTGGCGGCGCTTGACTGGATTCTCGTCACCCGGACGGTCCGAGGTCCCTGGTGGCGGCCCCTTGCCTGGCTGGGCTACCCGGTGGCATTCCTTGCGTTTTCGTGGATCCGGGGCGGCCTTGACGGATGGTACGTGTACGACTTCCTTGACCCAACCCTCGATGGCGGATGGGTGAGGGTGCTGGGTTCCACCGGACAGGTTCTGGTGGCATTCCTGGTTGTTTCCCTCATGGTGCACGCGGTGGGCAATATGCGGGTGGCGCTGGCCGCCGGACGGCTGCCCGCGACGGTGATCCCGCCCCGCTAGATCCAGCCCTTCCTCTTGAAGATGCCGTACATGAGGCCGCCGGCAGCCACCATGAGGAGCAGCGCCAGGGGGTAGCCGAAGGACCAATGGAGTTCGGGCATGTTGTCAAAGTTCATGCCGTAGATCCCGGCCACGAATGAGGGCGCAAACAGGATGGCCGCCCAGGACGAGATTTTCTTGACCTGTTCGTTCTGCTCGGCGCTGGCCTCGTTCTGCCGGTTGGCTGTCAGTGTCCCGTCGAGGGTCAGGGCGTTCTGCAGCAAGTCCCGGAAGGAGTCCGCCCGGGAAATCACCCGCTCAACGTGGTCTTCCACGTCACGCAGGTTATGCCGCAGCTCGCTTTCCACTTCGTACTTCTCGAAGCCGCGCTTCAACTGGTCCAGCATCTCGGGCAGGGGGTGGATGGCGCGCTGGAACTGGATGACCTCCCGGGCCAGTTCGTAAATGCGGCGGGACACGGAGGAATCGCCGCTGAACAGCTGGTCCTCGATCTCGTCAATGTCGTTTTCCAGCCCCGCCACCACCGGGGCGTAGTCATCCACCACCCGGTCCAGCAGGGCATACAGCACCGCTTCGGGCCCGTGCCGCAGGAGATCAGGCCGCCCTTCCAGCCGCTGCCGCACCCTGGCAACGCCTGCCGTTTCCGCATGCCGCACAGTCACCACAAAGTTCTTGCCGGTGAACACGTGGAGTTCGCCGAATTCCACGGTTTCGTCCTCGTCCACGTACCGGGCGGGCCGCAGGACGGTGAAAAGGTTGTCGTCGTAACGCTCCAGCTTGGGCCGCTGGTGGGCCGAAACGGCATCCTCCACTGCGAGGGCATGGAGTCCGAACTCGCTGGCCACGGCCGCCATTTCCTCCGCCGTGGGCCGGTAGAGGCCGATCCATGCCATGCCGCCATGCAGGGACAGGGTCTCAAAGGTCTGCTCAAGACTGTCGGGCTCTGCATGGCGGACGCCGTTGACGTAGACGGCGTTATCGATGATGGTCATTCAGGAAATCCTAGCCGCCGGAGCTGCGGCACTGCTCAGGCCGCTGATGAGGGGCTCGGTCCGGTAGGGGATATGGGTGTGCAGGGCCAGCACGGTCTCTGTCCGGATGACACCCTTGATCCGCAGGACCTGCCGCAGGGACGACTGGAGGTTGTGGGTGTCCGTGGCCACCACCCGGCACCAGACATCGCCGCGGCCGGAGATCTCGTGGACTTCCAGGACCTGCGGGATGAGCCGCAGTGCTGCCACGACGCCGTCCAGCTCCCGGTGGGAGACCTCAATGGTCACAAAGGCCACCACGTCATAGCCCACCGCCTCCAGGTCAACCTCGCGCCCGCCCGGGCGCAGCACCCCGCTGCGCAGCAGGCGGCGAACCCGTGACTGGGCCGTGTTGCGGGCGATGCCCAGGGACTCGCCCAGCTCACCGATCTGGATGCGGGGATCCCGGATGAGGGCCAGCAGGATCTTCAGGTCCGTGGGGTCCAGTTTGTTCAAGATCGTCACTCTCCACCATTCGTGGATCCATAAGTTGATGATTTTGCTCAATTATCCCTGCAAGGTCGAAAGATATGGCGCAGCGGTACCGCATTCTTGAACCATCACAGTTGTATCCGCGCCGGGCTCCCACAAGGACCACCCGCCGCGGCGACCCCTAAGGCGGCACAATGACGGTCTTCAGCGAACTGCGCATGCGCCCGGCCACGGCCAGCGGATGGAATGCCACCACTACGGCGCGGCTGGTGATTTCCGGCGCGGTCATCTTCATGCTCCTGGTGGGCGCCAACCTTGCCACCCCGCTGTACCCCCTGCTGCAGGCCAACCTCGGGCTGTCCAGCCTCGACGTAACGGCGGCTTTCGCCAGCTACGTCCTGGCCCTGGTGGGGACGCTGCTGCTCGCCGGGCACTGGTCGGACCATATCGGCCGCCGGGCCGCCCTCCTGGTCGCTGTCCTGACCGGACTGGCGGGCGGCTGGATCTTCGCCGAAGCGGGCACGCTGGCTGCCCTGTGCGCCGGACGGGCGCTGCAGGGAATGGCGGTTGCGCTCGCCACGGGGGCCAGCGCGGCAGCCCTTCGCGAGCTGCTCCCGTCCCGGCCGGAGTGGGCATCGCGCTTTACGCTGCTGGCCTCCTCGGGGGGCGTAGCGGCGGGTCCCGTCATCGGCGGACTGCTGTCGCTGCTTCCCGGTGCAACCACGGCTCCGTACGTCGTCCATTCGCTGTTGCTGGCCGCGCTCCTTGTCCCGCTGTACCTGATCCGCGCACGCCCGGCCATCATGGTGCCGGCAGTGTCCCGCCCGCTGCACGTCCTTGCCCCGCGCCGTCCCTCCGTTTCACGGCAGGCGAGGGGCGCTTTCTGGCTGGCGTCCGGCGTCGGCTTCCTGAGCTTTGCCGTGTTTGGCTTCTCCCTGTCACTGGCCCCGGGCTACTTCGCGCAGGTCCTGGGCACGGACTCCCGGCCACTGATCGGCGTGCTGGCCGGTCTGCCGCTGGGGGCGTCAGCCCTGAGCCAGCTGGTGACCCTGCGCGGGCGCCTGGCCGTGCCTGCGGGGCTGGCCGTCCTGGGCGTCTCCGTCATCCTGCTGGGAGCCGCCGGCGCATGGCACAGCCCACTGCTGCTCGTTGGGGCTGCCGTTACCGCCGGCCTGGGGCAGGGCATGGCCTTCCGGATGGTTTTCAACGAGGTGGCGGGCAAGGTGGAGCCGGCACGCCACGCGCAGATCATCAGCACCGTGTACGTCATCACCTACCTGGGCAGCGCCGTGCCGGTCCTCGGCCTGGGCTGGGCCAGCGCCGTGTTCGGAATGGCGGCAGCGGTGCAGGGATTCGTCCTGCTGTGCGGCTCGGCGGCACTCGCCCTGTCAGCCGTCACCCTCACCGCTTCCATCAAAGCAACGAAACAGGGGTCCGTCTGAGCCGGGTGGATCTACAGCGGCGCTAGTCCGGAAGCGGGCCGTGGTTGCCCTGGATGTGTTCAAAGACCAGCGTGGTTTCGGTGTGGCCCACCACGGGATCGGTAGCCAAATTGTCCAGGACCCAGTCCCGCAGGTCTTCGGTGCTTCCGACGGCGATGTGCAGCAGGTAGTCCACCGAACCTGAGGTGTGGAAGGTCGACAGCACGGCGGGCAGGTGCGGCACGCGCGCAGTGAAACGGTCGATCTGGTCCCGGTCGTGGGCACGGAGCCGTACGGCCACCAGGGCCTGCACCGACCGGCCGATGGCCGACAGGCTCAGCTTCGCCTCGTAGCCCTGCACAATCCCGCGCTCCGAGAGGGCGCGGGTGCGCATCAAGGCGGTCGACGGCGCAATACCCACCATTTCGGCGAGCTGCTTGTTGGAAATCCTGGCGTCTGCCACGAGGGCCGCAAGGAGGCGCTCGTCAATGGCATCCAGCGGCTCCAGGTGCGCCCCGGGCCTGGTGTTCCTGGCATTCGTACTCACGGCGGTTCCTTCCACACGGTCCTTAGTTCATCCTAGACCGCAGAATCTCCACCATCGGCTCCACAGGCACGCGTCCTGCCGAACATCCGCTCTATCCTCGAAGCTGCTGGAGCGTGTTAATTCGAGTGCGGCACCGAGTCAGGCAGCGGCCGTTTCCGCGCGGGAATGGACGACGGCGACAGTTGCGGCAGTGAGGCACGCCAGGGCGATCACGGCTCCAGCCAGTGCGTTCCAGCCCCAGGCCTGGAAGACCAGGCCACCTGCCCAGCCCAGGAGGCTGGAGCCCAGGTAGTAGGCCAGGTTGTAAAGGGACGCTGCCTGCGCGCGGCCGGTGCTGGCGATGGCGCCCGTCCAGCCGGAGCCGATGCTGTGGGCTGCGAAGAAGCCGCCCGTGAACACCACCAGCCCGCACAGGATCAGCACCAGGGACGGGGTGAGGGTCAGGGCAAGGCCGCCAACAGCCAGGCCAAGTCCGCCCAGCAGCACGTTCCGGCGCCCGTATTTCGAGGTCATCCCCGCTGCCCAGCGGGAGGAGAAGGTGCCGGACAGATAGGCCAGGAAGATCAGGCTGATCACGGTGGCCGGCAGCCCGAACGGGGCGCCCGACAACCGGAACCCCAGATAGTTGTAGACGGCCACGAACCCGCCCATCATCAGGAAGGCCTGGGCATACAGGGCCAGCAGCCGGATGTTCCTAAGGTGGCCCCCGAGCGTCCGGACGGCGCTCCGGAGTCCGGCGGCCCGGGCAGGAACAAAACCCCTGGCCCGGGGCACCAGGACAAGGAAGGCGACGGCGGCAATCGTCGCCAGCACGGAAACTGCCAGGGCTGCCGACCGCCACCCCCAGAGTTCGCCGACAGGGCCGGCCACGAGCCGCCCTGAAAGTCCCCCCAGGGTGGTCCCGGCAACATAGCTTCCGGCGGCAAGCGCGGCGTGCGCTTTGCTGACCTCCTCGTTGAGGTAGGCAATGGCGATGGCGGGGATTCCGCCCAGCGCCATCCCCTCCAACAGCCGGAGGACCAGCAGCATGCCGAAGCTGGCGGACAGGGGCACCAGCAGTCCCAGCACCGTGGCCGCCGTGATGCCCCACATCATCGCCTTCACCCGGCCGATCCGGTCCGCCAGGAAGGACCAGGGGATCACGGTTGCGGCCAAACCCACGGTGGCCAGGGAAATGGTGAGGGCAGCCTCGGCGGCAGTGACGCGCAGATCGGCCGCCAGGAGGGGCAGGACCGCCTGGGTGGAGTAAAGCTGCGCGAACGTTGCAACCCCTGCGCATGACAGACCGGCCAGGATCCGCCCGTAGGCCCTGGACCCTTTGGGATGGCCGTTCCACGGAGGGGAAGCCGCCGTGCCGGAGCTCGCTTTCTGTGGCATCAAGCAAGCGTAGTCCCCGGGCAATGAATGCTTCCAATGCATATTTTATGCCAAACTGATAGCAATATCGGATTGCTTCCCGGTTTCGGGAAAGCTCGGGAACCGGCAAGGGAGCAGCCATGGAACCGGACCGGAAACAATTGGCCCAACTTCTGCCCCTCATGCCGGTACTCGCCGAGCTGGGACGGACCGAACACGTCACGGAGACGGCCGAACTCCTCGGATTACCCCAATCGACGGTGAGCAGGGCAGTGGCAAGGGCCAGCGCCGCCGTCGGCACCGAACTCCTGGTCCGGGACGGCCGCGGTGTCCGCCTGACGCCCGCAGCCCGCACCCTGCTGCCCTACATCGAGCAGGCGCTCGCGGAGTTCCAGGCCGGCCTGGACCTGGTCCGGAACGAGTCCGAACTGGTCAGGGGCACCGTGTCCCTGTCTTTCCAGCACACCTTCGGCGAGGCCACCCTGCCCCTGCTGATCAGCGCCTTCCGTGCCCGGCATCCCGGGACCGGGTTCCGGCTCAGCCAGGGCGCCCGGAGCGCATGCCTTGAAGAGCTGTCATCCGGGGAAGCGGACCTGGCCCTCACCGCTCCCGTGGCGCCGGCGGGCAAAACCCTCGATTCGGCCCCGCTGTACCGGGAACCGCTCCGGCTAGTGGTGCATCACGCCCATCCCCTGGCCAGGCAGCGGATGGCCCGGCTGGCCGATATCCGGACGGAACCGTTCGTGGCGCTGGGAACCGGATACGGGCTGCGTTCGCTGACGGACGCCCTGTTCCGCGAGGCGGGATACCGGCCGCGGATCGCCTTCGAGAGCCAGGATTCACACACGGTCCGCGGACTGGTCTCGGCAGGCCTGGGCGTCAGCATCCTGCCGCCCGGCGGCGATGCCCCCGGCAGGACGCTGCGCCCGGAAACCGGAGACCTCGGCTGGGTGGAGGTGCCGCTGGACTCGGAGCTGGCCTTCCGGGAAGTCGGAGTGAGCTGGCGGCGCCGGAAACCCGAAACCGAACCCGTTCCCGCCAGGCTCTTCCGCGAGCTGGTGGTGGCCCAGGGGCCACGCTTGTTGGCCGGGCTGGTCACAGGGCGGACCGCTGACCCGGGGAACCGGATGACGACGGCGGGTGGCGGCAGCGCCTCCGCGGAAGGCAGGCGCGGCGCCCCAAAGCCAGGCCACGCAAGTACCCTTGTGACGTGACGAACACCCAGAACCCCTCCACCAGTCCCGACCAGCACGCCACGGACTCGCCAGGCAACCCACTGCGCGGCGTCACGATCGGCCTGGACATCGGCGGCACCAAGACACACGGCATCCGCTTTGAAGACGGAGTGCCCGTCGCGGACGATGCGGCGGGGAGCTCCAACGTCCAGAACGTCAGCCGCGACCAGGCAGCACGGAATCTGGCGGAGCTTTTCGCCAGGATCGGTGGCGGCCGCGTGGACCGGGTGTACGCAGGGTCCGGCGGAATCGATACCGACGAGGACGCCGCCGCCCTGGCGGCCCTGATCCAGCCACTCGTCCCGGAGGCCCGCATCACCGTTGTCCACGACTCCCGCCTGCTGCTGGCCGCGGGCCGTGCCAGTACGGGAGTTGCGGTCATTGCAGGTACCGGCTCGGCTGCCTGGGGACGCAACGCCGACGGCGGCGAGGCCCGGGCGGGCGGATGGGGCTACCTGCTGGGGGATGAGGGCAGCGGTTACTGGCTGGGCAGGGAAGCGGTCCGGCACAGCCTGCGCAGGATGAACCAGGGCCTGCCGATTGACCAGCTCACGGAATCCCTCCTGGCATCCTGCGGCCTGGACCACCCCAACAAGCTGATTGCGCTGTTCCATTCCCCGGACACGGGACGGCGCTTTTGGGCCCAGCAGGCCAGGCATGTCGTGGAAGCGGCCGCTGCCGGGCACCAGGACAGTGCAGCCCTGCTGGAGCAGGCCGGCCGCGACCTTGCCGCCTTGGCCGGGCAGGTGCTGGGCCAGCTGAAAATTGAAGGTCCGGTGATCCTGGGCGGCGGCCTGGGCATGAACGTGGCACCGCTGCAGGAGTCATTCCGCCGGAACCTCGAAGCAGGCGGCATCACTGACGTGAGGGTCCTGGACCAGGAACCGGTGTTCGGCGTCCTGCAACTCCTGGCCGAACCGGCCTGACGGCCGACAGGAACCAAACCGCGCTTGCCCGTCAGCGGGCCAGGCGGCGCGCTTAGTCGACGGCGCGCTTACGGGGCGTCAACCGCACGCCGGGCAGCGGGGGAGCGGGAATGCGGCCGGCCTCCGCCCCGGCCTCCGGACCGTGGCCTGGCACCAGTCCATACCTGGCCGCAGCCGTTTCGGCATCCGGCAGCCCGGCCTGCGCTTCCCAGTCCTCCCGGGCCTGCTCCACTTCGTCGTGGGTGCGGCCCACAAAGTTCCACCACATCAGCAGTTCTTCACCGAACGGCTCACCGCCAATCAGCAGGAACCGCGTGCCGGGGCGGGCCTCCATCCGGAGTTCGCTGCGGCCGGTGCCCAAGTAGCCCAG
This sequence comes from Arthrobacter sp. StoSoilB19, assembly GCF_019977275.1. NCBI lineage: Bacteria > Bacillati > Actinomycetota > Actinomycetes > Micrococcales > Micrococcaceae > Arthrobacter > Arthrobacter sp. StoSoilB19. Next base: position 2,959,292 of record NZ_AP024650.1, on the reverse strand, counting down.
CGGCCCCGCCGGCAGGTCCTGCCCGTCCACCGCCAGGCCGCCGTCGAGCACCAGGATGCCGTGCTCAAAGGCGGGGTCCAGTGGCAGTACCGCGTCCCCTTCGCAGGAAACGTCCGCGCCAACGATCGGCGAAAACATCGTCGCGGGGGACACGACGCCCGCAAACCCACCCACCATGACGGTGGCGGTGAAGCCGTGGCCGGCGACGCGCGGCAGTTCCCGGTGCTGTTCGAACGCCGGCTCCCGGTTTCTCTCCCCGTCGGGAAGGGCCACCCAGAGCTGCAGGCCCCGCTGCAGCGGCAACTCCCCGCCGTCGGGAAGCACGGCGAATTCAGAGTGCGAGACCCCGTGCCCCGCCGTCATGATATTCAGCTCCCCGGGGCGCACCACCACGTCGCTGCCAACGCTGTCCCGGTGTCGGATGTGCCCAGCCAGCGGCCACGTCACCGTCTGCAGCCCGATATGGGGATGGGGGAGGACAGACATGGCGGTACGGTCCGGCCCGAAGCTGTCCAGGAAGCACCACGCGCCGATGGTGGGCAGTCCGCGCTGGGGCAGGGTGCGCTTGACGTTCATGGCGCGCACCCCGCCCAGGGGCACCTCACGTTCGGGCCACAGCTGCAGGCACGGGCCCGACGTGCCTCCGGCAGGTGCGGGCGGACAAACTTCCTGCTGGGGTGAAACTTCCAAGTTGGTCACGCCTCCACTTTAGGCCTGCCCGGCTTCGGCTACCCATCCACGCCAAGCGGGGTACCGAATGATTACAGTAGGGATTCCTTTGCGGGGATTAGGGCCTCATCTGCTGAAGCCGGCCCCCGTTTGGGTTACCGTAACTATCAGCGTGCTGATGGCAATGTCGCGGTGCTGACAACAGCCCGTCCAAGAGAACAGGTAAGTCCGCACCATGGACCAGGCGATGATCGAGTTCCAGAGCGTTACCAAGCAGTACCCGGGCGGCCAGCCGGCGGTGGACGGGCTGTCCATGTCCATTGCCAAAGGCAGTGTGACGGTCTTCGTGGGTCCTTCCGGCTGCGGTAAAACAACATCGCTCAGGATGATCAACCGCATGGTGGAACCCACGTCAGGGACCATCACCGTGGACGGCCGGGATGTCACCACGGTGCCGGCGGCCGAACTGCGCCGCTCCATGGGCTACGTCATGCAGTCGGCAGGTCTGCTGCCGCACCGCTCGGTCCTCGACAACATCGCCACCGTTCCACGGCTGAACGGCGTCTCCAAAGCTGACGCCCGGAAGCGCGCAGAGGAGCTCCTGGACGTGGTGGGCCTGGCGCACTCCCTGGGCAAGCGGTACCCGTCCCAGCTGTCCGGCGGCCAGCAGCAGCGCGTTGGCGTTGCACGCGCGCTCGCCGCAGATCCGCCTGTTCTCCTCATGGATGAGCCGTTCAGCGCCGTGGACCCCGTTGTCCGGGACGAACTCCAGCAGGAACTGCTGCGCCTCCAGAAGGACCTGGCCAAGACCATCGTGTTCGTAACCCACGACATCGACGAGGCCACCATCCTGGGCGACAAGGTCGCCGTCTTTGCCACCGGCGGCAAGCTGGCCCAGTACGCCACCCCGGAGGAAATCCTGCGGGCGCCGGCCAACAACTTCGTCGCATCCTTCGTGGGGCGGGACCGCGGCTTCCGCCACCTGGGCTTCACGCCGTCCGACGGCGTGGCCATCCATCCCGTGCCCACGATCGTCCGCTCTCCGGACGGATATGAGTCTGATGCCAGTGCTGCCGGTGGCTGGCAGTTGGTGGTGGATGCGGACAAACATCCCCTGGGATGGTCGGCACCAGGGACCGAGACCGAGCTCGTTCCGGGTGGGTCGCTGTTCCGTCCGGGAGAGAGCCTGCGGCGGGCCCTTGACGCGGCCCTGTCGTCCCCGTCGGGCCTCGGTGTCGCCGTTGATACCGATGGCACGGTATTGGGCGTGGTCCGCGGCGGTGAGGTCCTGGCGCTGATCGAAGAGGCGCGCCAGTTGCGGCAGGCTGCCCTCTGATGGAATGGTTCCTGGCCAACACCGGCATGATCCTGGAACGCGGCGGCCAGCACCTGGTGCTGGCACTCGTTCCCATGGCCCTGGGCCTGCTGATTTCCATTCCGCTGGCGCAGTTGGCACGGCAGAACAGTGCACTCCGCTCCGTGGTCCTGACGGCTTCCTCTCTCCTGTACACCATCCCCTCGCTGGCGCTGTTCATCATCCTGCCCACCATCCTGGGCACCCGGATCCTGGATCCCCTCAACGTGGTGGTGGCCCTGACCATCTATGCCGTGGCACTGCTGGTGCGCGCCGCCCTGGATGCCTTCGATTCCGTGGACGCAGACGTCAGCCAGGCCGCGCAGGCCATGGGCTTCAAGCCGCTGGCCCGGTTCCTGCAGGTGGACCTGCCGCTCTCCCTGCCGGTCCTGTTCGCCGGGCTGCGGGTGGTGTCCGTCAGCAACATCTCGCTGGTGAGCGTCGCCGCCCTGCTGGGTGTCGGCAACCTGGGCATGCTCTTCACCGATGGCCTCCAGCGCGACTTCGTCACCGAGGTGGTGGTGGGGATCGTCGCCATCCTGATCCTCGCGCTGCTGATGGATGCCGTCCTCGTCCTGCTGGAACGCATCCTCACTCCGTGGGAACGGGCAGGAACGCGGCGGGGCCGCAGGGATGAAGGCGGCACTGCGCCCGCCGCTGCGGAGCGCGCCACCCTGGCGGGAGAAGCAGCGTGAGCAACGTCTTTTCAGATACCTTCGCCTGGCTTTCCGACCCCCTGCACTGGTCCGGAAGCATGGGCATCCCCGCCCGGATGTTGGAGCATCTGCAGTACACCGGACTCGTCATGCTGATCGCCACTGCCATCGCCGTTCCCGTCGGGCTGTTTGTCGGCCACACGGGAAGGGGACGGGTGGCAGTCGTCGCCCTGGCCGGAGCCCTGCGCGCGCTGCCCACCCTGGGCCTGCTCATCCTGTTCGTTCTGCTGGCCGGCATCGGGCTGATGCCTCCCATCTGGGCGCTGGTGATCCTCACCGTGCCCCCGCTGCTGGCCGGGACGTATGCCGGCATCTCCAGCGTGGACCGGAATGTGGTGGACGCGGCCCGGGCCATGGGAATGACTGAACTGCAGGTCCTGTTCCGGGCCGAGCTGCCCAACGCACTCACCGTCATGTTCGGCGGTTTCCGAACCGGCGTGCTGCAGGTGATCGCCACCGTCTCCGTCGTTGCCTACATCAACCTAGGTGGCCTGGGCCGCTATCTCTTCGACGGCCTTGTCCTTAGCGACTTCCCCCAGATGCTGGGAGGTTCCCTCCTCATCGCGGCGCTGGCGATCGCCGTCGACCTTGTCCTGTCCCTGTTCCAGAGGCTGTTCCTGACCCAAGGGGCCTCGAAGCTGTCCTACCGCAGCCATGAGGCTGCGGTTGATCTCACAGACCCCGTTGTTGCGGAGACTGTTGTTCAAGGAGGTAAGTCATGAAAGATAGCCGTCCCCAGCGCCTCGGAAGGCGGGCGTTCAGCGGTTTGGCCGCCGGGCTTGGCCTGGCAGTGGCATTGTCCGCCTGCGGGGGGTCGTCCGATCCGCTGAAGAACCCGCCGGCCACCAGCGGCAGTGCATCGGGTGGGGCGACCTCCCTCGTGGTGGGTTCAGCGGACTTCCCGGAGAGCCAGATCATCGCCGAGCTGTATGCCGGTGCATTGAACGCCAACGGCATCACCGCCACCACCAAGCCGAACATCGGCTCCCGCGAGGTCTACTTCAAGGCCGTCCAGGACGGCTCGGTGGACGTGGTGCCGGACTACAGCGGCAACCTGCTGCTGTACGTGGACAAGGAAGCCAAGGAGGTCTCCGCCGGTGACATCGCCAAGGCACTGCCCGGCAAGCTGCCGGACGGACTCGGCGTGCTGGACGTGTCCAAGGCCGAGGACAAGGACGCCATGGTGGTCACCAAGGCAACGGCGGAGAAGTACCAGTTGAAGTCCATCGAGGACCTGGCCAAGGTCTGCAGCGAGATTGTAGTGGGGGCTCCGGCCACGTTCGCCGAGCGCGCGTACGGCCTGCCCGGACTGAAGAAGAACTACAACTGCGTCCCCAAGAAGCTGGAGCCCTTCAGCGACGGCGGCGGCCCGGTGACGCTCAAGGCGCTGCTGGAGAACCAGGTGCAGGTGGCCGACATCTACACCACCACGCCGTCCATCGCGGACAACGACCTGGTGGTGCTGGAGGACCCGAAGAACAACTTCATCGCCCAGCAGGTCCTGCCGCTGTACAACAAGGCCAAGATGACAGACAAGGCCAAGCAGGCGCTCAACTCCGTGTCCAGCACGCTCACGACGGATGACCTGATCAACCTCAACCGGGCAGTCAGCGGCAGCCAGAAGCAGGACGCCAAGGCGGCAGCGACCGCCTGGCTGAAGGACAAGGGCATCGTCAAGTAAATCGGTTCCCTGTCCGCACGGGCAGGGTACGGACTGGTGATTAACGACGGCGGCTGCCGGACCTGCGAGGGTCCGGCAGCCGCCGCCGGCCGTGTGGTGGACGTCTCAACGGGGATGCATCCTTCCTGTGGCATATTTGAGGGATGGCAGAATTCAGGCAGTCCACGAAGCTCAACAACGTCCTCTATGACATCCGTGGACCGATCCTGCAGGCCGCCCAGCAGATGGAGGCGGAGGGCCATCGAATCCTCAAACTGAACATCGGCAACCCGGCGCCGTTTGGCTTCGAGGCGCCGGACGCCATCCTGGTGGACATGATCCGCCACCTGCCCCATGCCCAGGGCTACAGCGACTCCCGCGGCATCTTTTCGGCACGCACCGCCGTCTCGCAGTACTACCAGACCCGCGGGATCCAGAATATCCACGTGGATGACATCTACCTGGGCAACGGTGTCAGCGAGCTCATCACCATGTCCCTCATGGCCCTTCTTGACGACGGCGATGAAGTGCTCATCCCCACGCCGGACTACCCGTTGTGGACCGCGTCCGTGGCGCTGGCCAGCGGCAGGCCGGTGCATTACCTCTGCGACGAGGAATCCGGCTGGCAGCCCGACCTTGACGACCTGGAAGCGAAGATCACGCCGCGCACCAAGGGCATCGTGGTCATCAACCCGAACAACCCCACGGGCGCCGTCTACCCGGAAGAGACGCTGAAGAAAATCGTCGCCCTCGCCGAGAAGCACGGCCTGGTGATTTTTGCCGACGAGATCTACGAAAAGATCCTGTACGAGGACGCCGTCCATGTGAACCTCGCCAGACTGACCGGTGACAACGTCCTGTGCCTGACGTTCAGCGGGTTGTCCAAGGCGTACCGCGTCTGCGGCTACCGGGCCGGCTGGATGGCCATCTCCGGGCCCAAGAAGGATGCCGCCGACTACCTCGAAGGCATCAACCTCCTGGCCAATATGCGCCTGTGCGCCAACGTCCCGGCCCAGCACGCCATCCAGACGGCGCTGGGCGGCTACCAGAGCATCAACGACCTCATCCTCCCCGGTGGCCGCCTGCTGGAGCAGCGCAACAAGGCATACGACATGCTCAACGCCATCCCGGGCGTCAGCACGCAGCAGGCCCGGGGTGCCCTTTACCTCTTTCCCCGGCTCGACCCGGAGGTCTACCACATCCGGGACGACGAAAAGTTTGTCCTTGACCTCCTGAAGGAACAGAAGATCCTGGTGTCCCACGGCCGTGCCTTCAACTGGGTGCGCCCCGACCATTTCCGGATGGTGACGCTGCCCAACGTCAAGGACATTGAAGAGGCCATCGGCCGGATGGGGGACTTCCTAACCAGGTACCAGGGGAACTAGCCTGTGCTCACGGGCCCACCGGTCCGTGCAACCTTGCGGAAAGGACTCCCATGGCCCGCGTCGTCGGCTTCGACCAGCATCCTGCTGAAACCCTTCAGGCCGGGGAGGGGTTCTCCCTTGCCGCAGTAGACCCGGACTCGACCCCCGGGTACAGCGGCAACAAGGCTGACGGCCGGCTGCTGCTGGCGGAGATGGACGACGAACTTTCCGGGTTGCAGGAAAAGCTCTTTGCCGAATCCCGGTTCGGGGGGACCAAACGGATCCTGTTGATCCTGCAGGCCATGGACACCGCCGGCAAGGGCGGAATCGTCAGCCATGTCATGGCGGCGATGAACCCGCAGGGCGTCCAGTTCAAGGCATTCAAGGCGCCCACCGACGAGGAGAAGTCCTACGACTTCCTGTGGCGGATCGAAAAGGAAGTTCCGGCCGCCGGAATGGTGGGTGTGTTCGACCGCTCCCACTACGAGGACGTTCTCATCCATCGCGTCCACGGATGGGCCACCCCGGACGAGATCAAGCGGCGCTACGTGGCCATTAATGAGTTTGAAACACGGCTGGCCGACTCGGGGACGAAGATCATCAAGGTGATGCTCCACATCAGCAGTGCGGAGCAAAAGGAGAGGCTGCTGGCCCGGCTGGATGATCCTTCCAAGCACTGGAAGTACAGCAGGGGAGACCTGGACGAGCGGGCCCACTGGGAGGACTACATGGCCGCATACCAGGCGGCCATCGACGAAACGAGTACGCCCAACGCGCCATGGCATGTTGTTCCGGCCAACAAGAAGTGGTTCGCCCGGATCGCGGTCCAGCAGCTGCTGCTCGGCGCCTTGTCCGGCCTGAAGCTGGAGTGGCCCAAGGCCGAGTTCGACGTAGCTGCCGAGCGGGAGCTGGTGGCCCGTTCCTGAGGGCCGGCCCTGGCCGTGGTCCTGCTTCAGCTTCCCTGTTTGGTTTTCCCCGCTTCCGGGTTTGCCTAAAGCGGCTGGTCCCGGGCTGCAGCCAGCCGCTTGCGGGCGCCCTCCAGCCACTCCTCGCAGCGTACCGCCAGCGCCTCACCTCGTTCCCACAGGGCCAGGGACTCCTCCAGGCTTGCCCCTCCTGCCTCCAGCCTGCCCACCACTGCTATGAGCTGCTCCCGCGCTTCCTCGTAGCTCAGGGCTGCGACGTCGGACTCAGGTTTCTGTTCGGTCATGACTTCTCTTCCAATTCCTGGTGGTGGTCGGGGTTTCCTGATTGTGACCCGCCGGCCCCGGTGGACATGGCCCCGGTGGACATGGTGCCGGTAGACGTGGCTCCGAAGCGCCCCTCTGCCACGCGGATGGACAGGGCGGCCCCCGCCGGCGCTTCGGCAGGACGGCGGACAACGGCGTGGCCGGCCTGGGCGATCCGGGCGGCCTGGTCTCCTGCCAGTTCGACGACGGCGTACCCTCGGTCAAGCGTCTTTTGGGGCGAGAGGGCCCGGACCTGGGCTTTCAGGTGTTCAAGCTGGTCCGCTGCCCGCACCACGGTGGAGCTCACGGCCGCAGAGGACCGCCGCAGCAGCCGCTCGATTTCCTCGGCCCGGACGGAGACCATTCCTTCGGGTGCCGCCATGACGGGCCGGGAATGCAGGGCCGCCAGCCGGTCCGACTCCCGGTCCACCAGCCGGTCCATGCACCGCCGCAGTTGTTCCCGCGCCTGGCGCACGCCGGCGAGTTCTTCCGAGACTTCGGGAACGATCCGCTTGGCGGCGTCGGTGGGGGTGGAAGCCCGGAGGTCTGCAACATCATCCAGCAGCGGCCGGTCGGCCTCATGCCCGATGGCACTCACCACGGGCGTGGCGGCGGCAGCCACTGCCCGGACCAGTTCCTCGCTGTTGAACGGCAAGAGGTCTTCCAGCGCCCCGCCGCCCCGGGCGATGACAATGACGTCCACCTCAGGCCGGGCGTCCAGTTCCCGCAGGGCGCGGACCACCTGGGCCACGGCGGTATTCCCCTGGACAGCAACCTCGCGGATCTCAAACTCCACCGCCGGCCACCGCAGGGCTGCGTTGCGCAGGATGTCCTTCTTGGCGTCCGAATCCCGCCCGGTGATCAGGCCGATGCGGTGAGGCAGCAGGGGCAGCGGTTTCTTCCGTGAGTCGGCAAACAAGCCCTCAGCCGCCAACGCCTGGCGCAGCCGCTCGATCCTGGCCAGCAAGTCGCCCAATCCCACGGGCCGCATGTCCCGCACCAGCATGTTGAGCCTGCCCGTCTTCAACCAGAACTCCGGTTTCAGCAGGGCCACCACCCGTGAACCGCGCTCCAGCGGCAGATTCTGCCGTTCCAGCACCTTGGTCCACACCGACGCGGGAAGGGACACCTCTGCGTCCACGTCGCGAAGCGTGAGGTAGGCGTTGGTGCCGCGGCGGTTCAGCTCGATGACCTGGCCTTCCACCCATGCCGACGGGGTGCGGTCGATATGCGCCTTAAGCTTCTGCGACAACAGCTGCAGCGGCCAGGGGTTGTCCGGGCTGGTTTCCGCCGCTGTGGCCGGCAGGGTAGTGGGCGCCGCACCCGGAAGGGAGGCCTGGTCAGACATGCGGACGCCGTTGGGAGGCTGCTGGTGCTGCGGGCATGCGGTCCTTCATCTGTTGTGGGCGGTCAATCAACCTTATCCATAAGGTGTAGCACCGGGCACTGACAGGGACGGCCCTTCCACCCTGCCTAGGATGGGGTAAGGCCCCCAACCCCGAAGGACCTGTTGTGCGCACTTTTGTTTCTGCCATCGCCACCGTGCTGGGCATCCTCCTGGCCGCCGTTGCGGTTCCCGCCATGTGGGTGGACCGGAACATTGTCCAGGAAGCCGGGTTTGTCCGCCTTGCAGCACCACTCGGCAAGGACTCAGACTTCCAAAGGAAACTCGCTGCGGCGGCGGTGGGAACGATCGATACCGGATCTGTCCCCGGTTTCCTGTCCGGGCTGGTCCAGCCGATGCTCGAGAAGGCGGCGGAGTCCCTGACCGGGCTTCCCGGCTATCCGGCGGCGTGGGAGGAGACGCTCCGCCGGAGCCACCGCCTAAGTTTCGCCGACCCGGCGGCCAGTCCGCAGGGCGGTGCCTCGGCATCCTCGTTAACCCTCGACGTCGCCCCGTTGGTTGCCCTCGGCTCGGAGGAGATCTCCCGCACCACCCGGCTTCCCCTCGACCCTCCGGAGCAAACGCTGATCAATGTCGGCCAGCCAGTTCAGCGGCAATGGACCGAGCGGCTGGCCACGTACGCACCCATGGGCTACATCCTGGCCATCGGTTCAGCCATAGCGTTCCTGCTGGCTCTCGTCGCGGCACGGCGCCGCTGGACTGTGCTGCTGGCAGCCGGACTTGGCGGACTGGCCCTTGCAGGGGCGTGGGGCTTGGCCTTACAGCTGGGTTCGGCCCGTGCCCAGGCCACGGACACCGGCAATGCGGTGGCCAACATGTTCCGTGACGAGTTCCTGGCCGCCGCAGGCACCGATTTCCAGACGTGGATCGCAGCGGCCACGGTGACAGGTGGCGTTCTTATGGCAGCAGGCGTTGTGACGTTGTTCGCATCCCGGAAACGGGCGCCGGCCAGCCGGTAGCATGGAGGGATGACCACCTCGGCTGTACCCCTCTCGATGCCAACCATTCCACGCAGGCGCCGCTCGCCTGAGGACGTAGCAGCGGCAGCCCCCGTGAACGGCACCAAGAAGGTGCTGTTGGCTGCCCCCCGTGGCTACTGTGCAGGCGTTGACCGGGCCGTGATCGCCGTCGAAAAGGCACTGGAACACTACGGGCCGCCCGTGTATGTCCGCAAGCAGATCGTCCACAACGTCCACGTGGTCAGCTCCCTGGAGGAAAAGGGCGCCATCTTCGTGGAGGAGACGGACGAAGTGCCCGAAGGCGCGCTGGTGATTTTCTCCGCCCACGGCGTTTCCCCCGCAGTGGTCGAATCCGCCGAAGAGCGCGGCCTGCGCACCATTGATGCCACGTGTCCGCTGGTTACCAAAGTGCACAAGGAAGCCGTCCGCTTCGCCAAGGACGATTTCGACATCCTCCTGATCGGCCACGACGGGCATGAGGAAGTGGAAGGCACCTCCGGTGAAGCGCCGGAACACATCCAGATCATCAACGGTCCCCATGAAGTGGACAAGGTAACTGTCCGTGACCCCGAGAAGGTCATCTGGCTCTCGCAGACCACGCTGAGCGTCGACGAGACCATGGAGACCGTCCGGCTGCTCAAGGAGCGGTTCCCCACCCTGCAGGACCCGCCCAGCGATGACATTTGCTACGCCACCACCAACCGCCAGGTCGCCATCAAGAAGATCGCACCCAAGGCGGACCTGGTGATCGTGGTGGGCTCGGCCAACTCGTCGAACTCCGTCCGCCTGGTGGAGGTGGCACTTGAGTACGGCGCCAAAGCCTCCTACCGGGTGGACTTCGCCAACGAGGTTGACGAAGCCTGGTTCGAGGGCGTCGCTACCGTGGGCGTCACATCCGGGGCTTCGGTTCCGGAAGTCCTGGTCCAGGACGTCCTCAGGCTCCTGGCAGACTATGGCTACGGCGCGGTGGAGGAAGTGGTCACGGCAGAGGAAGACCTCCTGTTCTCGCTGCCCAAGGAACTCCGCGCAACCCTGAAGCAGGCCGGCGACGTCAGCCGCGCCCTTGGCGGACGCCGGCCCCGCAGCTGAGTCCCCTGCATTATCAGCAGCCGGACGCCAACCAGACGTAAAAGACGGGCCGGGCAGTCACACGACTGCCCGGCCCGTCCTGCATCCGCGGCCCGTTGTCAGGCGGCCTCGCCGTCGCCCTGGAGTTCGGGTGCCACCAGCGAGCGCGGCGTCACCTCCACAACAGGAGGTGTCACCAGGCCGGACTCCTCGAGCGTGTTGAGCTTCCGGGCAGTGGGCAGCACCCTGGCTTCCAGGGTGCCCACCATGGCGTTGTAACGGTCCACCGAAGACTTGAGGGAAGAGCCCAGTTTGGTGACGTTTTCACCCAGGGTGCCCATCCGGTCGTACAGCTGCCGCGCGAGCTCGAACAACTCACGTGCACTGTCCGTCAGGACGTCCTGGCGCCACGTGAATGCCACCGACTTCAGCACGGCCAGCAGGGTGCTCGGCGACGCAAGGACCACGTTGCGGGACAACGCGTAATCCAGGAGCCCGGCGTCGGCAGTCAGTGCTGCCGCCAGGATGGATTCGGCCGGAATGAAACAGACCACCAGTTCCGGAGAGTTTCCCGGGACGTCCCAGTATTTCTTGGTGCCCAATGCGTCAACGTGCGCCCTCAGGGCCTTGGCATGCGCCGCCAGCAGCGCCTGCCGGTTCCGCCCATCACTTACCGACTGGAGTCCGGAGGGCTGGCCGGCGCGCGGATCCACCGCACCCAGTTCCTGTGCCTCAAGGTAGGACGACAACGGGACTTTGGCATCCACCACCAGCTGCTTGTCGCCCGGCAACTGCACCACCAGGTCCGGGCGGACAGCCGAGTCCTGGCCGGCGCTGTGCACCTGTTCCACAAAGTCCACGTGGCGCAGCATCCCCGCGGCCTCCACTACACGCCGCAGCTGCACCTCGCCCCACTGGCCCCTGGCGCTGTTGGAACGCAGGGCCGATTCCAGGGCATGCGTGGACCGGATGAGCTGTTCATCGGAAAGCCTTGCCTCCTGCAGCTGCTGCGCCAGTTGGCCGTACTGTTCCACCCGGTCCCGCTCCAGCAGCGCCACCTGCTGCTGGACAGCGGACAGCTTCTCCGCCACCGGGGCCAGGGCGCGCAGGACACTGCCGTCCTGCGTCCTGGCCTCGCCCAGCTCACGGTTCTGCACCGCCAAAAGCCGCCGCTCGGCGTCGGCCGCTGCCAGCTGCGCCGTGACCTCCGAAAGGCGGGACGACACCTGGTCAAAGTCCGCCTCCAAGGCATGCGAGTTCCTGCGCAGGGAGAAATAAGTGGCCGCGGCGCCGGCAAGCGCACCAAGCAGCAGCATGAGAAGGGCCAGAATCAAGGCAAAAGCATCCATGGCTTCACTGTTGCACGGGCCTCTGACAATCAAAGGCAATGACATTCCCCGGTAGGGGCTGCCGGGGCCGGACGGGTAGAATCAATGCTCGTGGCTCTAACTATTGGCATCGTCGGACTGCCCAACGTCGGCAAATCAACCCTCTTCAACGCGCTCACCCGCAACCAGGTCCTGGCCGCGAACTACCCGTTCGCCACCATTGAACCGAACGTCGGTGTAGTGAACCTCCCGGACCCCAGGCTCCAGAAGCTCGCCGGGATCTTCGGCTCGCAGCGTGTCCTGCCTGCCGCCGTGTCCTTCGTCGACATCGCAGGCATCGTCAAGGGTGCGTCCGAGGGGGAGGGGCTGGGCAACCAGTTCCTGGCCAACATCCGCGAGGCTGAAGCCATCGCCGAGGTTGTCCGGGTCTTCGATGACCCCGACGTGGTGCACGTCGACGGCAAGGTGGATCCCCGCTCGGACATGGAAACCATCAACACCGAGCTGATCCTCGCCGACCTGCAGACCATCGAAAAGGCCATCCCGCGGATCGAAAAGGAAGTCAAGATCAAGAAGCGGGAGGCCGCCGAGCTTGCGGCCATCAAGGCCGCGCAGGCGGTCCTGGAACGGGGTGACACCATCTACTCTTCCATCAAGAGCGACAAGCTGGAGATGGAGCACCTCAAGGAGCTGGGGCTGCTGACGGCCAAACCCTTCATCTACGTTTTCAATGCGGATGAAGCCATCCTGGGCAGCCCGGAAAAGCAGGAGGAGCTGCGCGCCATGGTGGCCCCCGCGGACTGCATCTTCCTTGACGCAAAGCTCGAAGCAGACCTCGTGGAACTCGACGAGGAAGAGGCCCGCGAGATGCTCGAGATGAACGGCCAGGACGAATCCGGCCTGGACCAGCTGGCGCGCGTCGGCTTCCACACCCTGGGGCTGCAGACGTACCTCACTGCCGGGCCCAAGGAAGCGCGGGCCTGGACCATCCGGCAGGGGGACACGGCACCGCAGGCCGCCGGCGTCATCCACTCCGACTTCCAGCGCGGATTCATCAAAGCCGAGGTGGTCTCCTTCAACGACCTCGTGGAGGCCGGCTCCATGGCTGAAGCAAAGTCCCGCGGGAAGGTCCGCATCGAAGGCAAGGAATACGTCATGGCCGACGGCGACGTGGTGGAGTTCCGCTTCAACGTCTGACCGGCCGGACGGCTTATCCTGAGTCTGTAGGGCGTGATCGTGGCGACCCAGTCCCCTCCGGAGAGGGAAAACACAAGGAGGCGGCATGCCGGTCCGGCGTCTGATGCAGTTGCTCATCGCCGTATTGGCGGCTGCCCTGGTTCTTTCAGGCTGCTCAGGCACCAGTGCCCCCTCGGTGGTGGTGGGGGAGGCGAAGCGCGGCGGCAGCGTGACGGTGGCAGAGGTCAATGCCTTCTCCTCGTTCAACCCCTACAGCGCCAACGGCAATACCGACATCAACTCGAAGATCGGTGCCATTACCCACTCCGGCTTCTACTACCTCGATGACAGCTCCAAAGTTGTCCGCAATGACAAGTTCGGGCACTTCGAAAAGGTCTCCGACCAGCCGCTCAAGGTGAAGTACACAGTCAACGAGGGCGTCAAGTGGTCGGACGGTGCGCCAATTGGCGCGGCCGACCTGCTACTAAGCTGGGCCGCCGCGTCAGGCTACTTCGACGACGTCGATCCAGCGGCCGGGAAGGGAACCAAGTACTTCTCCGTGGCGTCTGACACCACCGGGCTGGCAGGCACCCAGTTTCCTGAAATCGGCTCGGACGGCCGGTCCATCACCATCGAGTACGCCGCACCGTATGCCGACTGGGAAGTGGCGTTCGACGTCGGCCTCCCGGCCCACGTCGTCGCCGCCAAGAGCGGGCTGAACGATGAGGAGGACCTGGTTGATCTCCTCAAGGACACCCCGCGGGGCAATCCGGAAAAGCCGGCATCGAACCCCGCGCTCAAGAAGGTCAGCGACTTCTGGAATACCGGTTTCGATACAAAATCCATTCCCGACGATCCGGCACTCTACCTGTCCAGCGGCCCCTACATTGTCCGCGACATCGTCCCGGAGGTTTCAATGAAGCTGGTCCGGAACCGGGACTACGTCTGGGGTTCCGAACCCTGGCTGGACGAGATCAACGTCAGGTTCACCGGGGCAGTGCCGGCCGCAGTTGATGCCCTGCGCAACGGGCAGGCAGACATCATCTCGCCCCGGCCCTCGGCTGCCACGGACAATCTCCTCACGGGCCTGTCCGGCCAGGGCATCACCGTTGAACGGTACAAGCAGTCCGGCTACGACCACCTGGACCTCAACTTCGCCGGACCGTTCGCCGACAAGGACGTCCGGGAAGCGTTCCTCAAGACGGTTCCACGGCAGGCAATCGTGGACGCAGTGCTGGGAAACCAGGTGCCGGACAGCAAGCCGCTGGACTCGCAGGTCTTCCTGCCTGGACAGCCCAAATACGAAGAGACGGTAAAGAACAACGGCTCCTCAAACTACGCCAAGGTGGACATCGACGCCGCAAAGAGCCTCCTGAAGGGCGTAACCCCCACTGTCCGGATTCTCTACAACCGCGACAATCCCAACCGTGCCAGGGCGTTCACCCTGATCCGCGACTCGGCCGTCCTGGCAGGATTCCGGGTGGTGGACGGTGGCCAGGGGAGTGCCGACTGGGCAGCTGCCTTGAGCCGGGGCGGCTATGACGCCGCCTTGTCCGGATGGATTGGGACCGAGGCCGGCGTGAGCCGGGTGCCGCAGATCTTCCGCACCGGGGCAGGCAGCAACTTCACGGGCTATTCCGACGGCGACGCGGACAAGGTCATGGAACAACTGTCCCAGACCACGGATCTGGGCAAACAGGACGAACTCCTGGCCGAGATCGACAAGCACGTCTGGGAGGACGCGTACGGGCTGCCCCTCTACCAAACCCTCGGCACAACTGCCTTCAACTCCAGGGTGGCCGGCGTGAAGACCAGTCCCGGCCCCCTCGGTGTGTGGTGGAACGTATGGGACTGGCGTCTGTCCTGACGCAGCCGCGTTTCCTTTAGGTCTTCCGGCCCTTGCGGGGAGCCGCGCCAGCCGATTCGCCGTCTGGCTTACTGGCGAGTAGCATGTGACGTGCCTAACTATCCACTGTGGCCTGGGGCATTTGACTGCGCCGGTCACGGTTTGGCAACGGAGTACCAGTATCTGGACTTTGTGCGGTTAGGCTAACCCGTATATGTAGGTTTCGTCACAGCGGTGTGCTGCGTCCGGCCTGCGGGGAAGCACAAGATTCCCCTATACATCTCTCCCACAACTCATAGGAGGCGGAATGCGTTTTACGCGCACTTCCAAAGCATTGGGCATCGTGGCAATCGCCGCGCTTGCCTTGACCGGATGCGGCACCGGTGGCGGTGGCAGCAATGAGGGTGCCAGCAATGCTGCCGGCGACCCGAACAAGGTCATCACGGCCTACAGCAACGAACCACAAAACCCGTTGCTGCCTGCCAACACCAATGAGGTCTACGGCGGCCGTGTCGTAAACCTGCTGTTCGAAGGCCTTCGCAGCTACGACGCGAACGGCAAGGCAGTCAACGCGCTGGCCGACTCGATCGACTCGTCGGACGCGCAGAACTGGACCATCAAGGTCAAGCAGGGCCAGAAATTCACCAACGGTGAAGCCATCACGGCCAAGACCTTCGTTGACTCCTGGAACTTCGCGGCAAACTCCAAGAACCTGCAGAACAATGGCTTCTTCTTCGAATCCATTGCCGGGTACGAGGATGTCTCCGCCGTCGATTCCGTCAAGGGTGCTGACGGCAAGACCACCACCACGCCCGCTCCCAAGGCCGACACCATGTCCGGCCTGCAGGCGACCGATGATTCCACCATCACGGTCAAGCTCGCCCAGCCCGAGGCCGACTGGTCCCTGCGCCTTGGCTACTCCGCTTTCTACCCGCTGCCCTCCGCGGCTTTGAAGGACCCCAAGACCTACGGTGAAAACCCCGTGGGCAACGGCCCCTACAAGTTCGAGAAGCAGGGTTCCTGGGTCCACGACCAGTCCATCACGCTGGTCAAGAACGCTGATTACAACGGCACCCGCCCCGCCAAGAACGGCGGCGTGACCTTCAAGTTCTACACCGACCCGGGCCCCGCGTACACCGACCTTCAGTCGGACAACCTGGACATCACCGATGTCCTGCCGTCCAACGCCCTGAAGACCTACGTCAACGACTTCCCGGACCGGAACGCCACCAAGCCGGTAGCCACCGATTCCACCCTGAACATCCCGGGCTACAACCCGAACTTCCAGGGTGAAGCCGGCAAGCTGCGCCGCCAGGCTCTGTCCTACGCCATCAACCGCGAGGAAATCGCCAAGGTGGTCTTCAACGGCACCCGCACCCCGGCCAAGGCCTTCGCGCCGCCGGTCATCGATGGCTTCAAGGAAGGCATCAAGGGCAGCGAAGTCCTGAAGTTCGACGCCGCCAAGGCCAAGGACCTGTGGGCACAGGCTGAGAAGATCAAGCCGTACGACAACTCCAAGCCGCTCCAGATCGCCTCCAACACCGATGGTGGCAACAAGGAATGGATCGATGCCGTCGCCAACGGCTTCAAGAACAACCTCGGCATCCAGGCTGAAATCCAGCCCTTTGCCAAGTTCGCCGAAGTCCTGAACCTGCGCAAGTCCCAGCAGCTGCCGGGCCTGACCCGCGCGGGCTGGCAGGGTGACTACCCGTCGCTCTACAACTTCCTGGGACCGGTCTGGGCCACGGGCGCTTCCTCCAACTACGAGAAGTACTCGAACCCTGAGTTCGACAAGCTCCTCAAGGAGGGCCTGGCCGCCAAGAGCACCGACGAGGCCAACGCCAAGTTCAACCAGGCACAGGAGATCCTGTTCCAGGACCTGCCCGGCCTGCCGCTCTGGGACCAGGCACGGCCGATCGTGTGGAGCAACAACATCGTGAAGGCCGAAACCGGCTGGAACGGTGAAATCCTCTACTACGGCATCACCGCCAAGTAGTCCCAGATCTAACTTGCCGTCAAGGCTGATGGGGGTTCCGGTTACGTCCGGGCCCCCATTGGCTTGCAAGCGGCAGGAAGGCACTCATGAACGCGTTTTCTCCTTTACCGGAAGGCAGGTAACACTGTGCTCCGGTTCATTCTGCGCCGACTCCTCCAGGTGATCCCTGTTTTCCTCGGCACAACCCTCTTGGTCTACTACATGGTGTTCGCCCTGCCCGGTGATCCCATTGCGGCCTTGTTCGGCGACCGCCAGCCCCCGCAGGCGGTCATCGACACCCTGCGCAGCCAGTACAACCTCGACCAGCCCTTCTGGGTCCAGTACGGCCTGTTCCTCAAGAACCTCTTCACCTTCAACCTGGGCAATGACTTCACCGGCCAGCCGATTGCGGCAAGCCTGGCGCGGGTCTTCCCGGTGACGGCGATGCTCGCCATCGAGGCGCTGGCCATCCAGGCCATCTTCGGGGTCGCGTTCGGCGTTTTCGCGGGCCTGCGCCGCGGCGGCTGGTTCGACTCCACGGTGCTCGTGGCATCGCTGGTGGTCATCGCCGTCCCCACCTTCGTGTTGGGCTTCGTCTTCCAGCTCGTCTTTGGTGTCCAGCTGGGGTGGGCCAAACCCACCGTGGGCGCCAATGCCAACTGGGTCACCCTGCTGCTGCCGGCAGTGGTCCTGGGACTCGTCTCCTTTGCGTACGTCCTCCGCCTGACCCGGGCATCGGTGAGCGAAAACATGAACGCCGACTACGTCCGGACGGCAACCGCCAAGGGTCTGTCCCGGCCCCGGGTGGTCCTGGCGCACATCCTGCGCAACTCGCTGATCCCGGTGGTGACCTACCTGGGTGCCAACCTTGGCGGCCTGATGGGCGGTGCCATCGTGACAGAGGGCATCTTCAATGTCCCTGGCGTGGGCAACAAGCTTTACCAGGCCGTCCTGCGCAGTGAAGGTCCCACCATCGTCTCCATCGTCAGCGTGCTGGTGCTGGTGTTCGTGGTGGCCAACCTGCTTGTCGATCTCCTGTACGCCTGGCTTGACCCGAGGATCCGCTATGACCAGTAATAACAGCCACTTTGTGGCACCCATCGACGAGACACCTCTGCAGGCAACGGACGCCGTCAAGACTGACCAGGCCCCGCTCAGCCTGTGGGCTGACGCCTGGCGCAAGCTCCGCCGTCGTCCGTTGTTCATCATCTCGGCACTGCTGATCCTTGCCCTGATCGTGATTGCGCTGTTCCCGGGCCTCTTCACGTCAACCCCGCCCAACGAGGGCTGTGAGCTCGCAAACTCCGAGGCAGGCCCCACCGCCGGGCACCCGTTCGGCTTCACCTTCCAGGGCTGCGACGTCTATTCCAGGGTCATCCACGGCACGCAGGCCTCACTTTCCGTGGGCCTGCTCTCGGTACTCTGCGTCCTGGTCATCGGTGTGACCCTCGGTGCCCTCGCCGGATACTACGGCGGCTGGATCGATGCCGTGCTGGCCCGCCTGGGCGACATCTTCTTCGCACTGCCGCTGGTGCTGGGCGCACTGGTGATCACGCAGCTCCCGCTGTTCCGCGAGAACAAGAGCGTATGGACCGTGGTATTCGTTATCTCGCTCCTGGCGTGGCCGCAAATGGCCCGCATCACCCGGGGCGCTGTCATCGAGGTGCGCAATGCGGACTTCGTCACCGCTGCACGGGCGCTGGGTGTTTCCAAGTTCGGCGCACTGATCCGCCACGTCCTGCCGAACGCCCTGGCCCCTATCATTGTCCTGGCAACGCTGGAACTTGGCGTGTTCATCGTTGCGGAAGCCACCCTGTCCTTCCTGGGCATCGGCCTCCCGCAAAGCATCATGTCCTGGGGCAATGACATTGCAGGTGCCCAGGCATCAATCAGGACCCGGCCGGAAATCATGCTCTACCCGGCCGCCGCGCTCTCCCTTACGGTGTTGAGCTTCATCATGCTGGGCGACGCCGTGCGTGACGCCCTTGACCCGAAGAGCCGTCAGCGATGAGAGATAAAGAGATGACAACTCCAGACGTCCGCATTGATGAGGCCGGCACCACCGGCGTCAGGCCGCTGCTCGAAATCCGTGACCTGGCCATCACCTTCAAGACCGGCGGCGGTGAAGTCCAGGCTGTCCGGGACGCCCACCTGACCATCATGCCGGGCGAAACCGTGGCAATCGTGGGGGAATCCGGCTCCGGAAAGTCCACCACTGCCTTGGCGGCCATCGGGCTCCTGCCCAACAACGGCAGGGTCTCCGGCGGCCAGATCCTGCTCGACGGCGAGGACATTGCCCACGCCAGCGAGCAGCGCATGATCGAACTGCGCGGCAACACCATCGGCATGGTCCCGCAGGACCCCATGTCCAACCTGAACCCCGTGTGGAAGATCGGTTACCAGGTGAGGGAAACTCTGAAGGCGAACGGCCGTCCCAGCGGGCCGGACGACATCGCCAAGGTGCTCTCCCAGGCAGGCCTGCCGGATGCCAAGCGGCGGGCCAACCAGTACCCGCACGAGTTCTCGGGCGGCATGCGCCAGCGCGCGCTGATCGCGATTGGCCTGTCCTGCCAGCCGCGCCTGCTGATCGCGGACGAACCGACGTCGGCCCTCGACGTCACCGTCCAGCGGCAGATCCTGGACCACCTGGAAACCATGACCAACGAGCTGGGCACCTCGGTCCTGCTGATCACCCACGACCTGGGCCTGGCAGCCGAGCGCGCGGACAAGGTCGTGGTCATGTACCAGGGCCGCGTCGTTGAAGCGGGACCGTCGCTGGAACTTCTCCGCAACCCGCAGCACCCCTACACCAAGCGGCTCGTGGAGTCCGCTCCGTCGCTTGCCAGCCGCCGTATCCAGGTGGCCAAGGAGCAGGGCGTGGAGACGGCGGACCTCCTTGCGCCCGCCGCTGAAACGGTGAAGTCCGATACCTTCCTGCAGATCCAGGACCTGCGGAAGGTGTACAAGCTCCGCCAGGGGCTGGGCAAGACCACGGACTTCGCCGCCGTCGACGGCGTGAGCTTCGACGTCCGGCGTGGCACCACGACGGCGATCGTGGGGGAGTCGGGTTCCGGCAAGTCCACAGTGGCCAAGATGGTGCTCCAGCTTGAGAAGCCGACGGACGGCAGGATCCTGTTCGACGGCGTCGACACCTCCCCCCTGAAGCCTGCCGAACTGTTCAAGTTCCGCAGGCGGGTCCAGCCGATCTTCCAGGACCCGTACGGTTCGCTCGATCCGATGTACAACATCTACCGCACCATCGAGGAACCGCTGCGGGTCCACAAGATCGGCGACCAGGCCAGCCGGGAAAAGAAAGTCCGGACGCTGCTGGACCAGGTGGCGCTGCCCCAGTCCGCCATGCAGCGGTATCCGAACGAGCTGTCAGGCGGGCAGCGGCAACGCGTTGCCATTGCCAGGGCGCTGGCGCTGGACCCCGAAGTCATCATCTGTGACGAGGCTGTCTCTGCGCTGGACGTGCTGGTGCAGGCCCAGGTGCTCAACCTGCTTGCCGACCTGCAGGCCAACCTTGGACTGACCTACCTGTTCATCACGCATGACCTTGCCGTCGTCCGGCAGATCGCAGACCACGTGTGCGTGATGGAGAAGGGCCGCCTGGTGGAAACCGGGTCCACGGACGACGTCTTCGAAGCGCCTAAGCAGGACTACACCAAAGCGCTGCTGAACGCCATCCCCGGTGCGAAGCTGATGCTTCCTCCTGAGGTGGCGTAGCGGAACGTTTTCGCTGAACGGCTTGAGCCGGGATCTTCGGGTCCCGGCTCAAGCTGTTTCACTGCTCCACTGCCGGTTTCTGGTCCAGTCCCAGTTCGCGCAGCCTGTGCTCAAGAATCCCACCGAGCGCCACACGGCCTTCGGCGTTCATGTGGACGGCATCCGCCAGGTCTTTCGCCAGTCCGTACCGGGTGAGCCAGTCGCCCACGGAAACAAAGGGAAGTCCGTTGGCTGCTGCCACGGCACCCAGCAGAGCGTCCACCTCGCTGCGGCGCCCACCGCCGTCGTTTGCTCCCCGCGCCAGGGTGCCTATCATGGCAATCCTCGTGCCGGGATAGCGGGTCCGCAGTTCGGCAAGCAACCGCTGGGCGTTTCCCGCGATCTGCGCGTTGCCGGCGCCCCCGGCGGCGTCGTTCCCGCCACCCTCAATCACGATCAGTGCCGGCGTTCCGGCGGGAAGCAGCCAGTCCCCGCGCTGCAGGGCATCGATGTAACTGCCCGTGGAGCCGTTCGCCGCCACGAAGCCTGTGCCGCCGCGGCCGCAGAAGTAGACGTTGTAGCCGGCAGCGGCGAGGCCCAGGCGCGGCCAGCCATCCGCGGGTTCCGACTGTGAATCGCCAATCAGCAGCACGGTCCTGCTGATGTCCGGAACCACCGCCTCGAGCCGTCCGTTTCCGGGATTGCGGATCCGGGACGTGGCCACCACGGCCGGTTTCGCTCCTGCGCCGCCGGCTTGCCCCGCGGCCGCCTGTCCGTCCGCCGGCTGCCCGGTTGCCGCCCGTGCCAGGCCGCCCTGGGGAGAGTCCCCGGACAGTGCACAGCCGGCGAGTCCGAGCACTGCCGATACTGCGACCAGGCCGGACACAGCGGCGGCGGCAGCCCGGGCGGCACCCCGCGGTGTGCTGGCCTTGGCTGGGGGCATCGTTGGCTCCGGCGGTCTCGGAAGTGGGCTGTGTCACAGTCATCATGCCACGTACGCGGAAGTGGGAGTGAACTTAGTCACATGCCGGATCGGTTGGGCCTGATCGCGGCATTCCCGGCCCCGGCAAATCTGCCGGAATTTAGGCCAACAAATGGCTGGGCGGCTAGAATAGAGGAAGGCGCCCTGTGCCAAGGGCCTTGTCCGTCGTGCGTTCCAGTTGGAAATGTCGCGATACAACAGCTGACTCCACTGAATCGAGCCATTACGCATGTCTGAAACCACCACCAACACCGCGGTAGCCACTGCATCGCGCAGTGACCTGCGCAACGTCGCGATTGTGGCCCACGTTGACCACGGCAAGACCACCCTGGTCGACGCCATGCTCAAGCAGACCAACTCCTTTGCCGAGCACAACCACCTCGAGGACCGGGTGATGGACTCCGGTGACCTGGAGCGCGAAAAGGGCATCACCATCCTGGCCAAGAACACTACGGTGGCCTACAACGGTCCGTCTTCCAACGGCGAGACCATCACCATCAACGTCATCGACACCCCCGGCCACGCCGACTTCGGCGGCGAGGTGGAGCGCGGCCTGTCCATGGTGGACGGCGTCGTCCTCCTCGTTGACGCCTCTGAGGGCCCGCTGCCCCAGACCCGCTTCGTGCTGCGCAAGGCCCTTGCCGCGCACCTTCCCGTGATCCTGCTGGTCAACAAGACCGACCGCCCCGATGCCCGCATCGACGAAGTGGTCCACGAGTCCATGGACCTGCTCCTGGGCCTGGCCTCCGACCTTGCCGACGAGGTGCCGGACCTGGACCTGGACAAGGTCCTGGAAGTTCCCGTTGTCTACGCCGCCGCCAAGGTTGGCCGCGCATCGCTGGAGCAGCCCGCCAACGGTGCCGCCCCGGACAACGAGGACCTTGAGCCGCTTTTCAAGACCATCATCGAACACATCCCGGCTCCCACCTACAACCCCGAAGGTGTCCTGCAGGCGCACGTCACCAACCTGGACGCTTCCCCGTTCCTGGGCCGCCTGGCGCTGCTGCGCATCTACAACGGCACCCTGCGCAAGGGCCAGACAGTTGCCTGGGCCCGCGCCAACGGTGAACTCAAGAACGTCAAGATCACCGAACTCCTGGCCACCAAGGCGCTGGACCGCGTTCCGGCGGAATCCGCCGGACCGGGCGAAATCGTCGCCGTCGCCGGCATCGAGGAAATCACCATCGGTGAGACCCTGACCGACGCCGAGAACCCGCAGCCGCTGCCGCTGATCACCGTGGACGATCCCGCGATCTCCATGACCATCGGTATCAACACCTCGCCGCTGGCCGGCAAGGTCAAGGGCGCCAAGGTCACCGCCCGCCAGGTCAAGGACCGCCTGGACAAGGAACTGATCGGTAACGTCTCCATCAAGGTGCTCCCCACCGAGCGTCCGGATGCCTGGGAAGTCCAGGGCCGTGGCGAGCTGGCGCTGGCCATCCTGGTTGAGCAGATGCGCCGTGAAGGCTTCGAACTGACCGTTGGCAAGCCGCAGGTTGTCACCAAGACCGTTGACGGCAAGATCCACGAGCCGATGGAGCACATGACCATCGACGTGCCCGAGGAATACCTGGGCGCCGTCACGCAGCTGATGGCTGCCCGCAAGGGCCGCATGACCAACATGGCCAACCACGGCACCGGCTGGTGCCGCATGGAGTTCATCGTTCCCGCCCGCGGCCTGATCGGCTTCCGCACCCGGTTCCTCACCGACACCCGCGGCGCCGGCATCGCAGCGTCCATCTCCGAAGGCTACGAGCCCTGGGCCGGCCCCATCGAGTACCGCACCAACGGCTCCATGGTTGCTGACCGCGCCGGTGTTGTGACCCCGTTCGCCATGATCAACCTGCAGGAACGCGGCTCCTTCTTCGTGAAGCCCACCTCCGAGGTGTACGAGGGCATGATCGTGGGCGAGAACTCCCGCGCCGACGACATGGACGTCAACATCACCAAGGAAAAGAAGCTCACCAACATGCGTGCCGCTTCCTCCGACACCTTCGAGAACCTGACCCCGCCGCGCGAGTTCACCCTCGAGGAATCGCTGGAATTCGCCCGCGAGGACGAGTGCGTCGAGGTGACCCCGGAAGCCATCCGCATCCGCAAGGTCATCCTGGACACCAACGAGCGCGCCAAGGCCAACCGCGCCCGCGCCAAGGCATAGCAACGCCTGAACGCAAAGAATGCCACCGGTATTGCACCGGTGGCATTCTGCGTTAAGCCGGGCGGCGCGGCCAACCCAGGCCTCGATGCGCAGGGACGGCGTGGGCGCACTGGGCGCCTACTTCGGCGCCAGGGTCCGTTCTCCACATAGCCGTTTCCACCACCTGCGGATGCTCCCCGCGAGGCGCAGGCTTCAGACATGCACACTATTTCTGAAGCGCTGGCTGCCTTGGGCGGCGTTGCGGGCACCCGAACACTGTTACTGGCCGGCGTCTCCCGCCGATGCCTGGAAGCCGGACTATCAGACGGGTCCGCCCAAAGGATCGCCCGCGGCGTATTCGCCCTTCCGGATGCTGACCCCGTGCTTGTCCATGCGGCACGCCATCACGCCGCACCTGGTTGCGCCACGGCCGCAGTGGCTTCCGGGTTATGGGTGATCAAGGCTCCGGATAGGCCGCATCTTGCCGCCCGCCATGGCAGGCCAACAGCCGGCTGTGTGGTGCACCGCAGCGACCTTCCGTTGACTCCTCTGGACGTCGTCTGCCAGTCTCTCCGCTGTCTGCCCCCTCTTGAGGGACTGACTATCGCGGAGTCCGCCGTCAAGAAAGGCCAAATCCAACTCGCGGAGCTGCGGGCGCGGTTTCCGGCCGCCCGTGAAAAGGCCCTGCTGAACCTGGTTGGCAGAATCCGACCCCAGTCCGGCTCCATCATCGAAACCATCGCCCGGTATCTGCTTGAAGAAGCGGGGCTTACAGTCGAGTTGCAGGTGCACATTCCTGGCATGGGCCACCTGGATCTCCTTGTTGATGGTCTGCTGGGCATTGAGGCGGACGGCTATGCCCATCACAGCAGCCGGGAGGCCTATCGGGAAGACAGGCGGCGTTGGAATGTCACCGTCATCAGGGGTGTCCCAACTCTCCGGGTGACGTTCGAGATGCTGGTCCGCGACCCCGCGGAGTTCGTTGGAATCGTCCGCAAGGCACTTGCCATGTACGGGACGGCGCGATGAAGCCCGGGATCAGCGCGCAGGAGCAGTCCGGGCGCACCGGGAGCGGCAGTCAGCGCACGGCCGGGCGGCGCGGGGGAGCAGGCGGGACCTCCTTGGCGGCCACCACCTGCCCAAGGGGAATAACGACGTCGGCTTGCCGGGTGCGGACGGTGCAGGAACCGGCGTCGCAGGCCAGCAGGTGACCCAGGGCGTCCGTGAGGCCTCCTTCGATCCGGTAACGCACCACCACGCGGATGCCGGGCGCAGCCGAGGCAAGGAAGCGGGCGGGTGCGGGTAGTGGCTGACTCACCAGTTCATACTAGGTGCGCCGGCTAGGTTCGCGGGAACGGGCTGGGGGATAATAGGCTCAGATGTCAACAGTCCGGCCGTGCTGCCGGATGCAAGAGCCGGCGGGAAGCCGGAACCCAACGTGGAGAGGCCAGGGACGTGACGTACGTAATCGCGCAGCCGTGTGTGGATGTTAAGGACAAGGCATGTATTGAGGAATGCCCGGTCGACTGCATCTATGAGGGCGAGCGTTCGCTGTACATCCATCCGGACGAATGCGTTGACTGCGGCGCCTGTGAACCGGTGTGCCCGGTGGAGGCCATCTACTACGAGGATGACACCCCCGAGGAATGGGCCGACTACTACAAGGCCAATGTTGAGTTCTTCGATGACCTCGGGTCCCCGGGTGGCGCGGCCAAGGTCGGCAACACGGGCAAGGACCACCCCATGATCGCCGCCCTGCCGCCGCAGAACCAAGACCACTGACTCGGACGCAAGCCGTGACCGCAGCAACGAATTCGTTTGGCCTGGATCTGCCCGACTACCCGTGGGAGGCCATGGCGCCGTACCTGGCGAAGGCTTCGGAGCATCCCGGCGGAGCCGTGAACCTGTCGATCGGGACACCTGTCGATCCCACGCCGCAGCTGATACAGGATGCACTGAAGGCGGCCGCGAATGCTCCGGGATATCCCACGGTGCACGGCACCCCGGCGCTCCGGGAAGCCATTGCGGGCTGGTTCGAGCGCCGGCGCGGCGTGTCCGGCCTTGATCCCCGGAACATCATGCCCACGGTGGGGTCCAAGGAACTCGTTGCGTGGCTTCCGCTGCTGCTGGGCCTCAAGCCGGGGGACGTCGTCGTACGCCCCAAGGTGGCCTACCCGACGTACGATATCGGCGCCACCCTCGCAGGCGTCACCTCCGTGGCAACGGACAACCTGGACGAACTCGATGACGCCACCCGCTCGCGCGTCCGCCTCATCTGGGTCAATTCCCCCGGGAACCCCACGGGAAGCGTCCGGGGCATCGAATCCCTCAAGGCGCTTGTGGAACAGGCGCGTGAACTGGGTGCCGTGGTGGCCTCGGACGAATGCTATGCCGAACTCGGATGGGGGGACTGGGACGTCCAGCGCGGCGGCCGGCGCGTTCCCAGCATCCTGGACCCGCAGGTGGCGGGCGGCTCCCACCAGGGCCTGCTTGCCGTGTACTCGCTGAGCAAGCAGTCCAACGTCGCCGGATACCGCGCGGCATTCGTGGCCGGTGATCCGGACCTGATGCCCAACCTGGTCAACAGCCGCAAGCACGCGGGCATGATTGTCCCTTACCCGGTCCAGGAGGCCATGCGCGTGGCCCTGGGGGACGACTCCCACGTCGAGGCCCAAAAGGACCTGTACAGGGGCCGGCGGGAGCGGCTGGTGCCCGCCCTGCTGGACTTCGGCCTGGAGATCAAGGATTCCGACGCCGGGCTGTACCTTTGGTCGACGGCGGGGGAGGACACGTGGGACACGGTGGCCCGCCTGGCTGACCGCGGCATTGTGGTGGGACCCGGCGTCTTCTACGGGGACGCCGGCAACGGCTATGTCCGCGTTGCCCTCACCGGATCCGACGAGCGGATCGATGCGGCCGTGGCACGCCTGGCCGGATCAGGCTCCTAAGGGTACGTAATAATCGTGTGACTCGCCCCACATCCGGCGCGTTTTAGGGTGCATTTGACGGCTGCGGATTAGTGACACCCGCCAAGGGGCGGTACTTTTTAAGTGACTATCAATGGTGGCTTTCTACAAGAAGGCAGCCCGGGTGTTGGAACCTGTCTCCTCAGGCTTCGTGCGCGGCTCACCTGATGTTGGATCAAGCTTTCGACAGAGGCCCAGAAGCCTCATGAAGGGGACTCCATGACTGAGACCAACAATGCTGCGACCCTGCTCCACGCAGGTGGCGAGCTGAAGCTCCCGCGCATCCAGGTTGTTGAAGGGAACGAGGGTTACGACGTCTCCAAGCTGCTGAAGCAGACCGGTGCCGTGACCTTCGACCCCGGCTTCATGAACACCGCAGCAACCACCTCGGCAATCACCTACATCGATGGCGATGCGGGCATCCTGCGCTACCGCGGATACCCCATCGAGCAGCTGGCGCAGCACTCCAGCTTCCTTGAGGTGTCCTACCTGCTGATCTACGGCAACCTGCCCACGCCCACCGAGCTGGACGAGTTCGACCAGAAGATCCGCCGCCACACCCTGCTGCACGAGGAGCTCAAGGGCTTCTTCGGCGGCTTCCCCCGCGACGCGCACCCCATGCCGGTGCTGTCCTCGGCGGTGTCCGCGCTGTCCACGTTCTACCAGGACTCGCTGGACCCGTTCAACGCCGAACAGGTGGAGGTCTCCACCATCCGGCTCATGGCCAAGCTGCCGGTCATCGCCGCCTATGCCCACAAGAAGTCCATCGGCCAGCCCATGCTGTACCCGGACAACTCGATGAACCTGGTGGAGAACTTCCTGCGCCTCAGCTTCGGCCTGCCCGCCGAGCAGTATGAGCTGGACCCGGTCATCGTCAAGGCCCTGGACCTGCTCCTCATCCTCCACGCTGACCACGAGCAGAACTGTTCCACTTCCACCGTGCGCCTGGTGGGCTCCTCCAACGCCAACCTCTTCGCGTCCGTTTCGGCGGGTATCAACGCCCTCTTCGGCCCGGCCCACGGCGGTGCCAACGAGGCCGTGCTCAAGATGCTCCGCCAGATCCAGGCCGAGGGCCTCAAGCCCGAGGACTACATGGAGAAGGTCAAGAACAAGGAAGACGGCGTCCGCCTCATGGGCTTCGGGCACCGCGTGTACAAGAACTACGATCCGCGCGCCAAGATCGTCAAGGCCACGGCGCACGAGATCCTCAGCAAGCTCGGCGGCAACGACGAACTGCTGGACATCGCCATGCGGCTGGAAGAGAAGGCGCTTAGCGACGACTACTTCATCCAGCGCAAGCTCTACCCGAACGTGGACTTCTACACCGGCCTGATCTACAAGGCCATGGGCTTCCCCGAGAAAATGTTCACCGTCCTGTTCGCCATCGGCCGCCTGCCCGGCTGGATTGCCCAGTGGCGTGAAATGATCAGCGATCCCAACACCAAGATCGGCCGTCCGCGCCAGCTGTACATCGGCGAGCCGGAGCGGGACTACCCGGTCCGCTGAAACCGGCCATAACGACGGCGGCCGCCCACCTTTCCAAGGTGGGCGGCCGCTTCGCGTTGTGCCACATTCAAGGGGACTACGAGGCGTAGCCCTGGGGGTTGTTTTTCTGCCAGCGCCAGTGGTCCTCGCACATCTGGTCCACCGTCTTGGTGGTGGACCAGCTCAGGTCCGCCAGGGCGGACGTGGCGTCGGCCCAGAAGGCGGGCAGGTCCCCTGCCCGGCGGCTGGTGATTTCGTAGGGGATGGGCTTGCCCACAGCCTTCTCGAAGGAGCGCAGGACCTCCAGAACGGAGGAGCCCTTGCCGGAGCCGAGGTTCCAGCGGAAGACGCCCGTCCGGCCGGCAATGTGGTCCAGTGCCGCGACGTGCCCTTCCGCCAGGTCCACCACATGGATGTAGTCGCGCAGGCAGGTGCCGTCCGGGGTGTCGTAGTCGCCGCCGAAGACCATGAGCTTCTCGCGGCGGCCCACCGCCACCTGGGCGATGAACGGAACCAGGTTGTTGGGGATGCCCTGGGGATCTTCGCCGATGCGTCCTGAGGGGTGCGCGCCCACCGGGTTGAAGTAGCGCAGCAGTGCTATGTGCCAGCGGGAGTCGGCTGCGCCAAGATCGGAGAGGATGTCCTCGATCTGTTCCTTGGTGCGCCCGTAGGGGTTGTTGGCGCCGATTTCCATCTTTTCCACATAGGGGATGGGGTTGTGTTCGCCGTAGACGGTGGCGGACGAGCTAAAGACAATGGAGCGGACGTCGTGCCGGTCCATGACGCGGATGAGGTTGAGCGTGCCCACCAGGTTGTTGTAGTAGTACTTGAGCGGCTGCTGCACTGATTCGCCCACGGCCTTGAGCCCGGCGAAGTGGATGACGGCGTCAATGCCGGCGCCGGCGAAGACCTTGTCGACGGCGGCCTCGTCCACCAGGTCGACGTTGTGGAACTCCGCGGTCTTGCCGCTGAGCTCAGCCACGCGGCGCAGTGACTCCTCGCTGGAGTTGACCAGGTTGTCGATGACGGCCACGTCGTGGCCGGCTTCCTGCAGGGAAAGAACAGTGTGGGAACCGATGTAGCCGGTACCCCCTGTGACCAAGATTTTCATGCCTCAACGCTATCCCACGGGAAGCGGTCCCCGCCCCTGCGTCCCGGATGGCGGGCGTCGACCTGACGGTGGAGGCGGCAGTGGAAGCACAAGTGTGCTAATAAGAATGGTGCCCAAAATAGTAGACGCGGATGCCCGGCGTCAGGATGTTGTCCAAGCGGTTCTGCGCATCATCGCCGTCGATGGGCTGGAACGTGCCTCGCTGCGCGAAGTGGCGGACGAGGCCGGCCTGGCAGTCGGTTCCGTCCGGCACTACTTCGCTGGCAGTGATGAACTGCTGGCCTTCTCGTTCGGCACCGTGGTGGACCGGGTGGTCGGCAGGCTGGAGGCACTGCTGCCGGGCGTGCAGGAGGCTGCCCAGGCCAGCCCTGAACAGCGGCAGGCGGTTCTGACCCTCCTGGGCGGCATGCTTCCGCTGGATGAGGAATCAGCTGTGGAGGCCTGCGCCTGGCTTGCCTTCAAGAACGCGGCGCGGATCAGGCCGTTCCTTGCCGCCGAGGCCGACCGCAGCCACCGCGAGGTGGCCGCCATCGTGGGCGGAGTGGTCGCCTCCCTGCTCCCCGATGATGAACCGCAGGAGAACCTGGTGGTGGAGGCGGAACGCCTTCTGGCCACCCTGGACGGCCTGTGCATGCATGCCCTGCTGCAACCGGGCTGGATGACAGCGCAGATGTGCCGCGACGTGCTTGAGCGGCACTTGGACGGACTGGCACGGTAGGCGCCCGGGTCCAATCCTGCACTACCGGGAACTGGCTGCGGGAATAGACTGATAGCCGGGTACTGCAGAGCGGGTCATGCCGCCCGGCATGGGAAGGCCAGGGAAGGACTTTGGATGCATCACGCAAGCGGTTCAGGGTGGCAGATCACCACCGACACGTCCGGGCCAATGATGATCGCACTGTACGTCCGGGATGCGGCCGGCTTGAACGGAGTGGGACAACCGATGCTGTCCCATGCGTCGCCGAAGGTCCGTTCGGCGGACCACTCCCACCTGACGGCCGACGTTGGTGGCATCAGCGCGCTGAAGACCGAGTGGGAGGCCTGGTGGGAGCAGCTGCTGAAGGCCCATCCGCACACATCGCCGGAACTCTCCCCGCCCAGTTTTGACGCGTTCGGCAACTCTCCGGCCCTGCAGCGGGTCCTGCAGGCCCATTTCGGCTCCGCCCTCACTTGGGCCAGGGAGCGCAGGAGCGAATACGCCGAGCTCGAGGCCGAACGGGTGGCATCCGGAACGGACCAGCTGCTCGAGGACATGGTGGACGACAGGCTGATGGAAGTGGGGCGGGACTCG
Organism: Arthrobacter sp. StoSoilB19; assembly: GCF_019977275.1. NCBI lineage: Bacteria > Bacillati > Actinomycetota > Actinomycetes > Micrococcales > Micrococcaceae > Arthrobacter > Arthrobacter sp. StoSoilB19. The sequence goes on along the minus strand of NZ_AP024650.1, from coordinate 2,928,863 downwards.
CGGGACTTCAAGCTGACCATCATCGAGCTGCCGCTGGACGAGCAGCGGGCGTGGTACCTGGAGCCCGAAAAAATAATCATGAGCCAGGATTTGATGGGGCAGCCGGACCTCCTCCGCAGCTACATCCAGCCGGTGCTGGAGATCCTGGTCTAGCCGCCCTTAAGGCAGGACGACGGCGGCCCTTCAGCTGCCGCCGTCGTCCTGACGTACGGTGATGCGCACCTGTCCCTCCGGGGCCCCTGAAGCCTGCCATCCGTCCCCATCGGGACGGTGCCAGGTCCGGCCTGCCACCTCCACCTGGGTGACGGCCAGGTCCTTGGCGTTGGCAACCGCCCACTGGGCAACCGACCATGCCAGCGCGCCGTCGGCGTCCACCACCAGGGTGGCGCCGTCAACCTGTGAGTCCACGCCGCCGTAGGCCTGGTCCAGGTCGGTGGCCACCGATGCTGTTGTCCCGCCGGCCGCCGGGGAGCGGAGCGTGCACTGCACTCCGGCCGGCGTCTGTCCGGTGAGTCCGGAGGCAAAGGCCCGGCCCATGTCCTCGTGCTGGGCATATGCCTTGGGGTAGGCCGACTTCTGGACCCGCTGAGCTGCATCGGTGATGTCGAGCGCCTCGTAGCCCGGAATTTTCACCAGCGCGTCATAGAAGGCATTAACGGCATAGTAGGGGTCCATGATCTCGGCCTCCGTGCCCCAACCCTGGGACGGACGCTGCTGGAAAAGCCCCCGCGAGTCCGGACCGGCCTGGTCGCCGTGCCCGATGTTGCGCAGCTTCGACTCCTGCATGGCAGTGGCGATGGCAATGGTGGCGGCGCGCGCCGGCAGTCCCCGCCTGACGGCCGCCGCCGTAATCAGCGCGGCGTTGGCCGCCTGGTCCGGCGCAAGTTCACCGGTCCGGTTGCCGGCCGCAGCGGTGCAGCGCTCCGAAACGAGGGTTTCGGAACGCTGCACGAAGAACACTGCTGTGTAAATTCCGCCCGCTGCCAGTGCGAGGGTGAGCAGCAGCACCGCCAGGCGGCGCAGGCCGCGTCTGCGTGCCACGAAGGGATCAGTTGGCGTGCAGGGCGTCGTTCAGTTCAACGGTCTGGCCCTTGCGGGGCAGGGCCTCCACCGCCCCCGTGGTGGAGTTGCGGCGGAACAGCAGGTTGGGCACGCCGGAGAGTTCGGCGGCCTTGACGATCTTGGTGGTGTCATCGCCCACCTCGTCCTTGGGGCCCGGAACGCGGACCCGGGTGCCTGCCGTGACGTAAAGCCCGGCTTCCACCACGGAATCATCCCCGATGCTGATGCCCACGCCGGAGTTCGCACCGAGCAGGACGCGCTCACCGATGGTGATCTTTTCCTTGCCGCCGCCGGACAGGGTGCCCATGATGGAGGCGCCGCCGCCAACATCGCTGCCGTCGCCGGCCACGACACCTGCGGAGATACGGCCTTCCACCATGGAGGTGCCCAGGGTGCCGGCGTTGAAGTTGACGAAGCCCTCGTGCATGACTGTGGTGCCGGCGGCGAGGTGCGCGCCCAGGCGGACCCGGTCGGCGTCGGCAATCCTGACGCCGGAGGGGACCACGTAGTCCACCATGCGCGGGAACTTGTCCACGCCGTAGACGGTGACGGCGCCCCGGCGGCGAAGCCTTGCGCGTGTCAGTTCGAAGCCCTCGACGGCGGCCGGGCCGAAGTTGGTCCACACCACGTTGGGCAGCTTGCCGAAGATGCCGTCCAGGTTGATGGTGTTGGGCTGGACCAGGCGGTGCGAGAGGAGGTGGAGGCGGAGGTAGGCGTCCGCGGTGTCCGCCGGGGCTTCATCGAGGTTGATCTGGACAAAGACCACCTTCTGCTCGGTGCCGCGGTCCTCGTCAGTGCCGTTCTCGGCGATCTGCACCAGGGTTTCATCCGCGTTGTCCACCGTGCGGAGGTTCTCCGCCGCAACTCCCAGTGCCGGCGCGGGGAACCAGACGTCCAGGACGGTGGCGTCGCCGGTGGCAATGGTGGCTACGCCAAAACCGTAGGCGGAACGGTCATCAGCGTTGGAGGTCAGGGTTTCGGGCACGGCAGAGGAAGCGGTCTCAGTCATGTGCCCCAGTCTATCGAGGGCGGGGCATGGGGTTCGAACTAGACTGGCTTCGTGACTGCTGAAACCGCCCCAGACTCTTCCGTGTCCACCCTTGACCTCCGCCAGGACGTGGCGCTGCTGACCGCAGCGCTCATGGACATCAACAGCGTGTCCGGCAATGAAAAGCAGCTCGCGGACGCCGTCGAGTCCGCCTTGCTCGGGATTCCCCAGCTGGCCGTGGTGCGCGACGGCGACGCCATCATCGCCCGGACCGAACTTGGACTCGCTGAGCGTGTGATCCTTGCCGGCCACCTGGACACAGTGCCGCTTCCGCTCACCGAAGGATCCCGGGGCACCGTTCCCTCCAGCTGGGAATCGGGTGTTCCGGGCGAGGGCGTCCTGTATGGCCGCGGGGCCACGGACATGAAGGGCGGGGTGGCGGTCCAGCTCGCACTGGCGGCAGGATTGTTCGACGGCGGCGCGCAGCCCAAGCGGGACGTCACCTTCGTCTTCTATGACCACGAGGAAGTGGAGGCCGTGAAGAGCGGACTGGGACGCCTGGTCCGCAACCACGGCGACCTGCTGAAGGGGGACTTCGCCATCCTGCTGGAACCGACGGACGGCACGGTGGAGGGCGGCTGCAACGGCACCAGCCGGTTCGAGGCAAGCACGGTGGGGGAGGCCGCCCACTCGGCCCGCGCCTGGATGGGCAGCAACGCCATCCACGCCGCGGCACCGATCCTTGCCCGCCTGGCTGCCTACGAACCCCGGACCATCAATGTCGACGGGCTCGATTACCGGGAAAGCCTCAACGCGGTGAAGATCAACGGCGGCACGGCCGGGAACGTCATCCCGGACCGCTGCGTCGTCGAGATCAATTATCGGTTCGCCCCGGACAAGACGCCGGACCAGGCCGAAGCCCACGTCCGGGAGCTGCTGGCGGGCTTCGACGTGGTCCGCACCGATGCCGCCGCCGGCGCGCGGCCCGGACTGCAGCACCCTGCTGCCGCCTCGTTCGTGGCCGCCGTGGGAGCCGAGCCCAAGCCGAAATACGGCTGGACCGACGTCGCCCGCTTCAGTGAGCTGGGCATCCCGGCGGTGAACTTCGGCCCGGGGGACGCGCTGCTGGCGCACAAGGACGACGAGCACGTCCACGCCGACGCCATCCGCAAGTGCCTGGCCGCCCTGCAGAGCTGGCTCGCTGCCTGACGGTCCACGAACAGGAAAGGTCCGGAACTCCCCACGGGAGCTCCGGACCTTTCCTGTTGTGGGCTCTTGGAAGCTACGGAGCCGCAGCTTCCAAAACATCGGGTTCGGCCTTCGCCATGCCCCCGGCTGCCTTCTTGGAGCCGCGGCGCTCGATCCACACGGCAAGCCGCGAGACCGAGATGTTGATGGCGATGTAAATGGCCGCCGCCACGAAGAAGATGGGGAACAGGTACTGCGTGCCAAGGAAGTCCGCCATGACCTGCACCGCGCGCAGCAGCTCGCCGTACGCCACAATGTAGCCCAGCGAGGTGTCCTTCAGCAGCACCACCATCTGCGCCACGAGGGACGGCATCATGCGGCGGATCGCCTGCGGCAGCTCGATCAGCATGCGGGACTTGTAGCTGGTGAGGCCGATGGCCAGGCCGGCTTCCCGTTGTCCCTTGGGCAGGGACTGGATGCCGGCGCGGATGATCTCGGCAAAGACCGCAGCGTTGTACAGCACCAGGCCGGCCACGACGGCAATGAACGCCGAGGTGCCGAACCCGAGCAGGATGAAGAGCATCATGAGGACCACGGGCATGCCGCGGAGGAATTCCAGGATGATCCTCATGGGAATCCGGATGAATGCGGCATCCGAAATGCGGAGCAGGCACAGCAGCAGGCCCAGCGGGAACGCGATGACTGCCGCCAGTGCGGCTGCGGAGAGCGTGGACCCCAGCCCTTTACCGAGCAGCTGCCACACGTCGCCGCGGGTGAAGATTTGCCAGCGGCGCGCCTCGAAGATGCCCTGCTGGGCGAGGATCGTGACCACCCAGGCCAGCAGGCCGAGAATCAGCAGGCCGCCGATGATGGAGGCAATGAGGGAGACCCGGCGCGCTTTGGGGCCGGGGACGTCGTAGAGAACCGAGCTCATCGGGCAATCGCCACCTTTCGTTCCACCGTGTTGGCGAGGATTCCCAGCGGAACGGTGAGGAGCAGATAGAAGAACGCAGTGCCCAGCAGGACGGTGATGACGGCGTCGCCGTTGGCGTTGGCCAGCTGGCGGCCGTAGCCGAACAGCTCCAGGACGAAGAAGGCGCCGGCCACCGAAGAGTTCTTGACGAGCGCGATCAGGATGTTGATCAGCGGCGGGATCACCGTCCGCAGGGCCTGGGGGAGGATGATGAGCGAGAGCACCTGGCCGAACTTCATGCCGATGCTGCGCGCTGCCTCGGCCTGGCCGACAGGCACGCTGTTGACACCTGAGCGGACAGCTTCGGCGATGAACGCGGCGGTGTAGGTGCTGAGGGCGATGATCGCGGCGATCTCGAACTGTTCGAACTTGACTCCGATACGGGGGAGCACGACTGCTGCAAAGAAGAACGCGATGGTCAGCGGGGTGTTGCGGAGGACTTCCACGTAGACGGTGCTGAAACCGCGGAGTGCCGCAACCGGGGAGACGCGTGCCGCGGCCAGCAAAGTGCCAAGGATCAACGCGAAGATACCGGAGACGACGGAAAGGAAAAGAGTGCGGAGAAAACCCTCCCAGTACAGGGGCAGGTTTTCAAAGATGACGTCCATAAGATCCTTCGGCTGTAAGCGTGGACGGATTGAAGGCTGTGCTGCCGGGGCCGTTGAGGGGCCCCGGCAGCATGGCGGACGCTACTTAGTAACGGTTGATGGCCGGGAGGCTGGGCGCGGTCTTGATAACCGAACCTGCGGTGGCTTCCCACGCCTTCTTGTACGAGCCGTCCTTCCCGAAGGATTCCAGCTGGTCGTTGATCCAGTTGCGGAACTCGGTATCACCCTTCTTCAGGCCGATGCCGTAAGGCTCCTTGGTGAAGGTTTCCTCTGAGGCGAGCTTGAAGGCATCCGGCTCCTTGTCAACGAAACCGGCGAGGATCACGTTGTCCGTGGTGACGGCTTCAACCTGCTTGTTGCGAAGCGGCTCCAGGCAGGCGGAGTAGGTAGCGGCCGGAACCAGTTCCGCGCCGTACTTGTCCACGATGGTGGCGGCCGGGGTGGAGCCCGTCACGGAGCAGACCTTCTTGCCCTTGACGTCCTCGGGCTTCTTGATGGAGTCGTTGTCCTTGTTCACCATGAGGGCCTGGCCGGCTTCGTAGTACGGGCCGGCGAAGTCGACAACCTGCTTGCGCTTGTCGCTGATGGTGTAGGTGGCAATGACCAGATCCACCTTGCCCTGCTCAATGAAGGGCTCGCGGTTGGCCGAAACGGTCTCGGACCATTCGATCTTGTCCGCGGCGATGCCCAGCTTGGCGGCGATCAGCTTGCCGATTTCAACGTCGAAACCGACGGGCTTGCCGTCCAGGCCAACCTGGCCGAACAGTGGCTGGTCGAACTTGGTGCCGATCTTGATGGTGCCGGCGGAGGACAGCTTTGCCATGGTGGTTCCGGCGGCGAACGACGGCTTCTCAACGGGGCTGGGGTTGCTGGAGCCACCCGAGTCTCCGCCGCCACAGGCGCTGAGGGACAGGGCGAGGGCAGCGGTGGCCGCCACGACGAAGGATTTCCGCCTGGACATAAATGCCTTCATGACATTCCTTTCATTGGTGGCCGTGGGTTTCCGGCCTGGATGCGAACTGACGTGTGATGGTTCGAATAACTCAGTGGGTGAGGAGCTTGGACAGGAAGTCCTTGGCGCGGTCGCTCTTCGGGTTGGTGAAGAATTCCTCCGGGGTGGCGTCCTCCACGATCTGGCCGTCCGCCATGAACACCACGCGGTCGGCGGCCTTGCGGGCGAAGCCCATCTCGTGCGTGACCACAATCATGGTCATGCCTTCCTTGGCCAGCTGGACCATGACGTCCAGGACCTCGTTGATCATTTCGGGGTCCAGTGCGGATGTGGGCTCATCGAACAGCATGACCTTCGGCTTCATTGCCAGGGCGCGGGCAATCGCCACACGCTGCTGCTGGCCGCCGGAGAGCTGCGCCGGCAGCTTGGGCGCCTGGTGGCCCACGCCCACCCGTTCGAGCAGGGCCATGGCGTCCTTTTCCGCGGCCGCCTTGGACACGCCCTTGACCTTGATGGGCCCCAGGGTCACGTTCTCGAGGATCGTCTTGTGGGCGAAGAGGTTGAAGGACTGGAAAACCATTCCGACGTCGGCACGGAGCTGCGCGAGCTCCTTGCCTTCCTCGGGGAGGACTTTCCCGTCGATGCTGATGGTTCCGCCCTCAATGGTTTCCAGGCGGTTGATGGCCCGGCAGAGGGTGGACTTACCGGATCCCGAGGGTCCGATGACCACAACAACCTCGCCCTTGCGGACCTGCAGGTTGATGTCCTTCAAAACGTGCAGCTGGCCGTAATGCTTGTTTACGGCGTTCAGGGAGACGAGGGCATCGCCGGGCACATGAGTAGTCATAGGAACGAATCTAGCGAAGAACCGTGCGTTATGACGCCAATCACCCCAAGTTCCTGCTGATCGTGATTCAAGAGATACCTGGAGCGGGAGGTTAGCCTAGGGGAATGAGTATCAACGCAGATCCGGCCAAGAATTCCCAGCCCCGCCGTAAGGGGCCCCTTGAGCTGCGGCGCAAGCAGGCGGCCGTGGAGATGTCGGACCAGCACCTGCTTGATACCAAGGGTCCGGGCCAGTTTGTCCACACCGATCCGTGGCGGGTCCTGCGGATCCAAAGTGAATTCGTCGAAGGTTTCGGTGCCCTGGCAGACATTGGAAAAGCGGTCAGCGTTTTCGGCTCGGCGCGGACCAAACCGGGCAGCCAGTACTACGAGATGGGTGTGGAGGTGGGCCGCAAGCTCGCCGAAGCCGGAGTCGCGGTAATTACCGGTGGCGGGCCGGGCTCCATGGAGGCGGCCAACCGGGGGACGGTGGAGGGCAACGGCGTATCGGTTGGCCTTGGCATCGAGTTGCCGTTCGAGCAGGGCCTGAACCAGTGGGTGGACCTGGGCATCAACTTCCGGTACTTCTTTGCCCGCAAGACGATGTTCGTCAAATACGCGCAGGGCTTCATTGTGCTCCCCGGGGGGCTGGGCACCCTGGATGAGCTGTTCGAGGCCATGGTCCTGGTCCAGACGCGCAAGGTGACCTCGTTTCCCATCGTGCTCCTCGGCGTCGAATTCTGGGGACCGATGATCGACTGGATCAGGGGCACCCTGGTGGCCGAAGGCATGGTCTCGGAAAAGGACCTGGACCTGATCCAGCTCGTGGACGATCCCGCGGAGGCAGTGGACCGGGTCCTGCATGCAGGCGTGACACCGTCCCTGAACGGGGAGCAGCGGCCGGAGTAGCTGCAGGCCAAAGTCCGGGCCGACGGTCTGGCACGATGGAACCGTGAGCTTCTTCCTCGTTTTCCTGGCCGTCGTGCTGGTGGCGGCCGTCCTTTGGGCCGGCCTGGGCCGGCGCGCCCGCAAGACCGGCGGGGCTGCGCTGCCCGCCCTTTTGGACGGGGGATTCAACGAGCCGCCCGCCAACCTGCCGCCCGTGCTGCTTCCGGAGCGTGCCGCTCCGGAAGACGTTGAGCAGATCCGCTTTTCGCTTGGCCTGCGCGGCTACCGGATGGACCAGGTGGACCAGGTCCTGGACGAGCTGCGGGACCAGTTGACCGCAAGGGACACCGAGCTGGCGGAGCTGCGTATCCGGCTGGCTGCCATGGAGCAGGCGGGGGAGCAGGCTTCCGACGGCGGACCCGCGGCACCCGGCGGGAGGGCACCTGAAGTGCCAGGCAGCGGGAACGCCGGGAGTGGGGAGGCCGACGAGGTTGCCGTGCCGGGACAGGGCGGCCTGTGAGCACGGTGGCCCCCCGCAACGCTCCGCCCTCTGCCGGCACCCTGGCCCGACGCCTGGCCTCAGCCGTCCGCAACTGGCCGTGGTGGCTCCAGGTCACCGGCCTGTATGCCGCCGCACGCCTCGTTTCGGCCTGCATCTTCATGGCCGCGGCGCTCCACCAGGGCGTCAACCCCTGGTTCCCGCCCAAGCCGGATTACTGGAACTTCATCAACATCTGGGACGCCCGCTGGTACGCCCAGGTCATCGCCAACGGCTACCCGTCAATCCTTCCCACGGATGCCGCCGGCAATGTGCAGGAAAATACGTGGGCTTTCTACCCGCTCTATCCTGCACTGGCCGGTGGACTTAGCCGCCTCACCGGCTTGAACCCTGCCGCCTCGCTGACCCTCATCGCCATGCTGGCCGGCTGGGCGGCCGCCCTGGTGGTCTACACGCTCTTCCGGCAGAAGGCCGCACACGTGCCGGCCATGTGGGGGGTAGCGTTCTTTTCGACTTTTCCCGTCTCCGCCGTGCTGCAGGTCCCGTATGCCGAGCCGCTGTCACTCCTGCTGCTGGCCGCGGCCCTGCTGCTGGTAGTACGCCGGCAGTACCTCTGGGCCATCCCCGTGGTGTTCCTGCTGTGCCTGTCCCGGCCGGTGGGCGTCCCCTTCGCCGCCATGGCGGGGCTGCTGCTGGTCTTCCGCGCCGCCGCGCACATCCGGAAGGGGCGGCAGCGCGGCGCGGATGAAGCAGCCCATTCCCTCCGGGACCTGGCGGCACTGACGGGGCTCACCGCCGTCGCAGGCGTTTCCGCGCTGGCCTGGCCCGCCGCCGCCTGGGCAGCGACGGGCGACCCGCAGGCCTATACCAAAACCGAGACGGTGTGGCGGGGCCAGGACCTGGTCCCGTTCCAGCCGTGGTTCGACACCGGCGTCGAACTCTTCGGCCCCGTGCTGGGCCTTCTGGCCCCCGTGGTTTTCGTGGCACTGTTCATTGCCATGCTGTTCCTTCCCCCGGTGGTGCGGCTCGGCGTCGAACTGCGGCTCTGGTGCGCCTGCTACATGGGTTACCTGCTGATGTTCCTCCATCCGCAAACCAGCACCTTCAGGATGCTGCTGCCGCTGTTTCCACTGGCCCTGGGGGCGGCGTTCCTGTCCCGTTCCAGGGCTTACCGGGGCACGGTGGTGGTGATGTTCCTGCTGCTTCAGATGGTCTGGATCGTCTGGCTCTGGGCCTGGGCGCAGCTTCCCGGCGGAGGGGATTATCCGCCCTGACAAATCAGGCTTCCGCGCAGGTCAGCCGGGAAATAACAGTTGCCGGAAAATGTCCATCGATTAGCTACGTACGGGTAATTCCGCGATAATGATAGGTAAGCAAGGACAAAAGCATTCAGAAAACGCGCAGCCTTGGCGGTGGCACCACCACCCCGCCATAGCGGCCTGATCGACATGCGGACACAGCCCGCCCGGGCTGATCAGTCCTGGGACAAAATGGAGGGGAATTCCTCATGGCGGCTATGAAACCACGCACCGGCGACGGCCCAATGGAAGTCACCAAGGAGGGCCGCAGCCTGATCATGCGCGTCCCGCTCGAAGGCGGCGGACGCCTGGTGGTCGAACTGAACGCTGCCGAGGCAGCCAACCTCAAGGAATGCCTGGTAGGCGTTACCGAATAGTCGTACCGGACAGGGTGCGCGGCCCGCGGGCTGCGCACCCTGTCCTTTTTTGGGAGACTTACTTCTTGACTGCCACCAGCAGGCCATCGCCGGTGGGGAGCATTGCCGACGCCAGCCTGTCGTCGTCGCGGATTGCCCTGCCCACCTGCCGCAGGACCACCGTGGTGGCCTCCCGGCCCGCCGGGTTGGCAACCTTGTCCTTGTCCAGCGCGTCATTGATGACCAGCAGCCCCGCGGGCTTCAGCAGCCGGATGGCCTGCTCCACATAGCCCGGAAGGCCCGGCTTGTCCGCGTCGATGAAGACGAGGTCGTAGGCGCCATCGGTCAGCCGTGGCAGGACGTCGCCCGCACGGCCGGAAATGGTGCGGGTGCGGTTGGCGGGACTGCCGGCCTCCGCAAACGCTTCGCGGGCGGCCCTCAGGTGCTCCACATCCACGTCGATGGTGGTCAGGACTGCGTGCGGTCCCAGGCCCCGCAGCAGGCAGACGCCGGAGACGCCGGCGCCGGTGCCGATCTCGACGGCGGTCTGGGCTTTGGAGGCGGCGGCCAGCACCGTCAGGACGGCCCCCACGCCGGGGCTGATGGCGCTTACTCCCAATTCAAATGAACGTTCCCGGGCCCGAAGCATAACCTCATCCTCAGCGGGCAGATCTTCTGCATAGGACCAGCTGCTGGATTTGTCGGCGCTCATGAATTATCGCTTTCTGGGCGTAAGGGGGGAATGTCTCCTCAAGCCTACTGTGTTCGGGCCGGCCGGCCGGGAAAGCGGCCGTTGCGCCGAAGGCTGAAGTTTGCCAATGGTCAGGAAATTCCCAGCCAAGTTTGACATGATTGATATCCGCTCATCCAAAAGGTGACCGGCGCCGAATCAGAGATGTCAACAGTATCCGGGCGTTAGCATTCCACGAGGGGAGTGGACGATGTCATCTTCAGTTGTGGCACCTGTCCCTGCAGTAAACAATCCCGATGATGAGTGGGTCCGTCCCACCTGGGAAGAAGTGGTCACCAACCATTCCGCAAAGGTGTACCGGCTGGCGTACCGCCTGACCGGAAACAAGTACGACGCCGAGGACCTCACCCAGGAGGTGTTTGTCCGCGTCTTCCGGTCGCTGGAGAACTTCAAGCCAGGAACACTCGACGGCTGGCTGCACCGCATCACCACCAACCTGTTCCTTGACCAGGCCCGGCGCAGGACCCGCATCCGTTTCGACGCCCTCGCGGAGGACGCCGAGTCCCGGCTGCCCGGCCGTGAGCCGGGGCCGGAGCAGAGCTTCGAGCTGAACAACCTGGACCTGGACGTACAGGCGGCGCTGGAGGAACTGCCGCCGGACTTCCGTGCCGCCGTGGTCCTGTGCGACCTCGAGGGGCTGTCCTACGACGAAGTCGCCGAGGCCCTGGGCGTGAAGCTGGGCACCGTCCGCTCACGCATCCACCGCGGCAGGACCATGCTCCGTGAAAAGCTGGCCCACCGCGACCCCCGCCCGCAGCAGTCCCGCCGCAAGCTTGCGATGCCACGCATCGCCGGCATCCTCTGAACGGCACATGAAGTCCCAGTTTCCTTTCGGCGGCAGGCATCAGCGCAGCGGCAGCCACCTTGAGGCCTGCCAGGAGTGTGCTGCGGCCGTGCGCCGGGAACGGCAGTACCTGGAGCGTCTGCGCGATGCTCCCATTCCGCCCGCCAGCCAGGACCTGACGGCGCGGCTGCTGACCCGCACCCACGAATTGGCAGCCCAGCCGCCCGCCCCTGCCCATCAGGGCGGGACCTCCCGTGTGGCCGCCCGGGCACTTGCATTCACCGCGGGCGGAACCATGGCAGCGGCCGGAGTGCTGGCCGTAGGGGCCTTCACGGCAGCGGGAGACCCTGCGGCCGGGGAACGGGCGGGGACCGAAGCAGCCTTTTCGCACGTCTCGTCCCAGACCCCTGCGGACGGCCGGACCTTGACCGCCGCGCAGCTGGCCACGTTGCGTTCGGAGGGGTGGGCCTGCCCCGAACTGCAGGCCATGGGATTCCATGTGGAAGCGGCCAGGGCGCTGGTGGTTGACGGGCAACCTGCAGTGGAGCTGCGGCTCACCGACGGTACCCATCACGCCACCGTCACGGAACAGCACCCGGTTGATCATCAACCGGCCGGCAACGCGACACCGGCTCCGGGCGCCCCGGCGGGGGAGGGCTCCGCCGGCCAAGGTGGTCCAATGCAGGTTTCGAGCACCTCTCCCTGGTCCGCCACCTACCGGGCAGCCGGCCTCACCATCACTTACCGCTCCGATCTGCCCCCCGAGCAGGCAGATGATGCCCTGCCCATGCTCAAGCAGTACGCCGATACCGCGGCGGAAGGGGTTGCCGCCGCCGTGCCCGACACCACGGTGACGCCGGCACCGGAGCCCCTGGAGTCGCGGCTGGAGCGCGGGATCAACAAGATAGCTGCCCTGTTCACCCAGTAATGCAGACTGTTTTCCCGTCCGCCGGACGGGAATCGTCACTCGCAGCCCGGAGAGGGTAATCTTCCTAAAGTGTTTGGAATCAACGGCCCGGAGTTCATCCTTCTGCTGATCATCGGCGTGCTGGTGATCGGCCCCCAGCGGCTGCCGGAATATACCCAGAAGCTGGCAAACCTGGTCAAGGAACTCCGCCGCATGGCTTCCGGGGCGCGTGAACAAATCAAGGAAGAAGTGGGCATCGACATTGACGATGTCGACTGGAAGAAGTACGACCCCCGCCAGTACGACCCCCGCCGCATCATCAAGGAAGCACTGCTCGACGACGACACCAAGCCCGTCAGCGCAAATGCTCCGGCCGCCGTGGCAGCAGTTTCCGGCGCCGCGGCCGTGGCGGATGCAGCCCCGCAGCGGCCTGAAAGAGTCGTGCAGAGGCTGGCCCCTGGCGATGCAGCCCCTTTCGACACCGAAGCCACCTAGGGTTTTCGCGCCCCGCCAGTTCCGGCCCGGTCAGCGCGGCTGCAGTCCCAGCTTCATCCCTGCAAGGCCACGGGGTTTTGCGGCCAACTGCCCTGCGATGCCGGCCAGCGCCACAGCGCCCGCCGAAGCAGGTTGGCCCAGCACGATCGGAACCCCCGAGTCCCCGCCTTCGCGCAGCTGGATGTCCAGGGGAATCTGGCCCAGCAACGGTACCTCCGCCCCGACCGTGGCGCTGAGGCGTTCGGTGAGGACCGCCCCGCCGCCGCTTCCAAACAGTTCCATCCGGCCGCCGTCGGGCATCTCCAGGTAGGACATGTTCTCGATGACGCCCGCGATCTTCTGACCCGTCTGGGTGGCGATGGCGCCAGCGCGTTCGGCAACGTCCGCCGCCGCCGGCTGGGGCGTGGTGACCACCAGGATTTCGGCCTTGGGCAGGAGTTGGGCCACGGAAATGGCGATGTCACCCGTACCCGGCGGGAGATCCAGGAACAGGGCGTCCAAGTCGCCGAAGTAGACGTCGGTGAGGAACTGTTCCAGGGCCCGGTGCAGCATGGGTCCCCGCCAGGCAACCGGCTGGTTGGCGGTGACGAACATGCCAATGGAGATCACCTTCACGCCGTACGCAACCGGGGGGAGGATCATGTCGTCCACCTGGGTGGGTTTCTGGGTGATGCCCATCAGCGCAGGGACGGAGAAGCCGTAGACGTCTGCATCCACGATGCCCACACGCAGGCCTTGGGCAGCCAGGGCCGTGGCCAGGTTGACGGTGACCGAGGACTTGCCCACTCCGCCCTTGCCGCTGGCCACGGCGTAGACCCTGGTGAGGGAATCGGGCTCATTGAAGGGGATTTTGCGCTGGCCGCCGGCGCCGCGCAGCTTCTCCTTGAGGGCATCGCGCTGGGCCTGGTCCATCACCTTGAGCTCGACGTCGACGGCGGTGACGCCGGGGACTGCGAAAAGGGCCTTTTGCGCATCGGCGGTGATGGTGTCCCGCAGCGGGCAGCCGGCAATGGTGAGCAGGACCGCCACGCTCACCTTGCCGTCGTCGGAAACCTGGACGGAGTCCACCATGCCCAGTTCGGTGATGGGGCGCCGGAGTTCGGGATCGATCACGGTGGCGAGGGCGCTGTTGACGGCCTGTGCCAGTGCCGGTTGGGTGGAGTCAGCGGGATCGATGGGGGCGCTCATGGGAGGAGCCTCGGCTTTCGTACGGATGCGGCGGCGGGCCTGCCGGAGGGCGGCCTGGCGGTCATTGGGCAGAGTGGCCCGGTTTCACCCGGGGGATCTGCTGGGTGCGCGGGCTGCGTTGCCGGTCCCGCTGTTCGCGCAGCTTGTCCTTGACCTTGTCCCGTGGGGATTCGTGCGAACCGGGGCCCGTGTCGTCGTGGGTCCGCAGTTCCTCCTGGGCTTCCAGCAGGTCTTCAAGGAGTGAGCGCAGCTCGGCGCGGACGTAGTCGCGGGTGGCTACCTCGCGCAGGGCGATCCGCAGGGAGGCCAGTTCCCGGGTCAGGTACTCGGTGTCGGACAGGTTGCGTTCGGCGCGCTGGCGGTCCTGCTGCACCGAGACGCGGTCGCGGTCATCCTGCCGGTTCTGCGCCAGCAGCAGCAGGGGCGCGGCGTAGGAAGCCTGCAGCGACAGCATCAGGGTCAGCAGGGTGAAGCCAAGGTCCCTTGAATCGAACTGCCACTCGACGGGCGCCCACGTGTTCCAGCCCAGCCAGAAAATACAGAACACCGTCATGTAGACCAGGAACTGCGGGGTGCCCATGAACCGGGCAAAGCCCTCGGTGGCGTGGCCGAATGCGTCCGGATCCGGGGAGAACTTGGGCAGGATCCGCTGCCGGGCGCTCAAGGGGGTATCGAGACTGCCTTTTGATTCCGCGTTGGCCAGGTTCCGCTGGCTGGGGTTCTTCGGGGCGCTGTTATCAGCCAATGCGGCCACCGAGCTTTCTTATCGGGGCTTCGCCATCATGGGCGCGCCAGTCGTCCGGCAACAAGTGATCCAATACGTCATCAACAGTCACCGCCCCCACAAGCCGGCCGGCGTCGTTGACCACCGGGAGGGAGTTGAGGTTGTAGGTGGCCAGGGTCCGTGCCACTTCGCTGATGTGGGCCTGGTCGGACAACGGCTCGAGGTTCTTGTCCACCAGGTTTCCCAGAGCCTCGAACGGCGGGAAGCGCAGCAGCTGCTGGATGTGCACCACACCCAGGAAGCGGCCGGTGGGGGTTTCCAGCGGCGGCCGGGCAATAAAGATCGACGACGCCAGCGCAGGGGAGAGCTCCTCCCGCCGGACGTGGGCCAGGGCTTCGGCAACCGTGGCTTCCGGCGGCAGGATGACCGGTACCGGAGTCATCAGGCCGCCGGCGGTGTCCTCGTCGTATTCAAGCAGGCGGCGGACGTCCTCCGCGCCTTCGGGTTCCATCAGCTGGAGGAGTTCCTCTGCCTGGGCGGAGGGGAGTTCGCCGAGGAGGTCGGCGGCGTCGTCGGGGTCCATCTCCTCGAGGACGTCGGCGGCGCGCTGGACATCCAGCGCGGAGAGGATTTCCACCTGGTCGTCCTCGGGAAGCTCCTGGAGGACGTCGGCCAGCCGCTCGTCCTGCAGTTCGCTGGCCACTTCGAACCGGCGCTTGTCGCTCATCTCCTGCAGTGCCTCGGCGAAGTCAGCGGGCTTGAGGTCCTCGTGGTTGGCCACGAACTGTGTGGCTGCCTGCGGCTCGGTGCGTGGCCCCTGCTGGGCGTCCGCCCAGTCAATGATCAGTGTTTCGTTGCGGCGCAGCCGGCTCAAGGGGGACAGTGAATGGCCGCGCCGGACAAAGAGCTTGCTGACGAACCAGTCGCGGGACCGGTGCTGGTCGATGGCGATGTCCTCGATGGTGGCGTCCCCGCTGCCGTCACGGAGGGTGACCCTGCGGTCGAACATCTCCGCCACCACCAGCGTTTCGGCTCCGCGCTGTTCAAACCGGCGCAGGTTGACCAGGCCCGTGCAGATGATCTGGGTCTGGTCGATCGAGGTAATACGCGTCATGGGCACGAAGACGCGCTTCTTTCCCGGTACTTCCACCACGATGCCCACCACGTGGGGGGCTCCCTGGGTTCCGCGGGACAGCACAACAACATCGCGCAGCCGGCCCAGCCGGTCGCCCAGCGGGTCGAAGACATCGAGGCCCAGGAGGCGCGCCACGAAGACGCGAGTAGGTGTTGTGCTCACCACTACAGGCTACCGAGTCTGCTCTCTTTTAGCTGAATTTACAGGCAGCACCCACCTTGATGGGCAAGAATGGGGTTATGTCGAACATTTTTGGTCCTCCCAGGGCCGGCGCCGCGAACGGACCGGACGATGCCCGGGCTGTTCCCACCGGCGACACCGTTGGCTCCTACACTTCCTACCTCGACGCCCAAAAAGCGGTTGACTACCTGGCGGACCAGCAGTTCCCGGTCCAGATGGTCTCCATCGTGGGCAATGAACTGAAGATGGTGGAGCGGGTCACGGGGCGTCTCAGCTACCCCCGGGTGGCGCTGTCGGGGGCGTTGAGCGGCATGTGGTTCGGCCTGTTCGTCGGCGTCATGCTGTCCTTCTTCGCACCCTCGCCCGGCTACTTCTCGATCATGACGTCGGTGCTGATGGGTGCGGCGTTCTTCATGCTCTTCGGCATTGTCACGTACGCCATGCAGCGCGGCAAGCGGGACTTCACGTCCACCAGCCAGGTGGTGGCAACGAGCTACGACGTGATCGTTGCGCCGGAGGCCGCCCACGAGGCGCGGCGCCTGCTGCAGCAGCTGCCCATGACGCGTTCGGACGCGGCAGCGGGCCAGCGGCCGTACACACAGCACGACTACTACAACCAGCCGTACCAGCACCAGCAGCAGCCGGGGCAGCAGCAGGGCCCTGCCCGTCCCGCCGGATGGAACGATCCCTACGGCCAGCGGTCCGCCGGCACAGCCGCCGAGGATGGATCAGCACACGACGGATCAGCCCAGGACGGAAGTGGCTACGCAGGCGACGCCGGCCAGCAGCACAGTGGGCAGCAGCACGGCGGGCAGCAATACGACGGCGGCCAGCACCAGCCGGCGCAGCCGGCAAGCCCGGTCCGGGCCGTCCGCTACCCGGACCTGCCGGATGGCCGCCCGCAGTACGGCGTGCGCCTGCCGCAGGGTCCCGGCGCCGGACAGCCAGGGCCAGGACAGCCAGATCCCCGACAGCCTGCGCCAGGACAGAACGCGGAACACCAACCCGACGCCCGGCATGGCCAGGACGGGGACCAGCACCACGGCGACCACCGGGAGTAGGACGGCCGGAGCAGCCAAGGTCCAGGAAGCCTGAAAGCCAGGGAAGCCTGTAAGCCAAGGAAACCTGGGAGCGCCAACGCAAAGAGCGGGACCGCCGGAACGAATCCGGCGGCCCCGCTCTTTGCTGTTTCCGGCCGGGGTCAGGCTTCTTCGGTCCGGTAGATGCCGGCCATCCAGTCCTCCACGTCTTCCGGTTTCCGCGGCAGGGCGGCACTGAGGTTCACGGGGCCGTCAGCGGTCATGAGGATGTCGTCCTCGATCCTGATGCCGATGCCGCGGTATTCCTCGGGAATTGCCAGGTCTTCCTTCTTGAAGTACAGGCCCGGTTCGATGGTGAAGACCATGCCTTCGGTGAGGATGCCGTCCAGGTAGAGTTCGCGTTTGGCCTGCGCGCAGTCGTGCACGTCCAGTCCCAGGTGGTGGCTGGTGCCGTGCGGCATCCACCGGCGGTGCTGCTGCCCCTCGGGGCTGATGGCCTCCTCCACGCTGACCGGCAGGATGTCCCATTCGGCCAGGCGTTCTGCCAGCACGGTGGTGGCGGCGGTGTGGATGTCACGGAACTTGGTTCCCGGCCGGGCAGCGGCGAACCCGGCGTCGGCAGCATCGAGGACTGCCTGGTAGACCTTGCGCTGGATGTCGCTGAAGGTGCCGCTGGCCGGAAGCGTCCGGGTGATGTCTGCTGTGTAGAGCGAGTCGGCCTCGACACCGGCGTCCAGGAGCAGGAGCTCGCCGGCGTGGATGCGTCCGGTGTTGCGGGTCCAGTGCAGCACGGTGGCGTTGTTGCCGGATGCTGCGATGGTGTCGTAACCCAGTTCGTTGCCCACTTCGCGGGCGCGGGCGAAGAAGGCTCCCTCCACCACCCGCTCGCCGCGGGCATGCGTCAGTGCCCGCGGAAGGGCCTTGACCACTTCTTCGAAGCCTTCGACGGTGGCCGCCACCGCGATCTTCATTTCCTCGATTTCCCACTCATCCTTGAGCAGGCGCAGTTCGGAAAGGGCCTCACTGAGCTTTTCGTCCAGGGCATCAAGGACGCCAAGGTCCAGGTTCTCAGGGTCCCTGGCCGTGTTGTACCGGGCCGTGTCCACCAGTGCGTCAATGTTCTCGTCCACTTTGCGGACCAGGCGGATGGAGATTCCGCCGATCTCCGGGGCGCCCACATCCTTGGTGATGGCCGTTTCCAGTTGGTCGATGTGCGCGGTGGCCAGTCCCAGGCGGGCCTCGAATTCCTCCAGGGTGGGGCGGGCCCCAATCCAGAACTCGCCGGAGCGGGAATCGGCGTAGAACTGTTCGGTGTCCCTGCCGGCCAGCGGCCGGAAGTACAGCGTCGCGCGGTGGTTCCCGCCGTCGTCGCCCGTTCCTTCTGCCACGGGTTCCAGGATCAGGACGGCATCCGGTTCGTGGTCCAGGCCCAGCCCGGTCAGGTGGGCGAAGCCGGAGTGCGGGCGGAAGCGGTAGTCGCAGTCGTTGGAACGGACTTTCAGGGGCCCCGCGGGGATGATCAGGCGTTCGCCGTTGAACAGGGCGGAGATCGCCTTGCGCCGGGCAGCGGCGTATCCGGCGACGGCGTCCCGCTGCGGAAGCTCCTGGCTGGACGGCGCCCAGTTGCTGGCCATGAAGGCCTTGAAAGCGTTGGAACTGGGCCGCTGCGAGCGGTTGTTGACGCGCTCCTCCAACGGCTGGGAAGCAGAGTTCTGGGTGTTTTCGGCATCGTTCACGGCACCATCGTCTCACCAGCATCCCGGCTAAGCGAACAGGACAGCCGGGTCCCGGGGCCGTGGTCCACTACGCTGGACCAGTGAGGATTGACCTGCATGCCCACTCCAATGTTTCCGACGGTACCGAAACGCCCGCCGATGTCATGGCGTCGGCCGCGCGTGCCGGCCTTGATGTGGTGGCCCTGACCGACCACGACTCCACGGCAGGCTGGGCGGAGGCGGCAGCGGCCGCAGCAACCTGCGGGGTGGCACTGGTACCGGGCATGGAGGTTTCATGCCGGACGGAGGAGGGCATCAGCGTCCACCTGCTGAGCTATCTGCATGATCCCACCCATCCCGGCCTCCTGGAGGAAATCACCAAGGCCAAGGATTCCCGCCTCACCAGGGCCGAACGGATGGTCACCATCCTGGCGGAGGACTACCCGCTGACGTGGGATGACGTGATCCACCACGTGGCACCCGGCGCCACCCTCGGACGGCCGCACATCGCAGACGCCCTCGTCGCGGCGGGCGTGGTGGAGGACCGTTCGGAAGCCTTCGCCTCCATCCTCACCTCCCGGTCCCGGTACTTCATCCCGCACTATGCTCCGGACCCGGCCACCGCCGTCGAACTTGTCCGTGCCGCCGGCGGCGTGCCCGTGTTCGCCCACCCTGTGGCGTCCGCACGGGGACGGATCGTGGGGGAGCGGACCTACCGCGACATGATCGACGCCGGGCTGGCCGGCCTGGAGATCGACCACCGGGACAACCCGGAAGAGGGCCGGGACTTCCTGCGCAGGCTCGCGGCCAAACACGGCCTGCTGATTACCGGTTCCTCCGACTACCACGGCACCGGCAAGCCCAACCTGCTCGGCGAAAACCTCACGGCACCCGACATGCTCGCGCGGATCGAGGCACTCGGCACGGGAGCCGCCGTCGTCCGGCCCTAGCTGGGCTGGAACGAGGCAAGGGTGGCGTGCGCGCCCAGCCGCTTGGCCATGATGTCAATGGCGGGCTGATTCTGGTCCACGCACACGAACTTCCGGCCAAGCTTGGCGGCAACGGCCCCCAGCGTTCCGGAGCCGGCGAAGAAGTCCAGGCACCAGTCACCGGGCCGGCTCGAGGCGGCCACCACCCGCCTGACCAGGCCCTCCGGCTTCTGCGTGGGGTAACCGGTCTTCTCCTTGCCGGTGGGTGAGACGATGGTGTGCCACCAGACGTCGGTGGGCAGCTTTCCCAGCTCGCGCTTGGCAGGCGTTACCAATCCAGGCGCCATGTACGGCTCGCGGTCCACCTCGGCGCTGTCGAAGTGGTACTTCGCCGGGTTCTTGACGTACACCAGGATGTTGTCGTGCTTGGTGGGCCACCGGTTTTTGGCCCGCGCGCCGTAGTCGTAGGCCCAGATGATCTCGTTCAGGAAGCATTCGCGGCCAAAGATCGCATCAAGCATCACTTTGGCGTAGTGCACCTCGCGGTAGTCCAGGTGCAGGTAGAGGGTTCCGTCGTCGGCCAGCAGGCGCCATGCCTCCACCAGCCGGGGTTCCAGGAAGGACCAGTAGTCGCTGAACGCGTCATCGTAGCGGTGCAGGGCGCCCTTGATGGTGTCGTAGGAGCGGCCCTTGAAGCCCACGCGGTCCCCGCTGCCGCCGGCGTTAACCACCATCCTGGTTTCCTGGCGCAGCTGCGGCCTGCCCGTGTTGAAGGGCGGGTCCACGTAAATCAGTGTGAAGGCGCCGTCCGGCAGCGTGGGGAGGTACTCCGCGTTGTCAGCGTGTACCACCAGGCTGCCGCCGTCCGGCGCCCAAACAGTGTCAGTCATCGGGGCAGTTAGCCCTCTGACGTGCCAGGCTGCGTGCCCGTGTCGGCGCCTGCCACCACTTCGCCGTTGCGGCGGCGGGTGCGGGTCCGGGGCCTGCGGGTGCGTGAAGGCTGTTCGCCGCCCGTTGCGGGTGCGGCAGCCTCGGCCGCGGGAGCGGCGGCGGAGTCCGGCGTCCGACGGCGGCGCTCGCCGCTGCGCGCGGTGTCGCCGCCGCTGCGGCTTCCTTCGCTGCGGGAACCTTCGCGGCTGCCAGTGCGGCTTTCCCGCCCACGGCCGTCCCGTTCCCGGGACCGGCCGCCGTCGCGGCTGCCGCTGCGGCTGTTCTTCTTGCCGGTTTCGCCCAGGTCCTCAAGCACCTCGGCGTCGACGCCAGCCAGGGTCCGCTTGTCACGCGGCAGCCGGCCCTTGGTCCCCACGGGGATGTCGAGGTCCGCGAAGAGGTGCGGCGAGGAGGAGTAGGTTTCGACAGGTTCGGGCACGTTGAGTCCCAGCGCCTTGTTGATCAGCACCCAGCGGGGAACATCGTCCCAGTCAACGAACGTGACAGCGGTGCCCTTGTTGCCCGCGCGGCCGGTGCGGCCCACCCGGTGCAGGTAGATCTTTTCGTCTTCCACGCACTGGTAGTTGATCACGTGGGTGACGTCCTCGACGTCGATGCCGCGCGCCGCGACATCGGTGGCCACCAGGACGTCCACCTTGTTGTTGCGGAATGCCCGCAGTGCCTGTTCACGGGCGCCCTGCCCCAGGTCACCGTGGATGGCAGCGGCAGCGAAGCCGCGGTCCACCAGTTCCTCGGCCACCTTTGCGGCGGTGCGCTTGGTCTTGGTGAAGATGATGGTCCGTCCGCGGCCGCGGGCCTGCAGGATGCGTGCCACCACTTCGATCTTGTCCATGCTGTGCGCACGGTAGATCAGCTGGCGGATATCGCGCTTGGTCAGGCCCTCGTCCTCGGGGTCCGCTGCGCGGATGTGCGTGGGCTGGGTCATGTAGCGGCGGGCCATGGCGATGACCGGACCGGGCATGGTGGCGGAGAACAGGAGCGTCTGGCGAACTGCGGGAGTTGCCGCGATGAGGGTCTCGACATCCGGCAGGAAGCCAAGGTCCAGCATCTCGTCAGCTTCGTCCAGCACCACGATCTTGACGTTCTTCAGGCTCAGGTGCTTTTGCTTGAAAAGGTCGATCAGCCGGCCGGGGGTACCCACCACAACCTCGACGCCCTGCTTGAGGGCCTCCACCTGGGGCTCGTAGGCGCGGCCGCCGTAAATGGTGGCGATCCTCGCGTTGCGCTTCCGGGAAGCGGTCACCAGGTCACCGGCCACCTGCACCGCCAGTTCGCGGGTGGGGACGATGACCAGGGCCTGCGGGGCTCCCGGGACGGCCAGCTTGGCGTAGCCGGGGTCGTCCTGCCCGATGACCCGCTGCAGTGCGGGGATGCCGAAGCCCAGGGTCTTGCCGGTGCCCGTCTTGGCCTGGCCGATGATGTCGTGGCCGCCCAGCGCCACCGGAAGGGTCATGGCCTGGATGGGGAACGGGTGGGTGATCCCGGCGTCAGCCAGGGATTCCACGATGTCCTCGCGGACGTTGTAGTCGGCAAAAGACTTCTCCGCGATCTCGTGCGGGGTCTCGTCGGAGATGATGGTTTCTTCCGGCTCGATGGTTTCCGTGCCGGTCTCATCGCTCAGGAGCTGGTGGGTATGCAATTCACTCACGGGGGAGTTTCCTTATTCATTTGGGCAATGGCGCTGCCTGCTCAACGGGCCGGCCAGGACTGGCCGTTCCGGAGCACGCTCAGGCGCGCAAGCGATTCCAGTGGAAGCCGATCGCGGGCTATCTAATGCTGGCACTGGTGACCAACGGGCAAATCTCAAGATCGCGTAGGGGCGGGCTTGTTGGTTTCAAATCAAGGAAATCAACGACCGGGCATCCATTTCTACCCTCTCAGTCTAGCTGCAAGGTCGCAGAAACACGTTTCGGCCCGCCTGCCGCGGCCGCCGCCGCTTACGGGATCAGCTCGAAATGGATCTCGCGGGTGGTGATGTCCGAGGAAACCAGCCGGACCCGGACCTTGGTACCCGACTCCAGCTCGCCGGCGCACCGGGCAGTGACCGCGGGCTCGGCAATCTGGATGATGCCCGAACTTCCGGTGCCGTTTCCGTTCTTCCCGTTGCCGTTTTTCACCGTCCCGGTCCCGTTTCCATTCCCGTTTCCGTTTTGCGGCCGGGAGCCGGAAATCACGATCGCATCGAACTCCTGCCCGATGTGGTTCAGCAGCAGCGCGGCCTCAACGGTGTCCAGGGCCAGTCGTTCCATCCTGGACGCGAGCTGGTCCGATCCGGCCATGATGCCCGGCAGGAGCGGCAGGGCTTCCCGCGCCCAGTCCGGAACATCCCCGCCATTGCTGAGGGCCTCGCAGATCACCAGCACAAAGCGGTCCACCAGGCGGCGGAGCGGCGCGGTGGTGTGGGCATAGGCCGCGCCGATGGCAGACTGCACGCCGTCCTCGGGGACCGTTCCGTCAAAGGCGGTATAGGAGGCGCCCCGGAACAGCATGCCGGCGGAATGCATGATGGCCAGCTGGCGGGGATCGGTGGGATCCAGGGAACGCAGGTATTCGCCGTAGCTGACTTCACCGTCCCAGGGCCTGCCCAGCACCTCGGTCTGCAGCCGGAAATGCTTCAGCGACCGTTCGTCCGGGGCGGGCATGGTGCGCAGGATTCCCACCTTGCCCTCCAGCATGAGCTGCGCGGCGGCCATCCCGGTCATCAGGGAAATCTGCGCGTTCCAGTCCTCCACGGGAAGCTGCGGTACGGCAGCAATGCGGTAGCCGCCGTCGGGCAGCTGGACAATTTCCTGCTCGGGCATGTTGAGGCTGGCCCCGCCGCGTTCCCGCTCCAGGGCCACCCGCTTCAGGCCCACCTCGCGGAGGAGCCGCAGCACCGGCGAGGCCGTCCCGGCGTCGAGGTCTTCCTGCGCACCCTTGTAGCTGAGCTTGTCGCGGCTGCGGACCCGCGCCCGCCTGACGCCCACCGACACAACCGTTGCGTCGCCGTCGAGCGTGAAGTCCCATACGAAAGCCGAACAATCCTGGCCCGGCAGCAGGCTTCCTGCCCCCTCGCTGATCACTTCCGGGTGCAGCGGAATCCGGCCGTCCGGAGCGTAGAACGTCTGGCCGCGGCGCCGGGTCTCGGCGTCCAGGGGACCTCCCGGCGCAACAAACGCCGGCACATCGGCGATCGCGTACATTACCCGGTAGCCGTTCCCGTCCGGTTCGATGAACACCGCCTGGTCCAGGTCCGTGGAGGAGGCCGGATCGATGGTCACGAACTGGACGGCGGTCAGGTCATAGGACGGAAGCCTCAGCGCTGCCACCGCGGCCCGGGCATCCGCCACTGCCTCAGCCGGGTACGGTCCCGGCAGTTCAAGTTCGGTGCGCAGCAGGCCCAACGCCTCTTCCAGGGCGTTCCTGTGGTCATGGACGTTTGGAGCCAGCCGATGATGTGACACAAAAGTCAGCGTAGCTCCAAGTCCGCCGATATGGCATCAGGCGGCGGCGGCGTCCAATGCGTCGAGGAGGGAGGCGGCAGCGGCGGCGGGATCGGAGGCCTCGGTGATGGCGCGCACCACCACGATCCTGCGCGCACCGGCTTCCGCCACCTGGTGGACGTTTCCGTGGTCAATGCCGCCAATGGCGAACCAGGGCACGGGGTCCGCCGCCTGCCGTGAGGCCTCGGCGGCATACTTCACCAGGTCAGTGCCCACGGCGGACCTGCCGGGTTTGGTGGGGGTTGCCCAGACCGGACCCACGCAGAAGTAGTCCAGCCCGGCTGGTCCGGCAGTTGCTGCCAGGGCGGCGTCCACCTGCCCGGTGGTGTGGCTGGAGAGCCCGATGGCGGCGTTGCCGTTGACCAGCGTGCGCGCCGCCGCCAGCGGCAGGTCCTTCTGGCCGATGTGGAACACCGGTGCCCCGGAGAGGACGGCGATGTCCGCACGGTCATTGACCGCCCACAGCTTTCCGTGCCGTACCGCGGATTCCTTCAGCACCGCCAGGAGGTCCAGTTCCTCGGCCGCCTCGATGGTCTTGTCGCGCAGCTGGATGATGTCCACGCCACCGGCGAACGCGGCGTCAACGAAATCCGCGAAGTCGCCGCGGTCCCGGCGCGCATCGGTGCAGAGGTACAGGCGGGCTGCCTTCAGGGCGTCGTTGTCCCGTGAATTGACGACTTCGGTGGCTGGAGCGTGGTGGCCGGCGGGAAAGGATGGGGTGGACACATTCATGCGTGCAAGCCTAGTTCCTCTAAACTGGGCTGGTACTGCGGGAGCCCGCGGCGGCTGTCACAAAGCGCCGGGCTGAGAGGGCGTCAGAGCCGACCGCTTGACCTGATCCGGTTAATGCCGGCGTAGGGAAGGAACCCACATGCGTACCCCCTTCACCCATCACCCCGGGTCCGCCCGCAGCTCCATTCCCTCCACCCTCCGGGCCGACGTTGCCGTCATCGGCGGGGGAGTGGTGGGGCACGGCATTGCCTGGGAGGCGCAGCGTTCCGGGCGCTCGGTGGTCCTCATTGATGACGCGCCCGGTACCGGCGCCAGCTGGGCGGCGGCCGGCATGCTGGCTCCCGTCAGCGAACTGCATTACCAGGAGGAAGAGCTCCTGGAACTGATGCTTGACGCATCATCGCGCTGGCCCGGGTTCGCCGCCGGGCTGGGCAGGGCAACGGGCGCGGATTCCGGATACCTGACGACGCCGACCCTCGCCGTGGGTGCCGACGCGGCCGACCGCCGGGCGCTGATGGACCTGCGCACAGTCCAGCAGGCCAACGGGCTGGCGGTGGAACCCCTGACCGTGCGGGAGGCCCGGAAGCGTGAGCCGCTGCTCAGCCCGGCCATTGCGTGCGCACTTGATACCCCGGCGGACCACCAGGTGGATCCCCGGCGCCTGGTGGCCGCCTTGCGGCTGGCCCTGGCCGGCGCGGCGCAGGAGCAGCCCCAGCTGGCGGTTGCCGGGGCAGTGGAAGGTTTTGCCGTGCCGGAGCGGGCAGCCGGGCTGCTGTGGGAGGGCGGAACGGTTTCCGGGGTCCGCCTGGCCGGCGGCGGCACGGTGCTGGCAACGGAGACCGTGGTGGCCAATGGCCTGCAGGCGGGGGCGCTTGACGGCCTGCCGGACGGCCTTGAGCTGCCGCTGCGGCCCGTGCACGGGGATATCCTGCGCCTTGCCGTTCCCCGCCACCTTCAGCCCTTGGTGACGTCAACGGTGCGCGGCCTGGTCCACGGCATCCCCGTGTACATCGTTCCCAGGCAGGACGGGACCGTGGTGATCGGAGCTACGCAGCGGGAGGACGCCCGCTCCGATGCCGTGAGTGCCGGCGGCGTCTACCAGCTGCTGCGGGATGCGCAGGCTCTGGTGCCCGCCGTCGCTGAACTCGAACTCCTGGAATGCACCGCCCGCGCCCGCCCCGGTACCCCTGACAACGCGCCGCTCCTGGGCCGGGTGCCGGCCGCTCCGGGCGCCGGGGGAGGACAGGCCGGGCACGTCCCCGGACTCATCATCGCCACCGGGTTCTTCCGGCACGGAGTCCTGCTCACTCCCGCCGCGGCGGCCATCTGCAGGGAACTGCTGGACGGCAGGGCCGATCCCCGCTGGGGTCCCTTCAGCCCGGACCGGTTTTCCAGGCCGGCAACGGCAGCAACAAGCCCCCACATCAAGGAGACTGCGTGAACATCACCCTTAACGGAAACCCGCACACGGTGGCCGACGGAGCTTCGATCACCACGCTGGTCAGCGAGGTCACCGGACGCCCGCTGGCGGACAACGGACAGGCGACCGACGGCGGGAAACTCGGCGTCGCCGTCGCGCACAATGCCCAGGTGGTGCCGCGCAGCCAATGGTTCGCCACCGCGCTCGCCGACGGCGACGACATCGAACTTGTTACAGCAGTACAGGGAGGCTGACGCCATGACCGAAACCAGCACCATCAACCCTGCAGGAAACGCCGGTGCCGGCGACGCCCTGGTGATCGACGGCGTCGCGCTGGGTTCCAGGCTCATCATGGGCACCGGGGGAGCGCCCAGCCTCGATGGCCTGGGCGCGGCGCTCCTTGCCTCCGGCACCGCACTGACCACCGTGGCCATGCGGCGCTACTCCACGGCTGAAACCGGCTCGCTGTTCCAGCTGCTGGTGGATCATGGAATCCGGGTCCTGCCCAATACGGCCGGCTGCTTCACGGCCAGGGACGCGGTCCTTACCGCGGAACTGGCCCGGGAGGCCCTGGAAACAGACTGGGTGAAACTGGAGGTCATCGCCGATGAACAAAC
Organism: Arthrobacter sp. StoSoilB19; assembly: GCF_019977275.1. Lineage (NCBI taxonomy): Bacteria > Bacillati > Actinomycetota > Actinomycetes > Micrococcales > Micrococcaceae > Arthrobacter > Arthrobacter sp. StoSoilB19. Next base: position 2,902,176 of record NZ_AP024650.1, on the reverse strand, counting down.
CCTCCTGCCGGACGCCGTGGAACTGGTCGAGGCCACCGAGCAGCTGGTCAACCGCGGCTTCAAGGTCTTCGCCTACACCAACGACGATCCTGTGCTGGCCCTGCGGCTGGAGAACCTTGGAGCCACCGCCGTCATGCCGCTGGGTGCCCCGATCGGCACCGGCCTGGGGATCCTGAACCCGCACAACATTGAGCTCATCGTTTCCCGGGCCTCCGTGCCCGTGGTCCTGGATGCCGGCATCGGCACGGCATCCGACGCCTCCCTTGCCATGGAGCTGGGCTGCGACGCCGTGCTGCTGGCCACGGCCGTGACCCGCGCCCAGAACCCCACGCTCATGGGAGAAGCCTTCAAGCACGCGGTGATCGCGGGCAGGATGGCCCGGGCGGCCGGGCGCATCCCGCGCCGGGAGCATGCCCTCGCCTCATCCGCCATGGAAGGCCGGGCCGAGTTCCTCTAGGCATCGGCCATTCACTTAAAGGGCTGTGGCCACCACCCGCCTGGGTGGTGGCCACAGCCATATGCCTGGGAGCCTGCCAGCGACGGCTCAGCGCCGCAGGATCGCAGTGAGCCGTTCCGCATCATGGCGCGCCCGCGTACGGCCAAAATAGGCGACGGCGGCGATGGCGGCAGCAATGCCCAGAACGATGGGCAGGACCCAGGGAAGCCAGGTCAGCCCGGGCAGGTAGCCGAAACCGGCCGCCATCAGAATGATCCACACCAGCGCCGCAGCACCCGCGGCGACGCCGGCCGGAAGCGCCGCACCGTACTTGGCGTGCCGCTTGTCATTGGCCCAGACGACGAAGCCGCCGGCGACAGTGGCCAGCACCACGATGGACAGCGAAAGCATGGATCTCCTTGGAACCGGGGACTAGAACTGGCCGAAACCTACGCGCCGAACCTCTTCGGCACCGATTTCCACATAGGCCAGAGCGTTGCCCGGAACAATGATCAGGCGTCCTTTTTCATCCTTCAGGCGAAGTTCGTTGCCTCCGGTGATGGCTTCGCCAACAACCTTGGCCACAGTCTCCGCGTCCTGGTCCGATTCCAGCACGATCTCGCGGCCAACGTTTTGAACGCCGATCTTAATTTCCAAGGGGGCCTCCCAGCCTGTGAAGTTCGTCGATGATGTCTTATTTGTAGTCTAGGACTCTTTGGGGAAGCGAGAGATTCCGCGCCAAGCTAAACGGTAGATGAGGTCACTGGCCACGTTGAGGTCCAGGTTACCGTCCGTTTCCAGCCAGTACCGCGCGCTGACCTGCGCCATTCCGGCCAGTCCGCGGCCAAGGAGTTCGGCCTCGAGGTGGGGGAGCTTGGTGTCCTCGGCAATGACCCTGGCGATGGCGTCGGCGAAGGTCCGGTTGAAGGTTTCCAGCCTGGAGCTGACGTCGGGGTCGTTGATCAGGTCGGACTCGAACACCAGGCGGTGGGCCTGGTCGTCGCTGGCGATGAAATGGAAGTAGGCGCGCATGACGGCCTGGACCCGTTCATCGTTGTCCGTGGTGGAATTCAGGGCACCCAGCATCAACTCGGTCAGGGACGCAAGGTGGCTCTCGAGCAGTGCGAGGTAGAGTTCCCGCTTTGACGGAAAGTGCTGGTACAGCACCGGTTTGCTGACATGGGCGGTCTCTGCAATTTCATCCATGGCCGCGCCGTGGTAGCCGTTGGCCACGAACACCTCCTGGGCGGCGGCAAGCAGCTGTGCGCGGCGCTCATCCCGGGGCAGCCGGGCGGACCGATGGCCTGCGGGGCGGGAGGGAGTTTGCGGTTCGGCGGCGGGCGGGCGGTCAGCCCGTGCTTCAGGGACCACAGTTGTCCTTCTTTCCATTGCAGTTACCTTCACTTTACTGCGGGGTAATATGACCCGGCGGTATCCCGGGGCATACATTGAAGTATGGCTTCGTCTTTCACCGCAAATGTTTCAACCCATTCCCTGGATCCGCTGGTGGAACCGGCCGCCGGCCTCACCCCTGCCGAGGTTGAACGGTACTCCCGGCACCTGATCATTCCCGAGATCGGTGCCCTGGGCCAGCGGCGGCTCAAGAACGCCAAGGTGCTGGTGATCGGTGCCGGCGGCCTGGGCGCCCCGGCCCTGCTGTACCTGGCCGCGGCAGGCGTTGGAACCATTGGAATCGTCGACGACGACGTGGTGGACCTGAGCAACCTGCAGCGGCAGGTGATCCACGGCGTCAGCGACGTGGGCCGGCCCAAGATCGAGTCGGCACGCGATGCCATTGCGGAGCTGAATCCGCTGGTGGATGTCCGGCTGCACAACCTGCGCCTTGACGCGTCCAACGCCCTGGAGTTGTTCCGGGGGTACGACCTCATCCTTGACGGGGCCGACAACTTCGCCACCAGGTACCTGGTGAACGACGCCGCGGCCATCCTGGGCAAGCCCTACGTGTGGGGTTCCATCTTCCGGTTCGACGGCCAGGTCAGCGTGTTCTGGGAGAAGCACGGGCCCACCTACCGCGACCTGTATCCGGAGGCTCCCCCCGCGGGGTCCGTGCCGTCCTGCGGCGAGGGCGGTGTGTTCGGCATGCTCTGCGCTGCCGTGGGATCGCTCATGGTGACCGAGGCAGTGAAGCTGATCACCGGCGTCGGGCGTTCCCTGCTGGGCCGCGTGGCCCTCTTTGACGCCTTGGGCGGCAGCTGGCGGGAGATCCGGGTGTCGAAGGACCCCGCGGCGGAACCCATCACCGAACTCACTGACTACGAGGCTTTCTGCGGCATCGCTCCCGCCTCGCAGGCGGACACGGAACATACAGTCACCGCTACCCAGCTGGCCACCATGCTGGCGTCGCGGAAAGCCGGGCTCAAGGATTTCGAGCTGGTAGATGTCCGCGAAGCCGGGGAATACGACATCGTCCGGATCGACGGGGCCAAACTGATCCCGCAGGGACGGATCCTTGCCGGGGAGGCGTGGGACGAACTTCCGCAGGACCGGGACATCGTGTTCCACTGCAAGGCCGGCACCCGGTCCGCGAACGTGCTGGCAGCGGCACGGCAGGCCGGCTACCAGCGGGTCAGCCACCTTGACGGCGGGATCCTGGCCTGGGTGCGTGAGGTGGAACCCCAGAAGCCCGTCTACTGACGGGACGCTCCATCACTTCCCGCGCCCTTTTGGAGTACGCCCCATCACTTTCCAGAAGAAAGTGATGGGGCGTTGCCGTAAATAGTGCAGGTAGTGATGGGGCGTGGTCAGGCGGTTTCGCGGCCCTGGTGGTCCACCGGGCATTCGGCCTCGACGGCGGCAGGGGAGGCGGTGGCGGGCTGTTCGACAGTGATGCCGTACAGGGCCTCCAGCGCAGCAACGTAGTCGTCCTGCTGGCCGTTCGCAGCGAGTTCGCGGGCGCGGACCGTGGGTACGTGCAGCAGCTGCTTGACCATGCGGCGGAGGGCGAACTCGACTTCCTCGGCGGCGGCGGTGCAGCCGTGGCGGGCACGGACCTTTTCCATCTCCGCGTCCAGGACGTTCATGGTGTGGCGCCGCAGGGCAACAATGGCTGAATCGACGGAGCGGGCTTCACGCTCCTGCTCGAAGGCCTTGGCGGCACCCTTCACGATTCCGCTGGCCTGGGCCAGCGATTCCGCCTGTTCCTGCGGCGCGGCCAGGCGGACTGATTCCAGGGTGAGCAGCTCCACGCCGTCCAGCTCGCCGACGGCGGGGTCGAAGTCGTGGGTGAGGGCAAGGTCGATGGCGATCAGGGGCTGCGGCGAATCGGCGCGCACCTGGGCGAGCTCGTCGGCTTCGACCCGGGTGTCCGACCCACTGCACCCGATCATGACGTCCGCAGCCGCCACTGCGGACCGCAGCGAGTCCACGTCCAGGGCGGTCCCGCCGCGCGAGGCGACAAATCCTTCGGCCCGGCCGGACGAGGAGTAAACGGAGATGTCCGTGCAGCCGCGTTCACGCAGCAGTGCCATGGTGGCCCCGGCGTAGGCGCCGGTCCCGAACAGCACAACCTTCTTGGTTGTCCAGTCCGGGTTTTCGGAAAGATCGGTGGCAAGGTCCAGTGCCACCGAGACGATGGACAGGCCGCGGGAACCGAGCGCCGTCTGCGCGCCAACATCCTTGGCTGTCTTGGAGGCGGCCTGGAAAAGCCGGATGAGGCCGGCGCTGGCAGTGCCGTCGTGCTGGGCGGTAATCAGTGCCCGCCGCACCTGGCCGGCGATTTCGCGTTCACCCACGACGGCGGAGTCCAGTCCCGCGCTGACGGCGAACAGGTGCTGGGTCACCTCGGGTCCGGTGCGTGTGCTGAAGGAACGTGAAACGAGGGGTTCGGCCAGTCCGCTGGCCTCGCTGATCCGGGCCACGAGTGCCGCCCGGGCTGCTTCGACGTCGTTGGGGTTGGCAGCTTCGCCGTAGATTTCGTAGCGGTTGCAGGTGGCCAGCACCACTGCCCCTGCCACGGCGGGGGATTCGGTGAGCGCGGATGCGGCAATCCCGGAGGAACCGTTGCTCAACTGAGCAACGGTTTCAAGGTCGATGTCGGCGTGTGTAGCCACCAATGAGAAAAGAACCACAGCAGACCAATCATAGCTTTTTCGTTGCCTGGTAGAACAACCACCCGAAAGGATAACCGCCACATTCCACCGTGATCCGCGCCACCTCCCCCTGGCCCGCGTTGCCAGCGACAGGTTGTCGTTATCTTTTGCAGCTCTTTTTCGGCACAATCAAAAGCATGACTCCTAGCCCTGCCGTCTCCGCTACCGGCGCCCTTGCCGCAGACCATCCACTGATGGACGGCCGCACAGCGGATTCACCGCTGATCACGGCCTACCGCGGAGGCAAGCCGTCCCGCCGTCCCGTCTGGTTCATGCGGCAGGCGGGCCGGTCGCTGCCGGAATACCTCAAGGTGCGCGAGGGCATCGCCATGCTGGACTCCTGCCTCCGGCCGGAGCTGGCCTCCGAAATCACGCTCCAGCCCGTACGCCGCCACGATGTGGACGCGGGCATCTTCTTCTCGGACATCGTCATCCCGCTGAAGCTCGCCGGCGTGGGCGTGGACATCGTTCCCGGGGTGGGCCCGGTCCTTGACATGCCGGTGCGTACGGCGGCCGACGTTGCCGCCCTGCCCCAGCTCACCTGGGAAGCCCTGGAACCCATCCGCGAAGCCGTCCGCCTGACCGTGGCCGAACTGGGCAAGACGCCGCTGATCGGGTTTGCCGGCGCACCGTTCACCCTGGCCGCCTACATGGTGGAAGGAAAACCCAGCCGTGACCACCTCGGCCCGCGGACCATGATGCATGCGGATCCGGAGACGTGGACCGCCCTGGCCAACTGGGCTGCCGATGCCTCGGGCATGTTCCTCCAGGCCCAGCTGGAGGCAGGCGCATCCGCCGCCCAGCTCTTTGACTCCTGGGCGGGTTCGCTGGGACTGGCCGATTACACCAAGTACGTTGCACCGGCGTCGGCCCGCGCCCTGGACCATGTCCGCCACCTCGGGGCTCCGCTCATCCACTTCGGCACCGGCACCTCCGAACTTCTCGTTGCCATGCGCGACGTGGGTGTGGATGTGGTGGGCGTCGACTACCGGCTGCCGCTCGATGAGGCCAACCGCCGGCTGGGCGGAACCGTCCCGCTGCAGGGAAACATCGACCCCGCACTGCTGGCGGCTCCTTGGGACATCCTCGAGGCCCATGTCCGCGAGGTCATCGCCGCCGGCTCCGCCGCCCCCGGCCACGTCCTGAACCTGGGACATGGAGTGCCGCCCGAAACTGATCCGGACGTCCTGACCCGGGTGGTGGAGCTCATCCACTCCATCTCGCCGGAGTAGCCACATGGGCAGTTCTGCGGCGAGGCCCGGCACGGCACTGGTGGTGGGCGGCGGAATCTCCGGGCTGCTGTCCGCCCGGGAACTCGCCGCGGCCGGCCACGAGGTGACGGTCCTGGAGGCGGGCCCGGCGTGGGGCGGCTGCGTGGGCAGCCACACGGTAGCGGGCCTCACGCTGGACAGTGGCGCCGAGTCTTTCGCCACGCGGTCCGACGCCGTCGCGCGGCTGTGCGCAGAACTTGGCCTGGGCGCAAGGATCGTTCCGCCCCGCCCCGGAGGTGCGTGGGTGCAGCTTCCGGATGGTGCCCGCGAACTTCCCAGGACCGGCGTCCTGGGCATCCCCGCCAACCCCTGGGATCCTGAAGTCCGGCGCACCCTGGGTACCCTGGGCTCGCTGCGGGCCTCCCTGGACAGGCTGCTGCCCGCTTCCGTGGGCGCCGGTGCGGGCGTCACCAGCGTCTCCGCGCTGGTCCGGGCCAGGATGGGTTCGCGGGTGCTGGAGCGCCTGGTCTCGCCGGTGGTGGGCGGCGTCCACTCCGCAGATCCCGGGCTGCTCGACGTCGACATGGTGGCTCCAGGGCTGCGGGCAGGGTTGCGCCGGCACGGTTCCCTCGCTGCCGCGGTTTCGGCCCAGCGGCGCGGGGCCGGTGAGAATTCCGGGGCAGCCGGCGCCGGCACCCCACTCCAGCCCGGCCAAGCAGGAAAACCTGCCAAGGCCGGTTCCGCCGTCGCGGGCCTCGAAGGCGGCATGCACACCCTGGTGGAGGCACTGGTGGAAGATCTCAGGCGACGGGGCGTCGCCCTGCTGGCGAACACCGCTGCCACCTCTGTATCCCGCACCCCTGAAGGCTGGCTGGTGGAGGCCGGCGGTGCAGCCTTCCGCACCGCCCTGCTGGTGGTGGCCGTGGATGGCCCGGCCGCCGTCGGACTGCTGGAACATGCCGTCCCGCTGATCGCAGGGAAGAAGCCTGCGTCCGGACCTGACGTCAAGCTGGTCACCATGGTCCTGGACAAACCGGACCTTGACCGGCGGCCCCGGGGGACAGGAATCCTGGTGGCCCCGCAAACGCCGGGCATCGAGGCAAAGGCGCTGACGCATGCAACGGGCAAATGGGACTGGCTGGCGGCTGCTGCCGGCCAGGGACGCCACGTGGTGCGCCTTTCCTACGGCCGGGTGGACGGCGCTTCGGTGCACCAGCCTGCCGGACCGGAAACCGATGACGAGCTCTTCGCAGCCGCCCTGCGGGACGCTTCCGCTCTCCTGGGCCTCCAGATCGCCGGCGGGGACGTGCGCGGATGGGACGTTGTCCGATGGCGCGGCTCGCTGCCGTTCGCAGCCGTGGGGCACCGCGCCCGGGCAGCAGAGATCCGCCAGGCCTGCACCGCCGCCGGTGGCCTGGCAATCGTGGGCGGCTGGGTGGCCGGAAACGGCCTCGCCGCCATCGTTGCCGACACACGTGAGCAAATCGGCCAATTAACCGCCGCCTAGGCATCGGTGCTGGTCAGCCCGGCGCGTCGGGTTCTTGGCAGTATCCACCCGCACGCCCCGCGGCCCTTCCCGGTTTTCAATCGGCCATCCGTTCTGGTTAGGGTCGATGACTATGGTTCAACACAGGTCCGAGCTTTCCATGTCCCGGACCGGTATCCATGGGGGACTCCGACGCGGTACTGCAGCCGCTGCGTTCGGAGCGGTACTGGTTCTTTCCACCGGCGTGCAGGCGTCCTTGGCTGACGACGCGGTTCCCCCTCCCCAAGACTCCCCAGCGCAGGCGTCCCCGGCCGGAACGGCCGCGGACGGTGCAACTGCCACCCCTCGTGGCAAGGTTCCGACCATCCCTGCCGTGCCGGGAGCATTGCTGCCGGCCGTGAAGGCTTCGCTCGCACCCAGTTCGACGACGGCGACGGCACAGGCCACAGCGCAGGCTTCGATGACGGGACTGCCGCTTCCGGACGTCCCGCTGCCCGCAGTCTCCGGAACGCCTTTGGTGACCGGCGGCCCGACCACCTCGACTGCGGCGCCGGCCGGCGGAGCATCCTCCACGGCAACCCGACCAGGATCCGGCACCCAGCCGGGGCCCACCTCAGCCACCGCGCCAGGGGTTGCCCCCGCGGCCGGTACCTCCCCGGCGGGGGGCGCCCCGGCCCCGACGCCTCCCTCGCCTGGAACAGAAGCGGCAGGCCAGGCGTCCGGTTCACAGGATGCCGTAGCAGCCCCCGGCGGGGCGGCAGGTACCGCCACCGGTGGAGAGGCCGGTGGAGAAGCGGCCGGCCCGGCCGCGAGTGGGGGAGCGGTTGCGCCTTCTCCCACCCTGCCCACGTCGCTGCCCACCGCGCTGTCCATCAATGCACGCCAGTCCCAGCCCACCCGGGTGCCGCAGGCTGCCGCTGCACCCGCGGGCCCGGGCCGCGCCGTTTCCTCCACCGGCCCCCTGCCGGACATGCCGGATGCCATGGTGTGGCTGGGCGCCGGACTGGTTGGCGTGGGTGCCGCCGCCGGGTTGGTCTTCCTGCGCATGCGCCGCCCCTGAGGATGCGGCGCCGGAAGCCCTCCACGGCAGGCAAACGTGACTTTGCTCACTTCTACGAGTCGTAGAACTCTTCGGTTTCGCCTTGGGGGCAGCGAAGGGGCAAACTTGTAACCATGAGCCACACTTCTGCCGAATCTGTCACTAAAACCGAAGAATCAGCCGAGCAGTTCTTTACCCTCTGGACGGTATTCAAGCGGTCGGAGTCAGTGGTCCGCAGCGCCGATGCCGCCGCCGACTTCGAAGCGCTGCTGGAGCGGCTCGCCGCGGCCGGCGTCACGCACCGGGGCAGCTACGACGTCTCGGCCATGCGCGCCGACGCCGACGTCATGGTGTGGCTCCACGGCCCCAAGCCCGAGGCGCTGCAGCAGGCCATCCGCGACATCCGCCGCAGCCCCCTCTTCGCGGGCACGGAGATCGTGTGGTCCGCCATGGGCGTCCACCGCGAGGCGGAGTTCGCCAAGAACCACACGCCCGCCTACTCGCGGGGCGTCGCTCCGGCCGAGTGGCTGTGCGTCTACCCGTTCGTGCGCTCCTACGAGTGGTACATCCTGCCGGAGGCCGAGCGCGGCAAGATGCTCCGCGACCACGGCCTGCTGGGCAGGGACTTCCCCCAGGTCATCTCCAACACCGTCTCCTCCTTCGCCCTGGGGGACTGGGAATGGATCCTCGGCCTGGAAGCACCCGAACTGGTGGACCTCGTGGACCTGATGCGCCACCTGCGCGCCACGGAGGCCCGCAACCATGTCCGCGAGGAAGTTCCGTTCTACACCGGACGCCGGATCACCGCCGAAGAAGTAGCAGAGGTGCTCGCATGAACCCGCTCGACCCCACACTTGCCACCGCCGTGAACCCCGTCACCGAGGCCGGGCGCATGGCTCCCAAGAATTACGACGCCGTCCTGCTCGCCTCCTTCGGCGGTCCGGAAGGCCAGGAGGACGTCATCCCGTTCCTCCGCAACGTCACGCGCGGCCGGGGGATCCCGGACGAGCGGCTCGAGGAAGTCTCGCACCATTACCGCGCCAACGGCGGCGTGAGCCCCATCAACCAGCAGAACCGGGAACTCAAGGCAGCGCTGGAAGCCGAACTGGCTGCCCGCGGCATCGACCTGCCCGTGCTGTGGGGCAACCGGAACTGGGCGCCGTACATCCCCCAGACCCTGCAGGAAGCGTACGACGCCCGCCACCGCCGGGTGCTGATGCTCACCACGAGTGCCTACTCCTGCTACTCCAGCTGCCGCCAGTACCGCGAGGACATCGGCATGGCCCTGACGGAGACCGGCCTGGACGGCCGGCTGGAAGTGGACAAGGTCCGCCAGTACTTCGACCACCCCGGTTTCGTGGAGCCGTTCGTCGAGGGAACTGCCGCAGGACTGGCCGATGTGCGCGCCAAGCTTGCCGACGCCGGAATCCCCGACGCGCCCGTCCACATCCTGTTTGCCACCCACTCCATCCCTACCCGGGATGCTGAGGCCGCGGGGCGGTCCGAGGGTGAGCCGCGTGAGTTCGAGGAAGGGTCCGCCTACGTGGCGCAGCACCTGGCCAACGCCGCGGCCGTCATCGGGCGGGTCCAGGATGAAACCGGCCTGACCGCACCGTGGTCCCTGGTGTACCAGTCCCGTTCGGGCGCCCCGCACGTGCCGTGGCTGGAACCGGACATCAATGACGCCATCGAGGAACTCGCCGGGCAGGGCGTCAAGGGCATCGTCATCGTCCCCCTGGGCTTTGTCAGCGACCACATGGAAGTTGTCTGGGACCTGGACACCGAGGCCATGGAAACGTGCGCAAACCTCGGCCTTGCGGCCACCCGCGTCCCCACCCCCGGTACCCACCGCACGTTCGTTAATGGACTGGTGGACCTCATCTGCGAGCGGACGGTGGCCAACAACATCAGCGACCGTCCCGCCCTGACGGATCTTGGCCCCTGGTACGACGTCTGCCGCCCGGGCTGCTGCGCCAACTTCCGCGGCGAAAAACCCACGATTGCAGGAGCCGACACCACCGTGGGCACGGGGCATGACCCTTATCCCTCGGGGGATGCCGGCGAGACGGCGCAGCCGTGACGGTCCGGATTGGAACCCGCGCCAGCAAACTGGCGCTCACCCAGACCCAGCAGACCGCGGACCAGCTCGCCGCCGTCGGGGGTTTCCCGGTGGAACTGGTGCACATCCGCACTGACGGTGACGTCCTCACCGGGTCGCTGTCCCAGATGGGCGGCACGGGCGTCTTTGTTGCGGCCCTGCGCGACGCGCTGCTGCGCAGTGAGTGCGACGTCGCCGTCCATTCGCTCAAGGACCTGCCCACCGGTGCGGCCGTAGGACTCAGCCTTGCCGCCACGCCGCGCCGGGTGGACGTCCGCGACGTCCTGTGCGCCCGCGATGGGTTCAAGCTGGCCGACCTGCCGGCCGGGGCCCGGGTCGGCACCGGGTCGCCCCGCCGCGCTGCACAGCTGCGGGCGGCCCGCGCCGACCTGGACATTGTCGACATCCGCGGCAACGTGGACACCCGCCTGGGCCGTGTTCCCGGCCTGCCAGGCAACTCCACTGACCAAGTGGTCCCCGGGAAATCCTGCGACCTGGACGCCGTGGTTCTTGCTGCCGCCGGCCTTGAGCGCATTGGCCGGCTGGACGCCGTCACCGAGTACCTCGAAACGGACGTGATGCTGCCCGCGGCCGGACAGGGATCACTGGCCATCGAGTGCCGTACTGCCGACGCGCCGCCCAAACCGGGATCGGATGAAGGATCCCGTGAGGTCCTGGCCCAAGCCCTCGCTGCCCTGGACGACCCCGACACCCGCCTTGCCGTGACGGCAGAGCGCGCCCTGCTGGCCCGGCTCGAAGCAGGCTGTGCAGCCCCGGTAGGCGCCTATGCCTACCGGAAGGGCAGCATGCTGCACCTGGAAGCCGTGGTGTGCGCCGTCGATGGCACCGCAACGGTCCGGGACAAGCGCGCCACGGACGGACTCACGGAAGTCGGGGCCACCCTGCTGGGCATCGAGCTGGCCGAAGCGCTGCTTGCCGCCGGAGCCGCCGACATCGCGGACCTGCAGGCGTCCTGACCCGGCGATGACGCAGCCTTCCCGCAGGTCCGGACCGCAGATTCCACCCAGCCAATCCCTGCTGGGCGGAGCCCGCGTCCTCGTCACGCGCAGCCCGGAGCGGTCCGGTGCTCTGGTGGAGGCCCTGGCCGGAGCCGGCGCGACGCCGGTGCTGCTGCCGCTCATCGACTTCGAACGGGCCCCGGACCAGCACGCGCTCGACGTCGCCTGCGACGCCCTGGCGGCAGGGGCCTTCGACTGGCTGGTGGTCAGCAGTGCCACTACCGTGCATGTCCTGATGGAAAAGGCCGCCGAGCGTGGCCTTGGCCTGGGCCAGTTGGTCCCCTCCGGTACCCGGATCGCCGCGATCGGCCCCGCCACGCGGAGGCTGCTGTCGGCGGGCGGGCTGGATGCCGCCCTCACCCCCGCCGGCGAACAGTCGGCCGCCGGCCTCCTCGCGGTATGGCCCGGCGGCGGCAGGATCCTGCTGCCGCAGGCGGACATCGCAGCCGGCACACTGGCAGAGGGCCTCGCTGCCGCAGGCAGCGCCGTCACCGCCGTAACGGCCTACCGCACCGTCGACTATCCGGCGGCAGCCGACCGCAGGCTCGCCGTGCAGCCGGAAGACGGCGACGCCGGCCAGCACCCGCCGTCGTACTCCCTCCTGACGCCCGAAACGGCCGCCGCGGACATCGCCGAAGGGCGCATAGCGGCCGTGATCGCCGCCTCGCCGAGCGCCGTACGCCGTATTTCCGCCCTTGGTCCCCTGGGCGGCTGCCGGCTGGTGGTGATCGGCCGTTCGACGGCGGACCAGGCTGCTGCCCTGGGCCTGGACGTGGCTGCGGTGGCGGCTGAGCCCACACCGGACGGGCTGGTGGCGGCCGTCGCGAAGGCCCTCAACCCGCCCTGACCGCCCCGCCCCGGTATGCCCCCTCAAGCTTCAAGAACAACGCGAAGGACAGGACCCATGACTTTCCCCAACCAACGCCCCCGCCGCCTGCGCACCACCCCCGCCATGCGCCGGCTGACCGCCGAAACCCGCCTCTCGCCGGCGGAACTCATCCTTCCGGCCTTCATCCGCGAGGGACTGACCGAACCCAACCCCATCACTTCCATGCCGGGGGTGGTCCAGCACACCACCGACACGCTCAAGCGGGCCGCGGCGGAGGCCGTTGAGCTCGGCCTGGGCGGCATCATGCTCTTCGGCATCCCGGAAACCCGTGACGCCGAAGGCTCGGCATCACTCGACCCGGAGGGAGTGCTGAACAAGGCCATCCGGGACGTCCGCGCCGAAGTGGGCGATGACCTGGTGGTCATGAGCGATGTGTGCCTGGACGAATTCACCGACCACGGCCACTGCGGAGTCCTCGACGCCGACGGGTACGTGGACAACGACCGCACCGTGGAGATCTACGCCAGGATGGCCGTTGCACAGGCGGAGGCCGGCGCGCACATGCTGGGCCCCTCCGGCATGATGGACGGCCAGATCGCCGCCATCCGGTCGGCCCTGGATCAAGCCGGATATGCCAACGCCTCCGTCATCGCCTACGCCGCCAAGTACGCCTCGGCGTTCTACGGGCCGTTCCGCGAAGCGGTGGACTCACAGCTCAAGGGCGACCGGCGGACCTACCAAATGGATGCCGGCAACCGCACCGAAGCCCTCCGCGAGGTTGAACTGGACCTCGCCGAGGGCGCGGACATCATCATGGTCAAACCGGCCATGAGCTACCTGGACATCGTGGCCGACGTTGCCGCGATGAGTCCCGTCCCGGTGTCCGCCTACCAGATTTCCGGTGAATACGCCATGATCGAGGCCGCCGCCGCCAACGGCTGGATCGACCGCCGCGCAGCCATCACCGAGTCCGTCCTGGGCATCCGGCGGGCCGGGGCCCACATGGTCCTCACGTACTGGGCCGCCGAACTGGCCGGCTGGCTGAAGGAAGCCCGGTGACAGCCGGGCAGGCCGCGGAACCCACCGCGCCGGTGGGGGAGGACCGCATCCTCCTCGGCCTGAACACCTTCGGTGACGTTGGCGAGGCTCCGGACGGCAGCCAGCAGCCGCACGCCCAGGTCCTGCGCCAACTGCTGGAACAGGCGGAACTTGCCGACGCCGTCGGGCTCCATGCCTTTGGCGTGGGTGAGCACCACCGCAAGGACTACGCGGTGTCAGCGCCGGAAGTCTTCCTGGCCGCCGCTGCCGCCCGCACAACCCGCATCCGGCTGGGCTCCGCCGTAACAGTCCTGAGCTCGGATGACCCCATCCGTGTCTTCCAGCGCTTTTCCACTGTGGACGCCATTTCGAACGGCCGCGCCGAAGTGATGCTGGGGCGCGGATCCTTCATCGAATCCTTCCCCCTGTTCGGCCTGGACCTGGCCGACTATGAGGTCCTGTTCGAAGAGAAACTCGAGTTGTTCGACAAGGTCCGCGCGCAAAAGCCCGTGCACTGGGAAGGCCGCACCCGGCCCGCGCTGCACGGCCTGAGCGTCTATCCGCCCCTGGAGCACCACCTGCTGCCCACGTGGATCGGGGTGGGCGGAACACCAGAATCGGTGCTGCGCTGCGCCCAGTACGGCTATCCCATCATCTTTGCCATCATCGGCGGCCAGCCGCGCGGCTTCCGGCCGCTTGCCGACCTCTACCGGGAGGCGATGGCCAAGTACGGGCACCCCATGCAGCAGATGGCCACGCACTCGCCCGGGCACGTGGCCGACACCGATGAGCAGGCCCGGGAAGAACTGTTCCCGCACTGGCTGAAGCTGCGCAACAAGCTCGGCGCCGAACGCGGATGGGGACCGGCCGGCCGGGGAGAGTTCGATGCCCTGTGCTCCGCGGAAGGCGCCCTCTACGTCGGATCGCCGGAAACGGTGGCCCAAAAAATCGTCCGGCTGAAGCGGAACCTGGGTGTGGACCGCTTCGACTTGAAATACAGCAACGGACCGCTGCCGCACGCGGCCATGATGCGTTCAATCGAACTGATGGGCACCGCGGTGGCGCCCCGGGTGGCAGAGCTGCTCGCCGGCTGACTGCGCTTCCGGCTAACTGAGAGAATAGAAACCATGACTTCCAGCAATCCTCGCAACGAGGCACTCTTCGACCGCGCCCGCCAGCTGATGCCGGGCGGAGTCAATTCGCCGGTCCGGGCCTTCGGCTCCGTCGGCGGGACGCCGCGCTTCATGGTCTCCGCCAAGGGGCCCTACCTGACCGACGCCGACGGCAAGGAATACGTGGACCTGGTCTGCTCCTGGGGCCCGGCGCTGCTGGGGCACGCCCACCCGGCCGTGCTGGATGCCGTCCACGCCGCCGTCGACCGCGGCCTCTCCTTCGGCGCTTCCACCCCGGACGAAGCGAACCTGGCCGAAATCGTGAAGGAGCGCGTCCCCGCCGTCGAGCGCCTCCGCATGGTCTCCACCGGCACCGAAGCCACCATGACGGCGGTCCGGCTGGCCCGCGGGTTCACCGGCCGCAACCTCATCATCAAGTTCGCCGGCTGCTACCACGGCCACCTCGATGGACTCCTGGCCGCTGCAGGCTCCGGCGTGGCAACCCTCGCCCTGCCCGGTTCCGCCGGCGTCACGGAAGCCACCGCCGCCGAAACCCTGGTGCTGCCCTACAACGACCTCCAGGCCGTCAAGGAAGCCTTCGCCACGCACGGATCCAATATCGCGGCCGTCATCACCGAAGCGGCGCCCGCCAACATGGGTGTGGTCACCCCCGCCGAAGGGTTCAATGCAGGGCTTTCCCGGATCACCCGCGAGCATGGCGCGCTGCTCATCGTCGACGAGGTCCTGACCGGTTTCCGCACCGGCTACTCCGGCTACTGGGGCCTCACCGGAGGCGCGCCGGATGCCGAGGACCCCTGGACTCCGGACCTGCTCACCTTCGGCAAGGTCATTGGCGGCGGAATGCCGACGGCGGCACTGGGCGGACGTGCCGACGTCATGGACTACCTGGCCCCCACCGGCCCGGTCTACCAGGCCGGAACGCTTTCCGGGAACCCGGTGGCCATGGCGGCAGGTGTGGCAACCCTGACGCACGCCACGCGGGACGTTTATTCCTTCATCGACGTCCGGTCCCTCGAACTGTCCTCCGCGCTGTCCAACGCCCTGGATGCCGCGGGGGTGGACCACTCCATCCAGTTCGCCGGCAACCTGTTCTCGGTGGCCTTCGGAACCTCGGCCCACGGCGTCCACAACTACGCCGACGCCCAGGCCCAGGAGGCGTTCCGCTACGCGCCGTTCTTCCACTCCATGCTGGAGTCCGGCGTGTACCTGCCGCCGTCGGTCTTCGAGGCCTGGTTCCTCTCCGCCGCGCACGACGATGATGCCATGAACCGGATCTACGACGCCCTTCCCGCGGCAGCCAGGGCCGCAGCCGCCGCCCAGGGGTAGGAACAGCGAAAAGGTGCGTCCCGGCGTCGTGAACCTGCCGCCGGGACGAAAAATCCCCGCCTTCCGGACAAATCCCACTGCATGCGAGGGGAAAGTCCGGGAAGCGGGGATTTTCTGTCTGTGCGTGCCTTCGGCCCTAGAGGACGTCCGAGAGGAAGCCCTTGAGCCGGTCCGTCTTCGGGTCGGTGAAGAGCTGCTCCGGCGGACCGGACTCCACCACAACACCGGCGTCCATGAACGTCACGGCGTCGGACACGTTGCGGGAGAAGCCCATTTCGTGGGTTACCACCACCATGGTCATGCCGCCCTTGGCGAGGTCCGCCATCAGCGACAGCACGCCCTTGACCAGCTCCGGGTCCAGGGCAGAGGTTGCCTCGTCGAAGAACATGACCTCCGGCTTCATGGCCAGCGCACGGGCGATGGCCACGCGCTGCTGCTGGCCTCCGGAGAGGTTGGCCGGGCGGGAATCGGCCTTATGCCTCAGGCCCACCAGGTCCAGCTGCTCCAGTGCCTCACTGCGCGCCTCCTCCTTGGAGAGCTTGCGCAGCTTCCGCAGGGCCAGTGAAACGTTTTCCTCCACCGTCTTGTGCGGGAACAGGTTGAACTGCTGGAATACCATGCCGATCCGGCGCCGCAGCTCGTCCGGGTTGTCCTTCAGGACTGACCGCCCGTCCAGCAGGATGTCCCCCTGATCCGGTTCGATCAGGCGGTTCATGACGCGCAACAGCGTGGACTTGCCCGAACCCGACGGTCCAATGACGGACGCCGTGGTGCCCTGGGGAACGTGCAGGTCGATGCCCCGCAGGACGTGGTTGCTGCCGAAGGAAAGGTGGATGTTCTTGGCGCTCAGTGTTCCCGACGCAAATTCGCTCATGCCTGGGCTCCCTTTCCAACGACCGCTGCGGCCTCGTCCGGTTCTTTCTTTTCGGGCCTGCCGGTGCGCAGCCGGGCATCGATCCAGTTCACGAAGTGGGTCAGCGGGATGGTCAGCGCCAGGTAGAAGACGGCTGCCGCCACGTAGGGCGACAGGTTGCCGGTGGTGGCCGCCGCATCCTTGCCGATTTGGAAGATCTCGCGCTCACTTGCCAGCAGTCCCAGGAGGAAGACAAGGGATGATTCCTTGATCAGCGCAATGAACTGGTTGACCAGGGCCGGAAGCACCCGCCGGATGCCCTGGGGCACCACTACAAGGCGCATGGACGCACCGTAGCCGAACCCCAGGGCGCGGGAAGCCTCGAGTTGTCCCTTGTCGACGCTCTGGATGCCGGAGCGGAAGATCTCGCCGATGTAGGCGCCGGACATCAGCGAAAGCGCCGCGACAGCCATCGGGTAGGGGCTCGTGGAACCCGTGAATTCGCGGACGATCGGCCCGAACCCGAAGCCGATGACCAGGATGGTCAGGACCGGCGGGAGGCCGCGCAGGATGTCCGTGTAGATCCGCGCGACCCAGCGCGCTGCTGCGTTCCGGGAGATCCCCATCAGGGCGAGCAGCATCCCCAGGGCTGTCCCGATGATGCCCGAGATGATGGCCAGCACGAGGGTATTCGGCAGGCCGACGGCGAACATCTTGGGGATGACTTCGCCCATCGCCTTCCAGTCAAGGAAGGTGTCAGCGAGTTGCTTGAGGATATCCATGGAACGCCCTGGTTACTTGGCGGCCGGGATCTGGACGGCCTTGCTGCCCGGCTTCCAGCCCTGCGGGGTCTGTTCAGCGGCGGTGGGGCGGTCCTTGTACCACTCGGACGTCAGCTTGGCCCAGGTACCGTCCGCGATGACCGCGTCCAGGCCGGAGTTCAGGGCGTCGATCAGGGGCTGGTTGTCCTTGTTGACGGCGTAGGCGGTGAAGTTCTGGGTGTTCACAACCTTCTCGGCGATCTTGGTGTTGTCGCCTTCCTTGACCTGGCCGGTTGCCTGCTGGGAGGGTGCCACCCAGGCGTCGATCTGGCCGTTCTTCACGTTGCCGTACACGGTGTTGTAGTCCGGGAAACGGACAGGCTCCAGCTTGAGGGTGTTGGTGACGTAGTCGTCCTGGACGGTGCCCTGGACGACGCCGATCCGGACGCCTTCCTTGAGGTCGGCGAAGCCGTTGACCTTGGAGCCGTTCTTGGTCACCACAGCCATGTAGCCGAAGTCGTAGCCGTTGGTGAAGCCAACGGTCTTGCGGCGGGCGTCGGTGGTGGAGATCGAGGAGGATCCGACGTCGAACTGCTTGTTGGCCACCTGGGACAGCAGGGCCGAGAAGTCGGTGGAGGCGAACTCAACCTTGAGGCCCAGCTTGTCGGCAATGGCGCGCAGCAGCTCGTTGTCGTAGCCGGTGAACTTGCCCGAAGGGTCGATGAAGATGTTGGGCGGGGCGTCCGAGAGGGTTCCCACGCGCAGGGTGCCCTCGGTGATGAGGCCCAGCTTGGTCTTGTCGATCTTGTCCACCGGGGTGACGTTGGCGGTGGTGTACTTGTCCAGCGTCTGCTGGTCGCTGCCGGCGAGGGCATCGGTGGGGGTGCCGCTGGGCTGGGAAGACCCGCCGCCGCAGGCTGCGAGGGAAACCGCGAGGGCAAGTGCAACGGGAGCGGTAGTGAGCCACTTCATCGCTTTGATTTTCATCAGGTTGTCACTTTCATATGAGTCATAAGTCGACCGGGCCGCAAGGCAGCGCTGTGGCGCCTGGCACCTGCCCGGTGCTGGTCGAGCCGTCCGGGGCAGGGGTGACCGCAAAACTTTATTGTCTCACTTGCGTGAAGTGAGGGTCCTTGCCGAAGAAGCGCGAGCCCAATCTCGGTTCTGCCAAATGAAATTCTGCCCTTTATGAGGAAGTTGGAGCAGCTTGCGCGCGGTTACCCTCTTCCGGTGAAGGATGCAGGTGCAGGGACTCCGCGGTTTGTGAAGCAGCATGACTGTGACATGCCTCCCAGTTTGGAGTGGCGCGGCTGCGCCTAGAAGCCACCTGCCGTTGCATCCTGCGGCGGCAGCACCGGCCAGTCACCCTCGATCACGGCGGCCGGCTTTGTCTTTCGGAGGTACCCCTGGAAGTCCGCCGCCTGGCTGACCGCCCAGTCCACCTGCAGTTGGTGCAGCTGGCTTGCCGGCATCACCAGCTTGGGGAACTTGCCCGCCATCGCATCGAGGACCCGCAGGGTGGCAAGCGCATCCGCGGCCGAAGTGTGGGCATTGTCCAGGACCACGCCGTACTCCTCGCACAATGCGGTGAGCGTGCGCTTGCCCTTGCGGAACCGGTCAACCTGCTTGTTCATGATGTAGGGGTCAAGGACCGGGAAGCGGCTGAGCTGGGGAATCCCATAGCGGGCGGATTCAGCGGCAAGGACCGTGAAATCGTAGCTCGCGTTGAACGCGATCACCGGGATGGCGGAATCGAAGAGCTCCTGGAGCACCGCGGCGACTTCACGGGTGACCTCGTGCGCCGGGCGGCCGTCCCGCCTGGCCTGTTCGGTGGTGATGCCGTGGACGTCACTTGCCTCGGTGGGGATTTCCACGCCGGGATCAGCCAGCCACTCGTGTTCCTTGATGACCTGGCCTTGGTGGTCCACCACGGTGATTGATGCGGTGACGATTCTTGCCGCCCGCGAATTGCGGCCGGTGGTTTCCAGGTCGAAGGCTGCGCGGGGAAGGGTGTTCCAGGAACTCATGCTTCAACGCTAAAGGGACCCACTGACAAATCCGTGGAACGCCACTGCGGCTAGATTGGATCAATGCGGAATGAGTACGTCCAAGCGGTCCTTGCCGTCGTAAGGCTGGTACCGCCAGGGTCCGCAGTGTCGTACGGGGATGTGGCCGAGCTCCTGGGTTCGGGCGGACCGCGCCAGATCGGTTCCGTCATGAGCCACCATGGCGGCGGCGTTCCCTGGTGGCGCGTCCTGAAGGCCAGCGGCCACGCGCCCGAGGGGCATGAGGCCGAGGCCCTCCTCCTTTACCTTGAAGAGGGCACCGCGCTCCTTGGCGACTTCAGTTCGTACCTCCGGACCGGGGAGGGCCGGTGGCGGGTTGACCTGGCGGCCGCCCGCTGGGCACCCACGGAGAGTGATTTTGACAGTATCGACGCAATTGCCGGGCAACTGGAGCGCAGCCTCCACAGATTGTCGGTGGCTGATGATGGAATGATTTTGTGACCGTAACAATTCCTTTGACCGGCCCCTGGGACCCGCAGCGGCAGGCGCCGGGGACAGGCCAGCCCCACACGGGGCAGGAGCAGGCTTTTCCCGACGCAGGGACCCCGGACAGCGGCAGTGGCCTGCCTGCTGTCCCTGCCCTCCGGTTGCTGCCCCCGCGACGGGTGCACGTGGAAGCCCTCCGGCTCACGCCGGACCAGCAGGCCGCAGTTGACGTGGCACAGGGTTCCGGGCCCGTCCTGGTCCCGGGCGCACCGGGCACGGGAAAGACCACCGTCCTGGTCGAGGCCGCCGTCCAGCGGGTCTTCCGTGACGGCGTCGACCCCGAGCGCATGCTGATTCTCGCGCCCACCCGCCTTGCTGCCGATTTCCTGCGCGACCGTTTTACCGCCCGGCTGGACAGGAGCCTCAGCACCACCCCCGCCAGGACGTGGGCCTCCTACGCCTTCGACCTGATCCGCCGTGCCAAGGCCGAGGGCGTCATCCCGCTTTCCAGGCCGCCGCGGCTGCTGTCCGGCCCGGAGCAGGACCTCATCATCAGGGAACTCCTCGAAGGCCACAGGCTTCCCGGCCTTGAACTGCCCTGGCCCGCCGATCTTGAGGGGGCACTGGAAACCCGCGGCTTCCGCCAGGAAGTGCGGCAGCTCTTTGACCGCATCATCGAATCCGGCCGCACGGCCGGGGACCTTGTCCGGTTGGCGGATGAGTGCAACCGGCCCGATTGGAAAGCCGCAGCTGCGCTGTATGCCGAGTACCGCGACGTCCTTGACCTGCGGATGCCCGAGGCCTTCGATCCCGCCGGGATCATCACGGCCGCCCGGCAGATCTTTCAGGACGCCCCGGATTTCCTCGCCGCGGAACGTGCCCGGCTGCAGGTTGTCCTGGTGGACGATATCCAGGAAGCAAACCCCGCTATCTTTGAGCTGCTGGCAGATATCGCCGCCGGCAAGGACTGCTACGTGACATCGTCCCCGGACACGGTGGTCCAGGGTTTCCGGGGAGCCCGTCCCGACCTCGTGGCGGAGCTGCCCCGGCTGCTGTCAACCCGGACGCCTGTCCTGGAGCGCCCGTTGTGGCACGCCCACGGCCTGGCGCCCCGCCTGGCCGAGGCGTGGCAAAACGTCGCGGGCCGCATCTCGCAGCGCGCAGGCGGCCAGCTGGCACGGCGCCTTGAACCGCCGGTGTGGCCTGGACAGGCCGAAGGCCCCGCGCGCCCCGGACCTGCCGTTCCCGGGAACGTCGAGGCCCATCTGGTCCCCACTCCGGTGCATGAGCTCCGGTATGTTGTACAGCGGATCCTGGACCAGCACATCAACCACAACCGCGATCTCGCGGATATTGCAGTCATCGTCCGCAACGGCGGCCAGGTCAGCGAGTTGCAGCGTTATCTCTCCGGGCAGGGCATTCCGGTGCGAGTGCCTGTGGCCGAATCGGCGGTCCGGGACGAAGTGGCTGTCCGGCCCCTGCTGGATGCTTTCGCCATTGCGTTGGATCCCAAGCTGCTGACACCCGAGGCCGCAGTGTCACTTCTCACCTCCCGCATCGGTGGTGCCACCTCCATCGAACTGCGCAGGCTCCGGCAATCGCTGCGGCGCGAGGAACTCCTGGGCGGCGGGGGCCGCGCCAGCGATGTGCTGCTGGTCGAGGCACTGCTTGAGCCCGGCGCGCTGGGTGCACTGGGTATCGAGGGCCGCGCCGCCCGCCGGACTGCCCGGATGATCCAGGCCGGGCGGGAAGCCGCCCACCTGCCCGGTGCCAACGCCGAGTCGGTGCTGTGGGCGCTCTGGAACTCCACGGGGCTCTCATCGGTGTGGACGGCCACCGCTTTGTCGGGCGGCCCGCACGGGGCCCGGGCTGACCGCGACCTGGACGCCATGATGGCGCTGTTCCACACAGCGGAGCGCTACGTGGACCAGATGCCCGGCGCGGGCCCCGAACAGTTCCTGGAGTACCTCCTGAACCAGGAGCTTCCCATGGACACCCTCGCCGCCCGCGCCCAGGTGGATGATGCCGTGGAGTTGATGACCCCCGCCAGTGCCGCCGGGCGGGAATGGCCCGTCGTGATAGTTGCGGGGCTGCAGGAGGGGGTGTGGCCCAACACAAGGCTCCGCGGTGAACTGCTCGGCAGCACGCTGTATGCGGATGCCGTGGAACATGGTCCGGAGTATGCCCTCCAGCGGGACCCCTTGAGCCGCCTCCGGGACATCCGCTACGACGAACTCCGGAGTTTCTCCATGGCGGTGTCCAGGGCACGGGAGCTGCTGGTTTGTACCGCAGTCTCGTCGGAGGACTGCCAGCCGTCATCCTTCCTGGACTTCGTTGCGCCCCTGGGCGCGGGGGAGGAGGGGCGGGCGTTCACCCAGGTGGAACGGCCCATGACGCTGCGTGCTCTGGTCGCCGAGCTCCGGCAACATGCCCAGCTGGAGGGGACAGCCCAGGCAGCAGAAGCCGCGAGGGTTCTGGCACATCTCGCTGCGCAGGACCCTGCCGTGGCCGGAGCGCACCCGGACAGCTGGTGGGGACTTGCCCCTTTGACCTCCTCGGAGGCGGTGGTCCCGCCCGGCGGGACGGTGTCCGTTTCCCCCTCAAAGGTGGAGACCGTCCAAAAGTCGCCGTTGGACTGGTTCGTCCAGGCAGCCGGCGGGGAAGCAGCAACGGACTTCGCCCGGAGCCTGGGCACCCTGGTGCACGCGATCGCGCAGGACATGCCGGACGCGTCCGGATCAGAGTACGTTGCTGAACTCGTGCGGCGCTGGCCTGCGCTGGGCATGAAGGACAACTGGGAGGGAAAGCTGGACTTCCAGCGTGCTGAAGCCATGGTGCGCAAGCTTGCGCAGTACGTGCTTTCGATGAGGAGCGAAAACCGCAGCCTGCTGGGCGTGGAAAAGGACTTTGAAGTGGCCCTTGGCCAGGTGGCAGTGGACGATGCTCCGCCGCGTGAAGCGGTGCTCCGCGGCCAGGTGGACCGTTTGGAGATCGACGCCGAAGGGCGGCTGGTGGTGGTGGACCTCAAGACCGGGAAGCGGCAGCCAGGCAAGGACGATCTGTCCCGCCACCCACAGCTCGGCGCATACCAGGCGGCAGTACTGGCGGGCGGTTTCGATGCCGGCGCTGACGGGGACCGCCCCAGGTCCGGCGGGGCCGTGCTGGCACAGCTGGGGACTGGAGCCATCAATCCAGCCATCCAGCAGCAGGAACCACTCGACCCGCAGGAGAACTGGGCATTGGACATGGTGGAGGAGGCGGCCGCCGTGATGGCCGGCAAGGAGTTCGTTGCACGGCATGACCCTGCCAAGGGCAGCCATGGCGGCCATGGCTGCCGGCTCCCTGAGGTGTGCCCCCTGTGCGCGCGCGGAAGGCAGGTGACCGAATGAGCGGGGTGCCGGCAGCCGCGGAAGCCGCTCCGGCGGTGCGCTTCAGCCCCGAAGAACTGTCTGCGCTGCTCGGAGAAAGAAATACCCCAACGCCTGAGCAATCAGCGATCATCTCCTCGCCGCTTGCTCCGCGGCTGGTCATCGCGGGAGCCGGATCGGGAAAAACCGCCACCATGGCCGACCGGGTGGTCTGGCTCGTGGCCAACGGGTGGGTCACCCCTGAGGAGGTCCTGGGCGTGACCTTCACCCGGAAGGCGGCCGGCGAACTTGCCAGCCGGATCCGGTCAAAGCTCCTGGCCCTGCAGCGTCTTGCGGCGAAGGAGGCCGGGAAAGGCGTCTTTCCGGAGGCCCTGGGCAGCAGTGACGCCCTTGAGCCCAAAGTGTCCACCTACCATTCGTTCGCCAGCGGCATCGTCTCCGACTACGGGCTGCGGCTCGGGGTGGAGCGGGACGTGGTTCTGCTGGGCGGTGCGCAGGCCTGGCAGCTGGCCAGTGAGGTGGTTGAGGCCTACGACGGCGAATACGCCCACTTCCGGGCCGCCAAGTCCACATTGGTGAAGGCCGTCATTCAGCTGGCGGGGGAATGCGCGGAACACCTTCAGGAGCCTGAGGACGTCGAAGCGTGGCTCATGGCCCGCCTTTCGGAGTTTGATTCACTGCCCTACGTGGCCGGAAAGAAAAGGAACCCGCCCAAGGCGGCACTGGACCTGGGTGGAATGCTGCGGACCAGGGCAAGCGTCGCTGACATGGTGGGCCGCTACGCCGCAGCCAAACGGGCCCGCGGCGCACTCGATTTCGGCGACCTGGTGGCCCTCGCCGCCAAGGTGGCGCAGGAGGTCCCGCTGGCTGCCCAGATGGAGCGCCAGCGGTACAAAGTGGTCCTGCTCGACGAGTTCCAGGACACCTCATACGCGCAGTTGGTGCTGTTTTCCCGTCTGTTCGGCGGCGGCCACGCCGTGACAGCGGTCGGGGACCCCAACCAGTCAATCTATGGTTTCCGTGGCGCTTCCGCGGGCCAGTTGTTCCACTTCGTCCGCGAATTTCCCGTCCGGACCAACGCACCGGACGAGGCACCGGGCTGGGCGCCTGCCCCCACCTCATACCTCACAACGGCCTGGCGGAACGGCCGGTCGATCCTGGCCGCAGCAAACGTCATGTCGCAATCCCTCGGCCGGTCAGCGGCCCACAAGGGACCTGCCGGGGACAGGGCAGCAGCTGCGGACGTGCCCCCGCTGCAGCCGAGCCCCCATGCCGTGGACGGAACGGTGGTGCTGGGCCGTTTCGCCAGCGACGTGGAGGAAGCTGCAGCCCTGGCTGACGATGTCCTGAAATACCGGGTGACAGACTTCGAACTGAAACCTGACGGTGTGCCCGAGCCGCCGGCCCTAGCCGTGCTGTGCCGCAGGCGCGCCCAGATGGAAACCGTCCGGCGGCAGTTCGAGGCCCGGGGGATCCCTTACGAAATCGTCGGTCTTGGCGGACTCCTGGACACCCCGGAGATTGTTGACCTGGTGGCCACCCTCCGCGTGCTTGCCGATCCGGGGCGGTCTGATGCCCTGATGCGGCTGCTCGCGGGTGCCCGATGGCGGATAGGTCCTGCCGACCTCATGGCCCTGCGCGATTGGTCGAGCCAGCTGGCAAGGAGGCGGGGGCGGGCTGCGCAGGAGTTCGACGCCGACACCCGGGACGGTGACAGCGATGAAGCAGGCGTCCCCGTCCTCGAGGGTGACCTTACCGACGGCGCCAGCCTGGTGGAGGCCCTGGACTTCCTGCCGCGTGACGGGTGGACGTCGCAGAATGGCCGCATCCTCAGCGCTGCGGCCCGCAGCAGGCTGGCCCGGCTGTCTGCCGAGTTGCGGCAACTGCGCGGATACCTCGGCGATGACCTCACCACGCTCCTGGGCGAGGTGGAGAGGGCCATGCTGCTGGACATCGAAGTGGCAGCGCGCCCGGGGATCAGCATCCACCAGGCCCGCCGCAACCTCGATGCGTTCCAGGATGCCGCCGCCGGGTTCCTGCGCACCTCCCAGAGAGTGGATATCCTCGCTTTCCTGTCCTGGCTGGAGGCTGCTTCAGCGGAAGAAAACGGGTTGGAAGCGCCTGCCAGTGACGTGAACCGGGAGGCCGTGCAGCTGTTGACGGTCCACGCTTCCAAGGGCCTGGAATGGGATGTTGTGTTTGTCCCCGGGATGAATGCCGGCGCCTTCCCCAGCGACAGGGACTCCCGCTGGAGCAGCGGTTCCGCCGCGCTGCCCTGGCCGCTGCGCGGGGACCGGGCCGACCTTCCGCAGTGGGACCTCGACCAACCGGACCAGAAAGGCTGGCTGGACGCGGAGAAGGACTACAAGGCCGGGGTGCAGGCCCACGGCGAATCGGAGGAACGGCGGCTGGCGTACGTCGCCTACACCAGGGCCAAGCATGTCCTGTGGGTGTCCAGTGCCGCCTGGGTGGGCTCACGGGCGGGGCGGGCGGAGATGTCTCCATTCCTTGCGGAGCTGGAAGTCCTGGCGCAACCGGCTGACGGCGCGGGAAGTCGGGAGGCTGTGGTCCACCCGCTGTCGCTGGAGGAGGCAGCGCTGCCCCTGCAGAGTCCGTTGACACTGGAAACAGAAGAAGCAACCTGGCCGTACGACCCCCTTGAAGGGCCCGTGGACCCACGCAGCGGTGAGCGCCTTCGGTTGGCCCGCGGGCGAAGGACGGCCATGGAGTCGGCGGCCCAACGGGTGCTCGGCATCCTGTCCACCGGCGGGGGAGCGCTGGTGCCCGCGGAGCGGTCCGTGCCGCAGCCCGGCCTGACGGGAGCAGCGGCCGGCTGGGCACGCGAAGCCGCGTTGCTGCTGGAGCGCAGGGCCAGAAGATCCAGTGGACAGGATGTGCACCTGCCTACCCACATCTCTGCTTCCACCCTGGTTGACCTCCGGGATGACCCTGAGGCGGTGCTGGGGCGCCTGCGCCGGCCGATGCCCCGGGAACCGGGCATGTCGGCCCGGAAGGGCACCGCTTTCCATGCTTGGGTGGAGGAATATTTTGGCAGGGCCGGAATGCTGGACCTCGGCGAAGCGCCCGGTTCGGACGACCATATCGATGCTGCCTACGATTTGGATGAGATGGTGGCTACGTTCAAGGCTTCCCCTTGGGCTGAGCGGAACCCGGCCTTCGTCGAGGTCCCGGTGGAAACCAGGGTTGGGGAGGTTGTGGTGCGGGGCCGGGTGGACGCCGTATTCCGTGACGCCGATGGCCGCTGGGACCTGGTGGACTGGAAAACCGGCCGCCGGCCGTCCGCGGAGCAGCTGAAGACCCGTTCGATCCAGTTGGCGGTGTACCGGCTGGCGTGGGCACGCCTGAAGGATGTTCCCCTGGAGGACGTGCGGGCTGCATTCTTCTACGTGGCTGACAACGCTGTGGTGCGGCCGCACGATTTGGGGTCGGCCGACGAGCTGGAAGGAATCGTTGCCGCTGCGCTTAGCCGGCCTTGAGTGGGACTGCCACGTGGCCAGGCCTGGCCAGGCTCAGCCCTGTTTGACGTTAATGACCGAGATGGCGGCGGTGGATGTATCGTCCGGACCCTTGGTTCCGGGGGTTTCGGCGCCCGTGGCCTCCGCGGAACCGGCTGCAGTGGGCTGCTCCGCCGGGATGGGGGCAACGTGCACTGCAGGTTGGATGGAGACTGCCGGCTCCGCTGGCGTAGTGGACCCGGCGGGGACCGGAACCACCGTAACGGCGGGAGTGACGGCGGAACTGCCGCTCCCGGAAGCCGCGCCTGTTCCGGATCCGGTGGCGGCTGCGGGAACGGATGCGCCTGCAGCGTCCGGGCTGTCCTTGACCGGAAGCGGCTCCACGCTGATCGGCTGGCCGCCGTACTCGGCGATGTCGCTGGCCAGGCTCTCCAGCATGTCTTCCGCCTCGGTGACCATGTCCTGGTCACCGGTGGCGAGGCCCTTGACCAGGTACTGAGCCAGGGCGAATTCGGCGGACAGGGCGGCCCGGCGCAGGAGGTGCTGGTCCGGCACGTCGCGTCGGCTGGATGTGTACGCCTTCAGCACGGCGTCAATGAAGTCCTGTTCATTGGAAGCCACCAGCCAGGCGAAGTCATCGGCCGGGTCCCCGATGCGCAGGTCGGTCCAACCCGTTACTGCGGTCACCCTGCCCGCCTCCACCAGCAGGTTGTCCTCATGCAGGTCGCCGTGGACCACACAGGGGTTGAACCGCCACAGGGACACATCCTCCATGGCGTGTTCCCAGCGGCGCAGCAGTGCGGCCGGGATCTTGCCGGTGGTGGCCGCCTGGTCCAGTTCGTTCAGCCGCCGCTGGCGGAACTCATTGGGGGTGTAGCTGGGCAGGTCGGCGTTGCTGACCAGCGAGCGGGGCAGGTCGTGGACCGCGGCCAAGGCGGAGCCGATCTCCCGGGCCAGGCCGGCAGGCCCCGACGTCAGCTCCTCGACGCTGCGTGTGGTGCCGGACAGGTGCGAGTAAACGAAGGTGGTCAGCGTTCCCAGCCGGACGCTGCCGGCCACCGTCGGCATCAGGAACGGCAGTTCGGCGCGCACGGCGGGAGCAAAAGCCCGGAGTACCAGGAATTCCGTTTCCAGCCGCGCGCTGGCTTCCGCGTGGCGCGGCGACCGGACCCGCCAGCGCTTTCCTTCGGAATCGAGGAGCAGGGCCGAATCGAAGTCCGCGGGGTCATCCGGCGCGGAGCTAACGGCCGTCGGGGTCAGTCCGGGGACTGCCGCGGTTGCTATTGCCGCCAGTTCAATCGGTTTTCTTCTCACCGTTCCACGGTAGATTGCCCGCCCTCCCAGACAGCGGTCCGGCCGCGGCGAGTCTTGAGATAGCTGCAAATAGGGGGTTTCCCTGCGGCGGGGCGGTGCCTCCCGAAATGTGAAATGTCGGAAGCAGTCAGTACGGTGGAACCATGAGCCATGCGGAGTCTGTCATACCCGTCCACCAGGCGGCGCCGGAACGGCTGCCGGCGAACCATCTGGTGGATACCCTGCTCCCCGTAAGGCCGGCCTTGGTGGACCGCGGATCGGCCGCGCGCGCCAGGCCCGGCATGATCGATGATCTTCTGTCCGGCCCGGATGCGCTGGCT
Organism: Arthrobacter sp. StoSoilB19; assembly: GCF_019977275.1. Lineage (NCBI taxonomy): Bacteria > Bacillati > Actinomycetota > Actinomycetes > Micrococcales > Micrococcaceae > Arthrobacter > Arthrobacter sp. StoSoilB19. The sequence continues at coordinate 2,873,868 of NZ_AP024650.1, read as the reverse complement.
GCGGTCCTGTCGAGGCGCCAGGGGCTGGTGCAGGGCGGCGACATGATGCTGACCGGGGCCAGGGAACTCCTGGCACAGCTGAAAGCAGCAGGAGCCGCGCCGGAACTCGTGGTGTACCTGGGCTCGGCGCTGCCTGCCTCACACCTTCCGGCCGGGACCGAGCTGCTGCTGTTCGTCCTTCCTGAGCCCCCGGAACCCGGGACCGCCGGTATCCCCGCGGATGCTGAGTGGGCTGGATTCCGCGACGTCGCCGCAGGCTTGACGGCCACCTCCACAGCCTTGTTCGTGGAAGCCAGCGCCATCGCAAACTGGCACGCTGCCCACACGCATTGCCCACGCTGCGGCACCCCCACGGAAGTGGTGGCCGGCGGCTGGGTGCGCCGGTGCCCGGCGGACAGTTCCGAACACTTCCCCCGCACGGACCCCGCCATCATCGTCACTGTCGTCGGCCCGGACGGCCGGTTGCTCCTGGGCGGCGGCGGCCCCGTGGACGCCCGGAACTACTCCACCCTCGCCGGGTTCGTTGAGCCTGGCGAATCCCTTGAAGAGGCCGTGGTGCGCGAGATCCAGGAGGAGGTGGGCGTGCGGGTCACCGCCTGCCAGTACCTCGGCTCCCAGTCGTGGCCGTTCCCCGCCTCCCTTATGCTTGGATTCACCGCCGTCACCGAGGACGCCCAGGCAACGCCCGACGGCGTGGAGGTCACCAGGGCCCGCTGGTTCAGCCGGGAGGAACTCCAGGAAGCGGTGCTCAGCGGGGAGATCACCATCTCCACCAGGCTCTCCATTGCCCGCTCGCTTATTGAGCACTGGTACGGCGGCCGGATCCAGGACCTCACTGGCGCCTAAGTCATTCCATCCACCAGACTCCAGCACGCGGTAGTCGAGAAACAAAGCAGCAGAAGTGACTACAGAGAATTTTGACGGAGCAGCCTCGCTGGAGGACCGGATCCTCGGCGGACTGGACGCCGAACAGCGTGAGGTGGCCAGCACCTTGAATGGCCCGTTGTGCGTCCTGGCCGGCGCGGGCACCGGAAAGACCCGTGCCATCACCCACCGCATCGCCTACGGCGTGCACTCGGGGGTTTACACTCCGCAGCGCCTGCTCGCCGTAACGTTCACGGCCCGGGCTGCGGCAGAGATGCGCAGCCGCCTGCGGGACCTTGGCGCCGGCAACGTGCAGGCCCGTACCTTCCACGCCGCTGCCCTGCGCCAGCTGCAGTTCTTCTGGCCCCAGGCGGTGGGTGGAACACTGCCCAACCTGCTGGACCACAAGGCCCAGATGCTGGCAGAGGCCGCCCGGCGGCTCAGGCTCAGCACGGACCGGGCCTCCATCCGCGACCTTGCCTCGGAAATCGAATGGGCCAAAGTGTCCATGCTGACACCGGCCAATTACCTGGAGAACGCCCAAGGGAGGGGCGCGCCCGGCGGGTTTGACCTCACCACGGTCGCCCGGGTCTTCCAGTCCTACGAGGACGTCAAGACGGACCGCAACGTGATCGACTTTGAGGACGTCCTGCTGATCACGGTGGGCATCCTGCAGGAGGACGAGAAGGTGGCCGCCACGGTCCGGGAACAGTACCGGCACTTTGTGGTGGACGAATATCAGGACGTCTCCCCGCTGCAGCAGCGGCTCCTGGACCTGTGGCTCGGCGGCCGTGACGAACTCTGCGTGGTGGGTGACGCAAGCCAGACCATCTATTCCTTTACCGGCGCATCGCCCCGGCACCTCCTGGACTTCAAGACCCGATACCCCCAGGCCAACGTGGTCAAGCTCATCAGGGACTACCGCTCCACCCCGCAGGTGGTGAAACTGGCCAATGACCTGCTGGCCGCCCGCCGCAGCGGCGGGCCCACCGCCGACGCCGCGTGGGCATCGCCCCTCCAGCTCGTGGCGCAGCGCCCCGCCGGGCCCGCGCCCCAGTTCACCGAGTGCACGGACGACGAAGCTGAAGCCGCCACGGTGGCGCAGAAGATCAAGGCACTGCTCGACGCCGGCACTCCAGCCAGCGAGGTGGCCATCCTTTTCCGTACCAACGGCCAGTCCGAGGCTTACGAGCAGGCGCTGGCCGCGGCAGGCATCGGCTACCAGCTGCGTGGCGGCGAGCGCTTCTTCGCCCGCAAGGAGGTAAGGGACGCGATCCTCCAGCTGCGTGCCGCCACCCGGGCGGTTTCCGAATCGGACACACCGGAACCCCTGGGTCAACTGGTCCGGGACATCGTCTCCTCCCTCGGCTACACCGACTCGGCACCGCACAGCGGGGGTGCCCTGCGCGAACGCTGGGAGTCCCTCGCGGCACTGGTGGCGCTCGCCGACGAACTGGTGCAGTCCCGCGGCCCCCAGTTTGGCCTGGCTGATTTCGTCAACGAACTCCAGGAGCGTTCCCTCGCCCAGCACGCGCCCACCGTGCAGGGCGTTACGCTCGCCTCGCTCCACGCGGCCAAGGGCCTGGAATGGGATGCCGTCTTCCTGGTGGGGCTCAGCGAAGGCCTGATGCCCATTTCCTTCGCCGATTCACCGGAATCGGTGGATGAGGAGCGCCGCCTCCTCTATGTCGGCATCACCCGCGCCCGTGAACACCTTTCCCTCTCGTGGAGCACCGCGAGGACCCCCGGCGGCCGGGCCAACCGGAAGCCGTCCCGGTTCCTCGACGGCCTGCGGCCGGACTCGGTGGCAAGCTCAAGCACCCGGGGGAAGGGCGCGCTTCCGCGCCGCAAGGCTGCCGCCCCCGCCGTGTGCCGGGTCTGCGGGAGCATGCTTGCCACCGGAGCGGAACGCAAGGTTGGCCGCTGCAACGCGTGTCCCCCCAGCTACGAGGAGCAGACCTTTGATGCGCTCCGCAACTGGCGCCGCGAGGTGGCCCAATCCGCGGACGTCCCGGCCTTCGTCGTCTTTACCGACGCCACCCTCACTGCCATCGCGGAGGCGAGGCCGGCGTCGCTGGAGGAACTTGCCGGCCTGGCCGGCGTTGGCCCATCCAAGCTGGAAAAGTACGGGGAGGACGTCCTCCGGGTCCTCGTCGAAAGCTCGGTCCTGTGAAACGCGGAGCCAGCGGCGGTGCCCGGCAGGCGTCAGTGCTGACCACCTCGAACGGTTCTCCGGTGGAGGTGCGGCGCTCTGCCCGGCGCACCCGAACCGTGGCGGCGTTCTGGGAAGACGGGACGGCGGTGGTTGCCATTCCGGCCCGCTTCACTGCGGCGCAGGAGCGCGAGTGGGTCCACAAAATGCTGGCCAAACTGCACACGCAGGGGCAGCGGCAGGCGGCAGCCGGGCGGCGGCGTCCTGCCACAGATGAGGCCCTCGCAGCCCATGCGGCCACGCTGTCCACGCAATACCTCGGTGGCCGGTCAGTGCCCACATCCGTCCGTTGGGTCAGCAACCAGAATTCCCGGTGGGGTTCGGCCACGCCGGCCGAGGGGACCATCCGCCTGTCTGACAAGCTGCGGCCCATGCCCCAGTGGGTCATCGACTACGTGCTGCTCCACGAGCTGGCCCACCTTCTGGTGGCCTCACACAACGCTGCCTTCTGGCAGCTGCTGGAGGCCTACCCCGAAACCCAGCGGGCCAAGGCCTTCCTCGAGGGTGTTTCCTTCGCCACGTCGCGGGGAATGGACAAAGATGCCGACCAGCCTGACGTCGGCCCGCTTGACGCTGACGTAGTCCAATAGCGGGCATTAAATCCGGCGAAAAGAAGTCTGGCGGGCCAGGAAGCCCTGGCCCGCCAGCAATGTCTCAGCCCTTGGGCTGGTCCGTTCCGCCGTCGTCGTCCTTGCTGCCGGTGTCCCCGGCGCCGCCCTGATCACCGGAGGTGTCGTCGAAACCGCCGTCCAGCAGTTTCTGCAGCGCGTCATCCACCTCGCTGTCGCTTGCCTCGGCAAGCTTGCGGCGGGAGCTGAAACCCTTCGGATCATCCAGGTCCTCGGCCGTGGGCAGCAGGTCGGGGTGGTGCCAGATGGCGTCACGGCCCTCGATCCCGCGTTCCTCCTTCAACGTGGCCCACAGGGTGGCCGCGTCCCGCAGCCTGCGCGGACGCAGCTCGAGTCCCACCAGTGAAGCGAAGGCGTGTTCGGCGGGACCGCCCGTTGCCCGCCGGCGCCGCACTGTTTCGCGCAGTGCCCCGGCGGACGGCAGGACCTTCTCCGTGGCGGCCGCGGTCAGTTCATCCACCCAGCCCTCCACAAGGGCCAGCGCGGTCTCGAGCTTTTCCAGTGCCTGTTCCTGGGCGGGAGTCCGCTGTGGCATGAACACGCCCTGCGACAAGGCCTCCTGGATGCCTTCCGGGTTGCTGGGGTCAAGGTCGCGGGCGAGTTCCTCGATGCGTGAGGTGTCGATGTGGATGCCGCGGGCGTATGCCTCGATGGCGCCCAGCAGGTGTCCGCGCAGCCAGGGAACCTGTACGAACAGCCGGGCGTGCGCGGCTTCCCGCACGGCCAGGAACAGCCGGATGTCGTTCCCGGGCAGGGACAGGCCCTCGCCGAACGCGGCGACATTGGCCGGCAGGAGTGCCATCTCAAGGTCGGCCAGCGGGACGCCGATGTCGGTGGAGCTCACCACGTCCTTGGACAGGGCGCCGATGGCCTGCCCCAGCTGCATACCGAAGATGGCGCCGCCCATGTTCTGCAGCATCGAGGAGGCGCCGCCCATCATGGACTTCATTTCCTCGGGCATCTGCTCCGTCATGGCGGAGGAGAGCGCATTGGCGATGCTGTTGGCCACGGGTTCTGTCAGCCGCTTCCAGGTGCCCAGGGTGGCCTCCACCCATTCCGCGCGGGACCATGCCTTGCCGATCAGACCGGTGGCGGGCAGGTCGGTGACGGGGTCCAGCCACATCTCGGCGAGGCGGAGGGCTTCATCCACCTCCCGGGACTGCTGGGCTGTGACGGACGGGTCCGCGCTGCCGGCCGCAACCCGCCGGGCATTGTCGTGGGCCAGTGTCCAGTTGACGGGCCCTTCGGACGGTGCGCTCATCATCGCCTGAACCTGGGAGAACATCTGGGCCAGCAGGTTGGGGTCGTCCGGCAGGCCGGCCGCCTTGGCCAGCTCGGCGGGATCGAAGTTTTCCATCCCCTTGCCGCCCATTAGGTTCTGCAGCATTTCGGTCAACGGATCCTTGGGGGTGTCGTCGCCGTTGGACGGATTGAGTGGGTTGGAGGTCATGGTCCCGCCGATCGATGGTGTGACTGTTGATCAACCTTCACGGTACCCCGGTGGGGGTCGGCTGTCTGCCGCCCGCCGCCGTCGTTCGCTCTAGGCAAAGCGCCCCGTCGCACCACCACCGCGTACTGTTGGTGGGGTGACTACAACCCGTGGCGGCCACCCTTCAGAGGACCACGTTCCCGATCTTCCCCCTTTCTCCAAGCCCGGTCCGTTTGGTGCCGGCAGCCCGCCCGAAGGCTCCGGGGCCGGTGGCGGCCAGGCAGTTGAACGCAGCGGCCCCGGCGCGTCCGACGGCGGCGGCACGGGCAGGCGGCTTTCCACCATGATGGTTGCCGGGCTGGCGGCGTTGGGGCTGGGAATTGCCGTGGGTACGCTTCCGGTGCCGTATGTCATTGAATCGCCCGGGCCCACCTACAACACGCTGGGGGAGAGCCAGGGACATCCGGTCATCAACGTCAGCGGCCGCGAAACGTATCCGGCTGCCGGGAGCCTCGACCTGACCACCGTGTACGTTGACGGCGGCCCCAATGGCCCGGTCAGCATCCTCGACGCATTCTCGGCATGGCTGGACAACTCCAAAGCCGTGTACCCGGTGGAGCTGATCTATCCCACGGGCACAACGAAGGAAGAGGCCCAGGAACAGAGTGCGGTGGCCATGGCCACGTCCCAGGAGAACGCGGTGGCCTCCGCCCTGAATGAACTCGGGATTCCCTTCAGCCAACAGCTCCAGGCCGCGGACCTGTCCAAGGATTCCGCGTCCGCCGGCAGGATCCAGCAAGGGGACATCCTCAAATCCATTAACGGCAGGGACATCACCGCCCTCAGTGTGATCCAGGATGAGCTGGCCTCGGGCAAGGGTGCCCCGGTATCGGTAACGGTGGAACGCGCCGGCCAGCCCGTCACCGTCCAGGTCACGCCCAAGGACAACGGCCAGGGCCGTTTCATCCTCGGTGTCATGTTGAAGTACCTCTTCAGCTTCCCCTTCCAGGTCCAGATCTCCCTGGACAAGGTGGGCGGGCCCAGTGCCGGGCTCATGTTCTCGCTGGGCATCATCGATACGGTTACGCCGGGGGACCTCACCGGCGGAAAACATATCGCGGGTACCGGCACCATCTCGCCTGACGGCAAGGTGGGACCCATCGGCGGCATCGGGCAAAAGATGCGGGGTGCGCGTTCGTCCGGTGCCACCCTTTTCCTGGCGCCCGCCGGCAACTGCAACGAAGTGGCCGGCCACGTTCCCGACGGCCTCCAGGTGGTCCGCGTGGAAAACCTCTCGGAAGCCCGGCATGCCGTGGAACTGGCCGGAAGCGGCCAGGACACATCCGCGCTCCCGGCCTGCTCCAGCAAATAGACTGGGCGCAACTAGACTCACAGGAACTAAGCTTTACCGCCACTCGTGGCACAGTTGACGGACGAAACCAGCCGTTTGACCGGTACCGTACGTCGCTCGCACGCTTCGAATATTTCGACGACCAGCTATGAGGTACCCAGTTTGTCCCGTCCCGCCAGCACCATGTCCACCGGCAGGCCCCCTTCACGACGCGGCGTGCTGACGCCCACCCTGATTATTGTCGCCCTGGTGGTAGTGGGCTTCATTTTCTTCGCCAACGTCTGGACCGACGTCCTCTGGTACCGGCAACTGGGCTTCATCGAAGTCTTCGTCACCGAGAACCTCGCCAAGATCGCCACCTTCGTGGCCGGCTTCGCCATCATGTTCGCGGCTGTCTTCTTTTCGATCCGCATTGCCTACAACGCCCGGCCGGTCTACGCGCCGGACTCCGAAATCAGGGACAACCTCAACCGGTACCAGGCGCAGCTGGAGCCGGTCCGGCGCATCGTCATGGTGGGCCTGCCGGTCCTCTTCGGCCTGTTTGCGGGCAGCGCTGCGGCGAGCCAGTGGCAGAAGGTCCTGCTGTTCTTCAACCAGGTTGGCTTCGGCGAGGCCGATCCGCAGTTCAACATGGACATCAGCTTCTACCTGATGACCCTGCCGTTCCTCGGTTTTGTGACCGGGTTCCTGATCAGCGTGGTGGTGATTGCGGGCATCGCCGGCATCCTCACGCACTACCTGTACGGCAGCATCCGGCTGATGGAGCGCGGCGTGTTCACCAGCCGCGCGGCACAGATCCACATCGCCGTGACCGGCGCCGCCTTCCTGGTGCTCCTCGGCGTCAACTTCTGGCTCGACCGCTACTCTTCCGTCCAGAGCAACGGCGGCCGCTGGGCCGGCGCCCTCTACACGGATGTCAACGCCGTCATCCCCACCAAGGCCATCCTCGCCGTGGCTGCCGTGCTGGTGGCCATCCTGTTCATCGTGGCCGCCGTGATTGGCCGCTGGCGCCTTCCGGTGATCGGTACCGCCATGCTGATCATCACCTCCATCCTGGCCGGGGGCGTCTATCCCTGGGTGATCCAGCAGTTCCAGGTCCGCCCGTCCGAGCAGACGCTGGAAAGCAAGTACATCCAGCGCAACATCGAGAACACACGCAAGGCCTACGGCCTGGACGGCATCCAGGAAACCCGGTACGACGCCACCAACACGGCCAGTACCGGCGCGTTGGCGCCGGACGCCCAGACCACTGCCAACATCCGCCTCCTGGACCCGAACCTGATTTCGGACGCGTTTGCTCAGCTGGAGCAGTACCGCCCGTACTACCAGTTCCCCAAGGCCCTCAATGTGGACCGCTACGAGGTGGACGGCAAGATCCAGGACACCGTGATCGCCGTGCGGGAACTGAATCCCACGAACGTGGCAACCAACCAGCAGGGCTGGCTGAACCAGCATGTGGTGTACACCCACGGCTATGGGGTTGTGGCGGCCAAGGGCAACAAGTTCACGGTTGACGGCAAGCCTGAATTCCTCCAGTCCGGCATTCCGTCCACCGGCGTGTTGGGCAACGATACAACCTACGAGCCGCGGATCTACTTCGGCGAGTCCTCGCCCGAATACTCGATCGTCGGCGCACCCGACGGCGCCACCCCGCGCGAGCAGGACCGCCCTTCCGGCAAGGAAGGGGAGGGCGAAACCCAGTACACGTTCAAGGGGAACGGCGGGCCCAATGTTGGATCCTTCTTCAACAAGATCCTTTACGCCATCAAGTTCCAGTCCTCGGACCTGCTGCTATCGGACGGCGTGAACCCGGCGTCGCAGATCCTGTATGACCGCAGCCCCCGCGAGCGTGTCCAGAAGGTGGCACCCTACCTGACCGTTGACGGCGGCGCTTACCCGGCCGTGGTGGACGGCCGGGTCAAATGGATCGTGGACGGCTACACCACCAGCCAGTACTACCCGTACTCGCAGCAGAAGCAGCTCTCGGATGCCACCACTGATTCGCAGACCAGCTCCGGCCGCGCCGTGGCCCTGCCCAACAGCACGGTGAACTACATCCGCAACTCGGTCAAGGCCACTGTGGATGCCTACGACGGCTCGGTCACCCTCTATGCCTGGGACGACACGGACCCGGTCCTCAAGGCCTGGCAGAAGGTCTTCCCCTCATCCCTGAAGCCGTACTCGGAGATGTCCGGCGCGGTGATGAGCCACGTCCGCTACCCGGAGGACCTCTTCAAGGTCCAGCGTGAGCTGCTGGGGCAGTACCACGTGACGGATCCCACCAGCTTCTACAAGAACAACGACGCATGGAGCGTACCTGCCGATCCCACGGTGGATACGGACGTGAAGCAGCCGCCGTTCTACATGTCGCTGCAGATGCCGGACCAGCAGAAGCCTGCGTTCCAGCTGACGTCCTCGTTCATCCCGCAGATCGTCAACGGCAATGCCCGCAACGTCCTGTACGGGTTCCTCGCCGCTGACTCGGATGCCGGGAACCAGGCCGGTGTGAAGGCGGACGGCTACGGCAAGCTCCGGCTGCTGCAGATCCCGCCGGAAACGCAGGTGCCCGGCCCGGGCCAGGCGCAGAACAAGTTCAACTCCGATCCCACTGTTTCGCAGGCACTGAACCTGCTGCGGCAGGGTGCGTCGGACGTGCTGAACGGCAACCTGCTCACCCTGCCCGTCGGCGGCGGCATCCTTTACGTCCAGCCTGTCTACCTCAAGTCCACCGGTGAGACGTCCTACCCCACCCTGCAACGCGTGCTGGTGGCCTTCGGGGACAAGGTGGGCTTCGCGCCAACGCTTGACGCGGCCCTCAAGCAGCTATTCGGTGGTGACTCCGGTGCAGCAGCGGGTGACTCCGCCAACAACGGCCAGGTGCCGGCCGGCCCGGCAGCGCCTGCGACACCGGCCGCAGCGGACGCGAAGGCCCAGTTGAAGGCGGCCCTGGACGAGGCGAATGCGGCCATCCAGTCCGGCCAGTCGGCACTGGCGGCAGGCGACTTCGCTGCCTATGGCGAGGCGCAGAAGAAGGTGGCGGCCGCGCTGAAGAAGGCGATGGACGCCGAGGCCAAGATCCCGGTCACCGCTCCGGAGGCAAGCCCGGCCCCCGCTGCTTCCAGCTCACCCTCGGCAACGCCGTCCCCGTCAGCGGGCCGGTAGCAGGACGGGCACAGCAGCACGACGGCGGCGGCCCGGCATCCGAGCCCCATGGGGGCAAGGTGCCGGGCCGGCGTAACGGACGTCACGCCGCTTCGATTTGGCCTGCGGTTCACCTCCCGGTAAAGTAGTTCTTGCGACGCGGGGTGGAGCAGTTCGGTAGCTCGCTGGGCTCATAACCCAGAGGTCACAGGTTCAAATCCTGTCCCCGCAACTGAGGAAAGGCCCGGACATTGGAAACAATGTCCGGGTCTTTTGCTTTCTCCGCTGGGGCCGCCGGGACCGTCGTCGAACCCCAAGGGGGCCTGGTGGACGTGTGGTCAGGCCGGCCGTGAAAGTAGGGTAGTGTTGATCAAGCGACGCGGGGTGGAGCAGTTCGGTAGCTCGCTGGGCTCATAACCCAGAGGTCACAGGTTCAAATCCTGTCCCCGCAACTTATGAAGGCCCCGACCGGCAGTTACGCCGGCCGGGGTCTTTCTTTTCCTTGGATGCGCACAGTTCCTAGTATTCTCTTTCGAAGGGTCCCGCGATCTGCGGGCTGCCCCAGTCATTCTTGAGAGGTATGTTGTTCGATGGCCACACCCACGAAGAAACCCGGCGCCGCGACGGGTAAGCGGTCCCGGCTCTACTGGGCGGTTCCTGCTGTCCTCGTGGCGCTGGTCCTGGTGGTTCTGGCGGCCAGGCTGGTCGTGGGACTGCCCGCCGTCGCGTCCTTTGTCACCGACTACCCGGGCCAGTCGGCACTGCCGGCCGGCGCCCCGGAGGGATTCCCCGCGTGGCTCGCCTGGCAGCACTTCCTCAACGCCTTCTTCCTGCTCCTGATCATCCGCACCGGATGGCAGGTGCGGACCACCACACGGCCCAGCGGGCACTGGACCCGGAACAACAAGGGCCTGATCCGCACCAGGAACGCGCCCACCAAGATCAGCCTTGAACTGTGGTTCCACCTGACGCTGGACGCCCTGTGGATCCTGAACGGGCTCGTCTTTGCCGTGCTGCTGTTCGCCACCGGGCAATGGATGCGCATCGTCCCCACCAGCTGGGACGTCATCCCCAACGCCCTGTCGGCCGCGCTGCAATACGCCTCGCTGGACTGGCCCACGGAAGACGGCTGGATCAACTACAACGCGCTGCAGCTCCTGGCTTACTTCGTGACGGTCTTCCTCGCCGCTCCGCTGGCGTTCATCACGGGCCTGCGGATGTCCTCCGCCTGGCCAAAGAAGGCTGCCGGCCTGAACAAGGCCTACCCGATCGAATGGGCCCGCGCCGTCCACTTCCCGGTGATGATCTACTTCGTGGCCTTCATCGTGGTCCACGTCTTCCTGGTGCTCACCACGGGTGCACTGCGGAACCTGAACCACATGTACGGGGTCCGGGACGACGACGGCTGGTTCGGCTTCTGGGTGTTCCTGGCCTCCGTGGCCGTCATGGCGGCCGCGTGGTTCCTGGCCCGCCCGGTCTTCCTGCGGCCCATCGCCTCCCTCATGGGCAAGGTCAGCCGCTAAGGCCACCCGGCACCCCACAGCCGGGGCGGCTCAGCCGTCCTTGAGCTGCTGGTAGGCAGCCAGCGCCCGTTCCCGGGACTGAGGAAGCTCCACAAGGGGTTCCGGGTAGTCCGGGACCCCGGTCTTCCAGGGCTCGTGGATGGACTTGTTGTCCAGGTCAGCGAGCTCCGGAACGAACTCGCGCAGGTACCGGCCGCCGGCGTCGAATTTCCTGCTTTGGGTGACGGGATTGAAGATCCGGTAGTACGGCGACGCGTCCGCGCCGGAACCGGCCACCCACTGCCAGTTGGCCGGATTGCTGGCGGCGTCGGCGTCCACCAGCGTGTCCCAGAACCATTGCTCTCCAATCCGCCAGTCGGCCAGCAGATTCTTCACCAGGAACGAGGCCGCGGCCATCCGCACCCGGTTGTGCATCCAGCCGGTCTGCCAGAGCTGCCGCATCCCGGCGTCCACCAGGGGGTAGCCCGTGCGTCCCTGCTGCCAGGCCGCGAGCTCACTCCTGCCCGGCTGCTGCCAGGCGAACCGGTCGAATTCGGGCCGGTAGTTGCGGGTGGCCAGGTCCGGGTTGTTGTACAGCAGCTGCCAGCAGAATTCCCGCCAGCCAAGCTCCGAGCGGAAAATTCCGACGTCGGCCGGCACCTTATGCGGGAAACGTTGGCGGATCTCACGCCACACCCGGAACGGGCTGACTTCGCCGAAACGCAGGTGGGGTGACAGACGGCTGGTTCCCTCGATGCCGGGCAGGTTCCGTCCGGTTCCATATTCCTCGGCAGGGCCGTCCAGGAAGTCCGCCAGCCGGTGGCGCGCGCCTTCCTCGCCGGGAGTCCAGGTGGCGGAGAGGCCGCCGCTCCAGTCGGGGGAGGAGGGGAGCAGCCGCCAGCTGTCGAGCTCGTCGCCGGCCTGGAGACGGCCGCCCTGAGGGGGTCCCGGGATCCGGGCCGGAGGCTCCTGGGGGTCCCGGACCTCCTGGCCGGCAAGGCATGCCCGCCAGAAAGGAGTGAACACCTTGTAGGGGCCGCCGGAGCCTGTCTTGACCGTCCAGGGCTCGAACAGGAGGTTTGCCTGGAAGCTTGACGCCTCCAGGCCGTTCTCCCCGGCCCACTCCTTGACCGCGGCGTCGATGCTGCGCTCGGGTTGACCGTACCGCCGGTTCCAGAACAAGTGCGTTGCTCCGGCGTGCACAGCCACTTCCTTAATCACCCGCCCGGCCGGCCCCCGGCGAAGGAGCAGCCGCGAGCCGCGGGCCTCGAGGGAGGAAGCCAATCGTGCCAGTGAGTGGTGCAGCCACCACCGGGTTGCACCGCCCAGCGGCCGGATGCCCGCAGATTCTTCATCCAGGACGTACACCACTGTCACCGGCAGGCCCAGCGCGGCGGCGGAGTTGAGGGCGGGGTTGTCATCCAGGCGAAGGTCATCGCGCAGCCAGACCAGGGCGGTCTCTTCAGAGGAGGTCATGGCTCCACGCTACACACTGCGGACATGCCGGTGGCCGGGACCACGGGGTCCCGGCCACCGCCTGGTTTCGACTGTGTGGTGCTGGCTGGCCTTAGAGCTTGTCGAAGTCCGCTTCCTCCACGGTTGCCTCGGACTCCGCGGCGTTGGCGGCGCCGAGGGCAGGTTTGGCGCCGCCGGCCTTCAAAGCGGCCAGCCGGGCCTCGATCTCCGTCTGCTCGCCAAGGTCCTCCAGCTGGTTGAACTGGGCATCCAGGCTGGACGCTGCCAGTTCCTCCTGGCCGCGGACCCTGGCCTCTTCGCGGCGGATCTTTTCTTCGAAGCGTCCCACTTCGCTGGTGGGGTCCATGATGTCGATGCTCTTGATGGCATCGTGCACCTGGGACTGCGCCTCTGCCGTCTTGGACCTGGCCACCAGTTCGTTGCGCTTGCTGGTCAGCTGGTTGAGCTTGTTCTTCATCTGGTCCAGGCCGGTCTTCAGCTTGTCCACCACCTCGCGCTGGGAGGCGATGCTCGGCTCTGCGCCCTTGGCTTCGTTCTCGGCCGCCATCTGCCGCTGCAGGGCGACCTTTGCCAGGTTGTCGAACTTCTCGGCGTCGGCGACGTCGCCGGCGGCGCGGAACTCGTCAGCCTTGCGGGAGGCGGCCAGTGCCTTGTTCCCCCAGTCGCGGGCGTTCTTGACGTCTTCGTTGTAGTCGTCTTCCAGCATGCGGAGGTTGCCGATGGTTTGCGCCACGGCGGACTCGGCTTCGGCGATGTTGTTGGTGTAGTCGCGGACCATCTGGTCCAGCATCCGCTGCGGATCCTCGGCGTTGTCCAGCAAGGAGTTGATATTGGCCTTTGCCAGCTGCGCGATCCGGCCGAAAATGGACTGCTTAACCATGGTGTTTGCCTTTCGTCCTGCTCTGTGTTGACCACTGACGTCCGTGAACAGTGGTGTCGTGCTTCTGTCCGCCCGCCGGGTTCTCCAGCGTGTTCCGACGGAAGTGTTTAGAAACTGCCGGAGTCTCCGCCGCCGAAATCACCGCCGCCAAAGCCGCCGTCCCCGCCGAAGCCGCCGCCTCCACCGCCATCACCCCAGCCGCCGCCGCCGCCCCAGCCGCCGTGGCCACCGTTGAGGATTGAGTTGATCAGGATGCCGCCCAGGATGGCGCCGCCCAGTCCGCCGCCGCCTCCGCCGCCGAACATGCCGCCACGGCCGAAGCCCTGGTTGGCATAGCCGTCAAAATGCTCGACGTCGGCCTGGGCCAGCTGTGCGGCCTGTGCTGCCAGGGCGTGGGCCTGCTGCGCGTAGGTAAGCGCGGTGACGGGGTCGGTGCGGGCAATGGAGAGTGCGTAGTCGAGGTTCCGCTGCGACTCCGCAAGCCTGGTGCGTGCCTCGGTGCCCACCCCGCCGCGGCGCGCGGTGATGTAATCGGAGGTGGCACTGATCTGGGCCTGGGCGGACATGATGGTCTGCTGCAGCGACGCCTGTGCGCGGCGGGCCTGCTCCTGCTGGTCCCGGATCCCGGTCAGGGCCTGGTCCAGGGACTGGTGCGCGGTTTCCACCCTCTGCAGGGTGGCGATGGGGTCAATCTTTCCACCCTGGATTTCGGTCTTCACCTGGGCAAGGGCGGCCTCCACCGCTGCCACTGGACCGGCCAGTTCGGCGTGGGTGCCGGACTGGATCATGGCCTTTGCCTGGGCCAGGTCCTGGGACGTATCCACCACCGCCGCTTCGAGGCCGTTGCGGGCCTGGTCGAGATTGGCGGCGACCTTGGCGATGGCATCCAGCAGGACGTTGGTCTGGTGCAGGCTTTCTTCGGCTGCGCGAACGGCCACTGCCGCCAGGCTGCTCTCGCCCTCGCCGAGCTTCTGCTGCGCGGTTTCGGAGGCGTTCTGGACGAACGCCAGCCGTTCCTTGGCCTGCACGATGTTGTCCGAGACCTGGGTCAGCGCACTGTCGGCGTACTTTGACCGCATGGCGGCAAGGGACTGCTCCGCGCTGGCGATCTTGGCGTCCGCTTCGCGGGCTCCGGTGTTGACCGCCGCAAGGGCCTGCGGTGCGTTCTTCTCCAGCTCACGCAGGGAGTCGAAGTCCGCCTTCTGCTCCTGCAGGGAGGCCAGGGCGGCTTCCGAGCGCCGGATGATCTCGCCCAGCCAGGTCCGCTGCTGCTCCTCGGTGTCCGGAATGTGGTCGTCCAGCTGCTGCTGAAGCTTGAAGGACTCCGTCATGTGGCCCTTCGCTTCCGCCAAAGCTTTGGTGAAGTTTCCGACGGCGGCATCACCGTACTGTGCCTGGGCAAAGCCGAGTTCCTGCTCGCTGGACTTGATGGCGTCATCCGCTTCGATGAGCAGGGATCCGCTCTTCCGGCGGAGTTCCTCCACGCTCAGTGACGCCAGCGGGTCCAGTTCTGCGCCCTGGGGGCCGTAGCTTCCACTGGACGCGTCCTTGCCGGCGGCCTTCTTTCGCCGGTTCCGGTAATACAGGTACGCGCCGCCGCCGGCCACCACCACGCCGGCACCCACCAGGATGCCCGCGCCGGCCCCGTCACCGGATGACACATTGCCGCTGCCGCCGCCGGCGGCATCGCCGATGGCTGAGGCGGTATCGATGGCAGCCTGGGCGAAGTCGCGCTTGCCCGCCCCGAGGTTGGCGGCGACAGCGTTCTGGGTGATGTTGCTGCGCTTGGAGTAAATGGAACTGGCGGAATTGGGCGAGAAGTAGTACTTGCCCTGCTCGGTGGCGATGGCAAGAATGGCGTCTGCTTTGCCCATTCCCTTGGCCTGCGCCACCGCATTGCTCCAGGCTGCGGGATCAGTGGGGTTCTCGAAAGACTTAACCGTGACCACGTACAGGTTGTACTTGTGGTCCTTCAGCAGCTTCTGGATGGCGTCCTGGACCTCGCCCTTCCGGCTGCCCAGGACGTTCGCGTCATCAACAATGTTGGTGCCGGAGGGGATGGTGACCGGGTTTTCGGCCCAGGCGGCGCCGGCGGGTACCGCCAGCAGCCCGGCAAGGCCGATCACGGCGAGGAAACGTTTGAACTTTGACCGCATGTGCAACCCTTCAGCACGCCTGACACCGATTCGGGACGAATCAGTCGTCGAATCCAACAGCGCCCCCACGCTTGGTGTGAAGCCGCAGGTCGCTGTGGCAATTCATCTTTGATTCTATGGTGCACCCCACAGCCAGTCCATGACGGCGAATATGCCCCCAGCGAAACGCCCCGCCCTCCAGAAGGACATGACCGGAACGTTCAGGAAGCTCTCAGCAAACATCCGAGCTTGTTCCAGCGGGACGGTCCATAGTTAATGGCAGACGAGGATGAAAGGAAGTCCCATGACTGAGAATCAAACCCCAGGACCGGTCCCGGAGGACAGCCACGCGGGCAACCGGAACCCGTGGCAGCGGCAGGGCCAGCAGCAGAACGCGCAGCAGCCCGGTGACCGGCAGGTGGCCACTCAGTATGGGAACGGGACCGCGGACCAGGAGCCCGGCGGCTACAGCGGTGCGGAGCAGCGCGACCACACCCAGGAGTTGCCCGGAGCTCCACGTCCGGTGTATCCGCAGCGCCAGCCGTTTTACGGCCAGTCCGGATACTACGGCCAGCAGCAGCACCACGATAGCCAGCCCGTTCACGGCGGGGGCCCCGGCACGCCGAACGGCAACGCCGGCTACACCCCCAATCCCAAGGACGCGCCGCGCCGGAAGGCAACCTTTGGCGTCGGTACCCTCGTGGCCAGCATCCTCGCAGCAGGCCTTGTGGGAGGCGGCGTGGCTACGGTGGGTGCCGGCGAACTGTTTGGGAACACCGGGTCCAGCACTTCAACCGTCGGCAGCAACAGCCAGCCCGGCACGGTCATCGTCAACAACAAGGACGACGTCAACGCTATTACCGCGGCTGCCGTGAAGGCCTCGCCCAGCGTCGTCACCATCAGTGCCACCAGCGGCAGCTCAGGGGGCACGGGTTCGGGCATCGTCCTTGACGACCAAGGCCACATCCTGACCAACACCCACGTGGTGACCCTCGATGGCCAGACCGCCAATGCCACCCTCGAAATCCGGACCAGTGACGGAAAGGTCCTGCCGGCAAAGCTGGTGGGCACCGACCCCCTGTCCGACCTCGCCGTCATCAAGGTGGACGACACGTCAAGCCTGACCCCTGCCACCCTGGGTGATTCCTCCAAGCTGAACGTGGGTGATACGGCCATCGCCATCGGTTCCCCGCTTGGGCTGACCGGAACGGTCACGGACGGCATCGTGTCCACGCTCAACCGGACCATCAGCGTTGCATCGTCCGCAGCCCCGAAGGGCGGCGACAACAGCCAGGGCGGCGACCAGGGCTTCCAGTTCGCCCCTCCGGGCGGCGGCCAGAGCCAGCAAAGCGCGGGCGAGGGATCCATCGCCATCAACGTCATCCAGACTGATGCTGCCATCAACCCTGGCAACTCCGGCGGCGCCCTGGTGAACAGCAAGGGCGAGATCATCGGCGTCAACGTCGCCATTGCTTCCGCGGGCTCCGGGACGTCCACTTCCCAGAGCGGCAACATCGGCGTGGGGTTCAGCATCCCGATCAACAACGCCAAGCGCGTCGCCCAGGAAATCATCGACACCGGCAAGGCCTCGCACGGCCAGCTGGGTGTCAGCGTCAAGGCCAAGACGTCGGGTGCCTCCTCCGAATTCTCGGTGGGGGCCGACGTGGCAACCGTTGACCCCAACTCTGCCGCAGGAAAAGCCGGTATCAAGGTCGGTGACGTCATCACCAAGTTCAACGACCTCACCATCGGCGAACCGAACCAGCTGACCGCGGCCGTCCGCGAACAGCCGGCGGGCTCCACCGGGAAGATCACGGTCCAGCGCAGCGGCAAGGAACAGACATTCGACGTCACGCTGGGTGCCGCAGCCAGCTGAGGCCAGGCAGCAGCATCGTGCAGCAATGACGACGGCGGCGTTCCCATCCAAGGGGGCGCCGCCGTCGTCATGCTGAGCCACGGTGAGGGCCTGACACAGGCGTTAACGGAAGAGGGCGCAGGGGCGCGCCGATATGGTTAGCTAGGAGCTACCCGCCTGCCGGGCATTCCGCGGCCATGACCCACCCGGCTGGCTGTCCACAAGCATGGAAGGCTGCTGTAAACACAGTGGAAGAGACATTGAAGATCGTAGTCCTGGTCAAACATGTACCGGACGCCCAGTTCGACCGTCATCTCAACGGTGAGGGCAACACGGTGGACCGCGATGAAAGCATTCTGTCCGAGCTTGACGAGTACGCCCTCGAGGCAGCGCTGCAGCTGGCCGAGGCGAGGGGCGGGAGCAAAGCGGGCAACCAGGTCATCGCCCTGAGCATGGGACCCTCCGGAGCCGTCAACGCCGTCAAGAAGTCGCTGCAGATGGGCGCCACCGAGGGCGTTCACCTGACGGACGACGCCCTGGCCGGCTCGGACGCCGCGGCCACGTCGCTTGCGCTCGCAGCGGCCGTCCGCCACCTGGGCGACGTGGACCTGGTCATCACCGGCATGGCCTCCACCGACGGTGAAACCTCGCTTGTCCCGGCGCAGCTGGCGGAGCGGCTCGGGCTGCCCCAGGTGACCTTTGCCTCCACGCTGGAGGTCGACGGCGGCCGGCTGACGGCCCGCCGCGACGCGGATACCTCCTCGGAGACCGTGGAGGCGCCGCTGCCCGCCGTCGTATCCGTGACGGACCAGATCAACGAGCCCCGGTACCCCAACTTCAAGGGAATCATCGCAGCCAAGCGCAAGAGCATCACCACACTGTCCCTGGCCGACATCGGTGTGGACCCCGCCCAGGTCGGCTTCGCCGGTTCCTGGACCAGCGTGGCCAGCGCGGAACAGCGGCCGCCCCGGACTGCAGGGACCATCATCACCGACGAGGGCGACGCCGGCATCAAGCTGGTTGACTTCCTGGCCGCCCAGAAGCTGCTCTAAGAGGGACATCGACATGGCAAAAGTACTCGTATTCATCGACAACCCCGGCGAATCGCTCAAGAAGAGCAGCCTTGAGCTGCTGACCCTGGCCCGTTCCCTGGGCGGGGGCGCCGTGGCGCTCAACGGAGACCTTTCCGACGGCGCCGCAGCCACCTTCGCCGAATACGGCGTGGAAAGCATCCTGCGCCCGTCTGCCCAGGACCTGGATGACTTCCTGGTGGCACCCAAGGCCGCCTACGTGGCCGCCGCGGCTGAAGCCAGCGGCGCCGGCATCGTGCTGCTGGACAACTCGCCCGAAGGCAAGGAGATCGCGGCGCGGGCGGCTATCCGGTTGAACGCCGGGGTCATTACTGACGTGGTGGCCGTGGACCCGGACGGCACTGCCCACAAGTCCGTCCTGGCCGGCTCGTACAACACGGACTGCAAAGCCACCACCCCGGTTTCCGTGCTGACCCTGAAGGCCAACAACGTCACCCCGGAACCTGCCCCTGCACCCACAACGCCCGAAACAGCGACGGTTGAGGTCCCCGCGGTGGCTGCAGCCGCCCGGATCACGGCCCGTGAGCAGAAGGTGGCCAGCGGCCGGCCCGACCTCACGGACGCACGGATCGTGGTTGCCGGCGGACGCGGCATGGACGGCGACTTCGGCCCGGTGGAAGAGTTGGCCGATGCCCTCGGTGCCGCCGTGGGCGCCTCCCGTGCCGCCACGGACGCGGGCTGGATCAGCCACGATGCCCAGGTGGGGCAGACCGGCAAGACAGTTTCCCCGCAGCTGTACATCTCCGCAGGCATCTCCGGCGCCATCCAGCAAAAAGCCGGAATGCAGACGTCCAAGGTCATCGTTGCCGTGAACAAGGATGCCGAGTCCCCGGTCTTCGAGATTGCGGATTTCGGCATCATCGGCGATGTGTTCGAAGTCCTCCCGCAGGCCACCGCCGAGATCAAGAAGCGAAAAGGCTGAATCGTTGACTGCCTCCCACAGGCAGGCAGGGAGCCCGTTCAACCCGGACATACACCGGGTTGGGCGGGTGCTCTGTTTTGCGGCCCACCCTGACGACATCGATTTTGGCGCAGCCGGCACCGTTGCCGCCTGGACGGCGGCCGGCGTGGAGGTCAGCTACTGCATCATGACCGACGGCGACGCCGGCGGCTTCGACCCGGCGCACCGCGCGGACATCATCGCCATGCGCGACGCCGAGCAGCGCCGTGCCGCGGAACTGGTGGGCGTCACCGACATCCACTACCTTCACCAGCGGGACGGGTACCTCGAGCCGTCGCACGAGGTGATGAAAGGGGTGGTGCGGCTGATCCGGGAACTCCGTCCCGACGTCGTCCTCGCCATGCATCCGGAACGGAACTGGCAGCGGATCCAAAAGAGCCATCCCGACCACCTGGCCGTGGGGGAAGCGGTAACACGTGCCGTGTATCCCGCGCTCGAGAACCCGTTCGCCTACCCGGAACTGGCCGAAGCCGGCCTGGCAGCCTACAAGCTGCCGTGGCTGTGGCTTTACGCCGGACCCGAGGAACGGGAGAACCACTTCGTGGACGTCACCGCCCAGGTGGACGCCAAGCTGGCCGCCATCCATGTCCACGTCAGCCAGCATCCTGACGTGGCTGCCATGGAAGCCGCCGTCCGGCAGGGTATGCGGCTCAATGCCGCACGGGCCGGGCTGCCGGAGGGGCACAGCGCGGAAGCCTTCCACGTGGTGGCAATCAACGGGCCCGGGACCATCGCAGGCTTTTGAGTTGTAAAGCGCCCCCGGTTCCTTCCTCAGGAAGGAACCGGGGGCGCTTTACTGTTTGACGGCTGATGCCGGGGCCGGGTCAGGCTCCCAGCGGGGCTGCCGCCACCGTGGGCAGGGTGGGGGCCTTGGACCCGCCCGCCGGCTCAACTGTGATTCCCAGTGAAGCGGCCGAGTGGATGCCCTGGACCACCGCAGGCTTGGACAGGGCCTGTTCGTCCATGAGGCCCTGCGACACCGGTGCGGAGCCGTCCTTGGGGATCAGCCACATCTGGTAGACCTTGCCCGCCGGGGGAGCGGGCACGCCGCTCATCTTCACTACGGCCGCGTCCTCCGACGCTGAAATCAGGAGGGTGGCCTTGCCGCCGCCCACCACGTTCACGGAAGCTTCGCGCAGGTCCCCGGCCCTGGCCACCTGGTTGACCGGATCGTTTTGGTCGGCAATGTAGGCGCCAACGCCCACGCCGCCCAGGGCAATGGCTGCTGCAGCTGCCACGCCGACCAGCCAGCGCCGGGCGCCGGAAGCGCCGCGCCGGTCCTCCCGGCGCTTGCGGGCCTGCGCCAGCTCATCGCGAGCTTCCGGCCCTGCAGGCTTGCCTTCAAATGGGGTTGGCGGGGTGCCTGCGGCCGGTACGGCTCCACCGGGCAGCCCCTCCTGCCCGGGGAATTGGGCAGGAAGCTGCGCAATGATCCGCTCGAAGAGGTCCGACGGGGGTTCTTCCTCCACCCGGAAAGTGCGCGCCAGCGCCTCGCGGGACTGCCGGACGCGGTCCAGGAAGGCCAGGCGCTCCGCTGCCGGGGCCGAGGAGATGTACTGGTCAATGGTGTCGCGTTCCTGCTCCGTGACCGCATCCAGGGCGTAGAGCTCGGCCAGGTCAACGGCGCGGCCTGACGCAAGGTCCATGGCGACAGCGTCGCCGAAGGAACCCGAACGTCCACTGCGCCCTTCGTCCATACCGCTCATCTCAACTCACCCCCAAACAGGTCTTCAATCGGATCAGTCCATCGCGGATGCGGGACTTGATGGTGGGCACGGCTGCGTTCAGCCGTTCGGCGACCTCCCGGTAGGTGAGGCCGCCGTAGTAGGCAAGGCGCACGGATTCCTGCTGTGTTTCGGTCAGCGTCCCCAGGCAGCGGACCACCGCCTCAGCCTCAAGCCGGCTGCCCACTTCGTCGGAAACACTGTCGTGGTCGATGTCCTGCGTGCTGGCCCCGTACCTGGCTTCCCTGTCGGTGGAAGACTGCGACGAGCGCACCTTGTCCACGGCCCGCCGGTGCGAGATGGTCATCAGCCAGGAAAGCGGGCTCCCTGCCTGCGGATCGAACTTCGCCGCGTTCTGCCAGACCTGCAGGAAGACCTCCTGGGTGGTGTCCTCGCTGAGTTCGGGATCGATCAGGACGCGCCGTGCCATGCCGAAGACCCTGCGGGACGTCAACTGGTAGAACTCGGCGAACGCCGCCTGGTCTCCGCGGGCGATGCCCGCGAGCAGGATTGACAGGCGTTGGCTGAGGTCTGCCGGCGGGTCAGTCACCGCGGCGGAGCCCTCGGAATTTGGCGCGTTGGGAGTTTCCATTAAGTCCAAGCATAAGTCTCCGGGCGGCGAATCCTGAGCACTGCCGTGCCGGTTGCGGCTTGCCTGCCTGGATCCTGACTCCAGTAGTGTCACCTGCCGCTCCTTGCTCCGCTCGAATGTCGTCAAGAGCCATTCGAGGCCGGAGGCGGGGCGGATGGGACGGCGGCTGAAGAATTTGCATGGCTCCTGGGAGGGGGCGCCGGTCCGGACGACTGCTACAGCCTGGCCCCCGGAAAACCTTGCTGGCGCCAGGCCTCATACACGGCAATCGAGGCGGCGTTTGCGAGGTTCAGGGAACGCAGGGCCGGCAGCATGGGCAGGCGCACGGTGGCCGTTACATGGGGATCGGTCTTCAGTTCCGCCGGCAGTCCCACGGATTCACGGCCGAACATCAGTACATCACCGGGACGGTAGGTGATGTCCGTGTAGCTGGTGGTGCCGTCAGAGGTGAAGGCGTAAACGTTCCCGGGCTGAAGGTGCTCCCAGGCGGCTTCGATCGACTTGTGCACAGTGACGACGGCGAGGTCGTGGTAGTCGAGGCCCGCCCGGCGGAGTTTTGCGTCAGAGAAGTCGAACCCCAGGGGTTCCACAAGGTGCAGCTCTGCGCCGGTGATTGCGGCAAGGCGGATGGCGTTGCCGGTATTGCCGGGGATTTCTGGGGCATGGAAAAGGATGCGGAACACCTCCCCATCCTAGCGATCCGTTCTTAGTGCATTCCCCGCAGCAGCCTTGCGAGGACCGGAACGTTGACGGTGTTCGGGGCAGGGCCCGATGCCAGGAACTCCTTCAGGCCGCGCACCATGCCGGCGGCATTGACGATCTGGACGGTCTCCAGGGCGCCCGCGGGGCGCCGGTGGTGGTCGATCACGGGTTCGTGGAGGTTGCCGTCCGGGCTGTGCACCACGGTCCATCCGGTGACGTTCAGCTCGGGAAAGATGTCCTGCATGGCCCACACCACGCGGGCGAGCTGCGGTGGTGCCACCGCGCGGCCGCCGTGGTTGAGGGTCCGGCCGTCCCATGCATAGGCGCCCTTGGGCAGCAGCATGGAGTTGACCAGGGCCAGCCGGTAGCCGGACAGGACCGCGTGGTCGATGTGGCTGTTGTCCGCGGGCGACTGCAGGCCGTTGATGAGCCGCGCGGCCGGGATGGCCGGAAGCACCTGCCGGGTCAGCAGCTGAACGGTGCGCATCTCGCGCTGGATGCGGGCCTCGGCACCGAAGATACCCCGTTTCCGCGGCATCCCGTGTACCTGTTGGCGGGCCTGGGCAAGGGGAATGAGCGGGACCGCGGAGCCAGCTGCCTCGTACGGCGGAACGTAGACCGGCGGGTCGCCTGCGGTGTTCCTGCCGTTGTCCGGCCTGCGGACGGTGGCAGAGGCCCGGCTTCCGGCGGCGGGCGCATCAAAGTGGGCGCCGCCGTCGGACGTGTCACGGACCGCACCCGCGCCATAGGTGCGGTCGTAGGCTTTCCGGCGCTGCGGATCGATGAGGGTCTCGTACGCGGCGGTCACCCGGCGGAAGGTTGCGGCGTCACCCCCGTGGTCCGGGTGTGCCGCCCTGGCAGCGCGCCGGTACGCCACCTTGATTTCCTTTTCGGTGGCGGTGACGGCCACGCGAAGGACCTGGTAGTGGGAGCTGCTGCTCTCGGTCAAGATCTTCCTTTTCTTGATGCGCGGCGTCTTAATTCTCCGCAGGGAAAGCAAAGTGCCCGCCCAGTCTAGCCAGCACGGTTGATGGGCCTGCCGTAACAACGAATGTCCGGGGCTTCCAGGTTCCCGGCGGACGGCGTCTAGACTCTTGCCTGCGCGGCCGGACACCGGCCGAAGGGGATGCGACGGACTGGAGACGGATATGCCGACGACGGCGGGACGGGCCGGCAGGGCATGGAACCGGGGAGTGCAGCCCGCCATTGCAGGCCTGGTTGCGGTGCTTCTTGGCGGCTGCAGCGTGGACGTCCGGGATCCTTCCGTGCCTGCTGCCCCTGCCAGCACGCCCGTTCTGTCCACGCCAACCATCACCCCGGGCCACGACGCCGCTGCAGTGGCGGGACGGGACCTGCCCTTTGCCGCCGGTGGCACCTTGGCGCCCGGGGTGCCGGTGGGAATTTCTGACGGGCTGAGGGACGTGCCCGGCTGGAAGGTCACCAAGGACAACGTGTCGGGCGCCAGCGAATACGTTAAGGCGGATGGGTGCGTTGTCGCCGCACGGGTCAGTACGGGCCAGGGGCCGCTGGTCCGCGGCGATGACCGTGAATCGTCCGTCGCCCTTTTCCAGTACCTGGACGCCACCATCCAGCCCTCGTACCTGAAGACCGGGACTTTGCGGTGGGGTGGTACCCCCGAGGCTCCCGGCAAGAATGTGGAAGTGCTGGCGCTGGAGCAGACGGCTCCCGGCGGAAGGTCCACCGCCGTGCTGGCGAGGGTCTTCGGCACCGCAGGCTCCTCGGCCTATATATCCGTGTCCTGCCCGGATCCGGCCACCTTGGCCACGGCGCGCGACGAGGTGGTCCGCTACCTGCCGTTGCTGCCTCCGTCTGCTTGAGCCCGGACAGCGTACATGCATGGGCCCTGTTGCAGGGCTGGGGCGCGGGGTCCGGCTCGTAAAACCGCCGGCGGCTGGAGGGCTCAGCTGCCGGCGGCTTTGGGTGTGCACAACGCTCCGCGCCGTGAGTAATGCTGTGCGCTGTCTGTAGTGCTTGCGCCTGGCCGGCGCCAGCGGCGTCAGGCAGCAGTTCGGCTGGTCCCCATCGACAGCCGGTTAAGGGCCAGCGCGCCGACCAGCAGCCCGAAGTCCCGGAGGGCCACGTCGTAGAAACTTCCCAGCAGGAGCAGGTTGACGATGATCCCTGCCAGCCACGCCGCCACGAGCAGCGAACCATACTTCGGCCGGACAGCCACGACGATGCCCGCGATGATCTCCACTGCGCCGACGATGTACATGAAGGTCTGGGGCGGCAGCGGCACCACCGCTGTTGCCTGGGGCGCCAGGTAGATGGTCCAGTCAGTCAGGATGTTCGTGAACTTGTCCAGGCCGAAAAGGACCGGAGCAACGGTGAAGACGGTACGCAGCAGCACGAACGCCTGCCGGGCCGCCGGCATGGTGGTTGATGCGTGCTGGGCCCGCACTGCCGACGCTGATTTCATGGTGTTCTCCTTCTAAAAGTAGGTATGCCCATTTTAGAAAGCGCACGTTCTATAATCAATAGATCTTGACTTTGGATTGGTGGGCATTATGTACCGACTTCCCTGGGCTGACAGGATTGCTGCCGTTGCCTCGCTGACGGACGCCAAGAGGCTGCATCTTTTCGAGCTCGTGGCATCATCACCACGGCCGCTGGGGCGCGACGATGTTGCCGAGGCCGCAGGCATGGCCCGCAGCACAGTGTCATTCCACCTGGACAGGCTGGTCCAGGACGGTTTGCTGGCGGTGGAGTTCCACAAGCCCGCAGGAAGGACGGGGCCGGGCTCCGGCCGCCCCGCCAAGATGTACCGGACAGTGGGGAGTGAAATCGGCGCGTCGGTGCCGGACCGGAACTATGACCTCGCCGGGGAACTCATGGCGACCGCCATCGAAGCCTCCCAGGCCGACGGCGCGCCTGTGGCTGAGTCGCTCCGCGCGGCCGCCTTCCTGAAGGGCCGGGAACTGGCGGAAGCGGCGGGGGACCTGGAAGAGTTCCTGACCGAATCGGGCTACCAGCCAGAGCACGACGGCGAGGGCGGTTACCTGCTTCCCAACTGCCCGTTCCACCGCCTGTCGCGGGCACATGCGGCAGTGGTGTGCGATATGAACGGCGCCTTCCTGCGCGGGGCCGCGGTGGGGTGTGGCAGTCCGGAAGAGCGCGTTGCCCCAGCTGCCGGCGCCGGCCATTGCTGCGCGAGGATTACCGACGGGGACTGACCGGCTCCCCGGGGATGCGGCGGCAGGCCACGATAGAATTGGGGGATGCCCGCCTATCTCGACCATGCCGCCACCACTCCGCTGTCCGCAGCGGCGCTCGCCGCCCTGACGCGTGAACTGGCCCGGACCGGGAACCCGTCGTCGCTTCATGGATCGGGACGCCGGGCGCGCCGTGCCGTTGAGGATGCGCGCGAGGTGATCGCAGCGGCCGCGGGAGCCCACCCCTCCGAGGTAATTTTCACCTCCGGAGGCACCGAATCGGACAACCTCGCAGTGAAGGGCATGTACTGGTCCCGCGTGGCAGAGGACCCACACCGGCGCCGCATCCTTTGCTCCGCCGTCGAACATCATGCGGTGCTGGACACCGTCGAATGGCTCGAACGCCACGAGGGTGCCGACGTGACCTGGCTGCCGGTGGACGGCAAGGGTGTCCTGGACCTCGACGTCCTCGAAGCCGAGCTCGCGCGCGACCCCGCCGCCGTGGCCCTGGTGACCGTGATGTGGGCGAACAACGAGGTGGGCACCATCCAGCCCATCCACCGGGTGGTTGAGCTGGCCCATGCCGCCGGCGTCCCCGTGCACTCGGACGCCGTCCAGGCATTCGGCTCCGTCCCGGTGCACTTCAAGGAATCGGGCCTGGACGCGATGTCCATCTCCGGACACAAGATCGGCGGCCCGGTGGGCGTGGGCGCACTCCTGCTGGGCCGCGCTGTAAAACTGACGCCGGTACAGCACGGCGGCGGCCAGGAACGTGATGTCCGCTCCGGCACGCTGGACACCGCCTCCATCGCTGCCTTCGCTGCCGCCGCGGAGGCCGTCACCGCCGGGCTGCCGGCGGAAGCGGCGCGGGTTGCCGCACTGCGTGACCGCCTGATCGAGGGCGTCCGGGAAAGCGTTCCGGAGGCCGTCCTCCGCGGGGCACCCCACGGAGGACGGCTGCCAGGCAATGCCCATTTCACGTTCCCCGGCTGCGAAGGTGACTCGCTGCTGTTCCTTCTTGACCTGGCCGGCGTCGAATCATCCACCGGCTCGGCGTGCACCGCCGGCGTGCCGCGGCCATCCCACGTGCTGCTCGCCATGGGCCTGGACGAGGAAACGGCACGCGGAGCCCAGCGTTTCAGCCTGGGGCACGCGTCCACCGAGGCCGACGTTGATGCTTTGCTGAGGGCGCTTCCGGAGGCTTATGCGCGGGCCCGCCAGGCCGGCATGGCCGGGCACGAGTCCTCCATCCAGACAGCAGGAACCGTGGCGCGGCAGGCGCTGCGCGGCGTGTGAACGCGCCACCCGACGTTCTTCGTGCCCATACCGGCCTGGATCGTGCCGGCCGATTTGCCTGCCACCGTAGAATAGATAGGCGAAGATCGTTTCCGCTGCCGGTGGGTCCCAGCCCGGCCCGGAAGAACATATCCCCCAACAGAAGGCCAGCATGCGAGTACTAGCAGCCATGAGCGGCGGAGTGGACTCCGCTGTTGCCGCCGCCCGCGCGGTGGAGGCCGGGCACGACGTCGTCGGCGTCCACCTGGCCCTCTCGCGCATGCCCGGCACCCTGCGCACGGGCAGCCGCGGCTGCTGCACCATTGAGGACTCCCGGGATGCCTGGCGCGCCTGCGACGTTTTGGGCATTCCCTATTACGTGTGGGATTTCTCGGAGCGCTTCAAGGAAGACGTCGTCCAGGACTTCATCGATGAATACGCGGCCGGCAGGACGCCCAACCCCTGCATGCGCTGCAACGAACGCATCAAGTTCGCGGCCCTGCTGGAAAAGGCCATCGCCCTGGGCTTTGATGCCGTGTGCACCGGCCACTACGCCAAGGTGATCGAAGACGCCCACGGTAACCGGGAACTGCACCGCGCCGCGGACTGGGCCAAGGACCAGAGCTACGTCCTTGGCGTCCTCACCCACGAACAGCTCAAGCACTCCATGTTCCCGCTGGCCGACACCCCGTCCAAGGTCGAGGTGCGTGCCGAAGCGGAGCGGCGGGGCCTGTCTGTCGCCAACAAGCCGGACAGCCATGACATTTGCTTCATTCCCGACGGCGACACGGCGGGTTGGCTTGCGGAAAAAATCGACATGACCACCGGCGACATTGTCGACGAGACCGGCGCGAAGGTGGGGGAGCACCCGGGAGCCAACGCGTTCACGGTCGGCCAGCGGCGCGGACTAAAACTCGGAACTCCCGCTGCCGACGGCAAGCCCCGCTTCGTCCTGGAAATCCGGCCCAAGGAAAACAAGGTGGTGGTGGGTCCCGAGGCGCTGCTGGCGATCGACGAGATCCGCGGCATCAAGGTGTCCTGGGCGGGACTTCCGATCGCCGAGGTGGAAACGGGAGCTGAGTTCGACTGCTACGCCCAGGTCCGGGCGCACGGGGACCCGGTGCCGGCCACTGCCAGGATGGAGCCTGCCACGGACGGAGCCGGAGGCCAGCTGGTGGTCCGGCTGGTGACGCCCCTGAGGGGGGTGGCCCCCGGCCAGACAGTGGTGCTCTACCAGGGCAGCCGGGTACTGGGCCAGGCCACCATCGACACCGCCCGGTCGCTGCAGCGCGCCGCGCTCTAGCCACACCATCCCAAAGCACCGTCCCGGTTGTCGCCGGGGCGGTGCTTTGGCGTTTCCGGCCGATTCCTGTCCCTCAGGCGCCTGCATCCGCAGTCCGACCAGTGGGCAGGGGTACCAATGAGATAAATTTTGTGTTTCAACTCACAAATTGGCCGTCCCGAGGGCTGACTCTCTGATTGAATCTAGGGATCAGCCCTGTGCTCCGGGGCAGGGGCACCCACGCCCATGTGCCCGGAGCGCACGTTCTCATCGGACAGAAAGCTCACAGATGACGAAGAGCAACAAAGCCCTGCATGGCGCGATCGCGCTGGCAGGCATTTCCGCGCTGGCAATGACGGCCTGCACAGGCCCGTCCGGAGGCGGAAGCAGCACAGCATCGGGAAGTGCAGGCAGCATCATTGCTTACGGCACCACCGACAAAGTCACTGCCCTGGACCCGGCGGGGTCGTACGACAACGGTTCGTTCATGGTGATGAACCAGATCTACTCCTTCCTGATGAACTCCAAGCCCGGCGGCGCCGAACCTACACCGGACCTGGCCGAATCGGGTTCCTTTACTAAACCCACGGAATTCACGGTCAAGATGAAGAGCGGCCTTAAATGGGCCAATGGGCACGTACTGGACTCCAAAGACGTGAAGTTTTCGTTCGACCGCCAGGTCAAGATCGCTGATCCCAACGGGCCTGCATCCCTGCTGACCAACATCCAGTCCATTGCCACCCCGGATGCCACCACAGTGGTGTTCACCCTCAAGCAGGCCAACGATCAGACCTTCACCCAGATCCTGCAAAGTCCCGCGGCCCCCATTGTCGACGATGAAGTCTTCCCGGCGGACAAACTCCTCAGTGACGAGGAGATCGTCAAGGCCAAGGCCTTCCACGGCCAGTACGTTATCGACTCCTACAACAAGAACACGCTGGTGAGCCTCACGGCTTGGCCCGATTACAACGGTGTCCTCGGCAAACCGGCCAATTCCGGCGCCACCATTAAGTACTACACCGACCAGACCAACATGAAGCTGGAAGTCAAGGGTGGGCAGATCGACGTTGCCAACCGCAGCCTCAGCGCCACGGACATTGACGACCTCAAAAAGGACTCCAACGTCAAGGTCAACGTCGGCCCCGGCGGCGAGATGCGGTACATCGTCTTCAACTTCGACACCATGCCCTTCGGCGCCAAGACTCCCGAAGCAGATCCTAAGAAGGCGCTGGCCGTGCGGCAGGCCATGGCCAACCTCGTTGACCGCCAGGCCATTTCCGACCAGGTCTACAAGGGCACCTATCTGCCCATGTGGTCCAATGTTCCGTCCGGTTTCCTCGGCGCCAACGAATCCTTCAAGCAGGCGTACGGCGACGGAAGCGGCAAGCCGAGCCTGGACAAGGCGAAGAAGGTCCTCAGCGACGCCGGCATCAGCGGTCCGGTCAATCTCAAACTGCAGTACAACCCGGACCACTATGGCAAGTCCTCGGGTGACGAATATGCCATGGTCAAGGACCAATTGGAGAAGAGCGGCCTCTTTACCGTAGATCTGCAGTCCACCGAGTGGGTCACCTACAACTCGGCATCGAAGAAGGACAGCTACCCCGTCTTCCAGCTTGGCTGGTTCCCGGACTTCAGTGATGCGGACAACTACCTGACCCCCTTCTTCCCTAAGGGCGGCTTCTTCAACAACCACTACTCCAACACCGACGTCGAAGCGCTGATTGCCAAGCAGTTGGTCACTGCCGACAAATCGGAGCGTGTTAAGACTATCCAGGACATTCAAAACCAACTGGCCAAGGACATTTCCACCCTGCCGCTGCTGCAGGGAGCCCAGGTGGCCGTTTCAGGGAAAAACGTGAAGGGCGTGGATTCCACATTGGACGCATCCTTCAAGTTCAGGCTCGGGACCGTTTCCAAGTAATCACCAATCCGCCAGCTTAGGAGGTGGGGCCTGCGCGGCTCCGCCTCCTAACTGTTGGCCCCACATCTTTCGTTTTCTTACCAAGCAGGGACAGCATGGCCACAATGATCGATGCGCCGCCGCCAACGGTAGCGCCGCCCAAATCCAAATCCGCCGGAGGTGGCCTCGGGAGATACATCCTGATCCGCTTCCTGCTTATCTTTCCGACGATCTTCATCCTCGTCACCCTGGTCTTCTTCCTGATGCGGATCACTGGCGATCCCATCACCGCATCCCAAGGCGGACGCCTGCCGCAGGAGCAGATTGATGCGTTGATCCACCAGGCTGGTTATGACCGGAGCCTGTTCATTCAGTACGTCGAGTACCTTGGCAACATCGCCACAGGCAACTTCGGAAGGACCATCTCAGACGGGCGGCCCGTCATCGAGATGCTGACCACTTTCGGGGCCGCCACGCTGGAACTGAGCATCAATGCCTTGATCGTGGCGCTGCTGGTGGGGATTCCGCTGGGGATGTTTGCCGCCCACAAACGCGATAAGGTTCCGGACGCCCTCCTGCGGTTGTTTGCCATTCTTTGCTACGCCACTCCTGTCTTCTTCGCAGGTCTGCTGCTGAAGCTGGTCTTTTCCGTAGGCTTGGGCTGGTTCCCCGTCGCGGGCCGTGCATCCACCACAACGGAACTGGCGATGGGCAGGCTGGC
This sequence comes from Arthrobacter sp. StoSoilB19, assembly GCF_019977275.1. Lineage (NCBI taxonomy): Bacteria > Bacillati > Actinomycetota > Actinomycetes > Micrococcales > Micrococcaceae > Arthrobacter > Arthrobacter sp. StoSoilB19. Next base: position 2,842,970 of record NZ_AP024650.1, on the reverse strand, counting down.
AGCGCCCAGCCGGATCTACTGGCTGGACGCCCTGCGCAGCGGTGACCTGGCAGCTTTTGGCGACATCGTCCACCACGCGGTTCTGCCTGCCGTCGCCCTCGGCCTGCTTACAGCCGGTGTTTTCCTGCGCCTGGTCCGCACCAACGTCATTGGCACCCTGGGCAAGGATTATGTTGAGGCCGGCCGCTCCCGTGGAGTCAGCGAATTCCGGCTTGTGACAAAGCATGCCTACAAGCCGGCCCTGATCCCCATCATCACCGTTATGGGCCTGCAGATCGCCTTGATGCTCGGCGGCGCAGTGCTGACGGAAACCACTTTTGAGTGGAAGGGCCTTGGGTATCAGCTGGCGCAGTACCTGACGGCGCGTGACTTTGTTGCGGTCCAGGGGATAGTCATGCTTCTGGCCGTCATCGTTGCGGTCACCAATTTCGTGGTGGATATTGCGGCCGCCCTGATTGATCCGCGGGTGAGGTACTGATGAATAACGAAGCCCTGCCCCACCCCAAAAAGCCGCTGCTCGACCGCCTGCCGGTGGCGTCCCACATCCGCCAAAGCGTTGGCCTGCAGCGCACGATGCTGCTGATCGGCGTCGTGCTTTGTGTTGTTTTTGTGGTGGCTGCTGTTTTCGCGCCGCTGCTGGCGCCCTATGGTTTCTCCCAGATTTCCGATGAAGCAGGCTCGTTTCCGGCCCAGGCGGAACCCGGTGGCAAGCACCCATGGGGGACGACTGTTGGAGGCTACGACGTCCTGTCACGCGTGATCTGGGGATCACAGACAGCCGCAGCGGTGCTTGTGGCCGCTGTCGTGATGTCAATCTTCCTCGGGGTATTTCTGGGGCTCGTCAGTGGCTACATTGGTGGCTGGCTGGACCGGGTTCTTGTGGTGGTTGCTGATGCCATCTATGCCTTTCCGACCCTCCTCGTAGCGATCGTTATGTCCATCGCCATCAATAAGGGGCAGTCCGGATTCTGGGGTGGAATCCTCGCCTGCGGGCTGGCAATCACCGCAGTGTTTGTCCCGCAGTACTTCCGGGTGATACGTGCCGAAACCATACGGCTGAAAGCCGAACCGTTCGTGGAATCCGCGCAGGTGGTAGGCGCCTCCAGCGCCAGGATCATCGGCCGGCACATTTTCGCCAACGCCACCAGGACCCTGCCGTTGATCTTCACCCTCAACGCCTCGGAAGCCATCCTGACTTTGGCAGGGCTGGGCTTCCTGGGCTTTGGCATTGAGCCGAGCTCCGCTGCGGAATGGGGATTTGACCTGAACAAGGCACTTTCCGATGCCTCCTCGGGCATCTGGTGGACCGGTGTCTTCCCTGGCTTGGCCATAGTCCTGACGGTCGTCGGACTCACCTTGGTCGGGGAGAGCATTAATGACCTGAACGACCCGCGCCTGCGCGGACGCAAGCGTGCCGGCGGCACGGCGCCGGCCCCGGTGGCCAATGAGGCCATCGCTGCAGAAGTGAGGAATTCATGACAGGCAACATCGACCCGTCGCCGGTACACCAGCCCAACGCCGGCCAGCACGTGCTCGACATCGACCACCTGCAGGTCACGTTCGCCACGGACGCAGGCGACGTCCACGCAGTCAAGGACGTGAGCCTCAACGTCAGGAAGGGTGAGGTCCTTGCCATCGTGGGGGAGTCCGGCTCCGGCAAGACCGTCACGGCCAAAACCATCCTGGGCCTGCTCCCGGAAACCGCCACGAGTTCCGGCGCGGTCCTGATCAACGGCACCAACATCATCAGCCTCAGTCCGCACCGGCTGCGGCAGATCCGCGGCCGGGATGTGGCCATGGTGTTCCAGGAGCCGTCCACGGCCCTGAACCCCGTATTCACAGTGGGCTGGCAGATCGCCGAGGGGATTCGCGCCCACGCCGCCGTGGATGGCGGAGGCCGCGTCTCGGCAAAGGAGGCCAAAGCACGGGCAATCGAGGCGCTCCGCAAGGTGGGCATCCCTGACCCGGAACACCGCGTCAACTATTACCCGCACCAGTTCTCCGGAGGGCAGAAGCAGCGTGTGGTGATCGCCGCCGCGCTGGCGCTGAACCCCGGACTGATTGTCGCCGACGAGCCCACCACCGCCCTCGACGTCACCGTTCAGGCCGAGATCCTGGAGCTGCTGCGAGACCTTCGCGACAAGTACGGCACGTCCATAGTGCTGATCACGCACAACATGGGCGTGGTGGCTGACCTGGCGGACCGCGTGGTGGTGATGTACCAGGGCGACGTTGTGGAGGAAGCGCCGGCGAAGACGTTGTTCGCTGAACCCCGCCAGGACTACACCCGCAAGCTCCTGGCTGCAGTCCCGCACCTGGGCCGGAATTCCGCGTCCGCAGGCCTTACCGTACGGCGCCACCAGGATGAGGAAGTCCTTGTGGCTGCTGACAACCTGGTCATCGAGTATCCGGGGCGGCTCGGCACCCCTGCCTTCAAGGCCGTGGACGGCGTCAGCTTCACCCTGTCCAGGGGTGAGGTTTTCGGCCTGGTGGGCGAATCGGGGTCCGGCAAGACCACCATCGGGCGGGCGATCGCCGGGCTCAACCGGACCACCGGCGGCAGCCTGAAGGTGCTGGGCTATGAGATGCTCAACCTTCGCGAACGCACTTTCAAGCCGCTCCGCAAGGACATCGGCTTCGTGTTCCAGGACCCCGCCGCCTCCTTTAACCCGCAGCTGACCATCGGGGAATGCATCGCCGAACCTATGGTCATCCACACAAATCCAAGCCCGGCCCAGGCGCGGAAACGCGTCGGTGAGCTGCTCGAATCAGTCCAGCTGCCGGCGTCGTACGCGGCCCGTTACCCGCACGAACTTTCCGGCGGCCAGCGGCAGCGGGCATCACTGGCGCGGGCGCTGAGCCTGAACCCGCGGCTGCTGATAGCGGATGAGCCGACGTCGGCCCTGGACGTTTCGGTGCAGGCAAAGGTCCTGGAGCTGTTCAGGGACATCCAGGAGGAGTTCGGCTTCGGCTGCCTGTTCATCAGCCATGACCTGGCTGTAGTGGACATCCTGTCCTCGTGGGTGGGCGTGCTGTACAAGGGCAAGCTGGTGGAGCAGGGGATCGGAAGCCAGGTCATGGGGAACCCCCAGCATGACTACACGCGCCGGCTGATCGCCTCCCTGCCCGTGCCGGACCCGGCCGAACAGGCCAAACGCCGGGAGGAGCACCGGGCACTCCTGGGCATCTGACCCTCCAGGCCCGCAGTGTGGGGCGCCGGTGCCGGCGGACGGCCGCACCGGCGCTTCACACCCGCGTCGATTCCGTCGGCTCCCATAGACTGGAGCCATGACGCAGCACAACCCCAGCACTCCTGGCTCCGACGATTTTGATCCCTCCGCCAGCTCACTGGCTGGCCACGTGGACGATTCGGTGATGGCTGAACTGCTGTCCATCCGCTCCAGCATCGACAACATTGATGCCACCCTGGTGTACCTCCTGGCCGAGCGATTCAAGGCCACACAAAAAGTGGGCTTCCTGAAGGCAACACACCGCCTTCCGGCCGGCGACCCAGGACGTGAAGCAGCCCAGATCGCGAGGCTGCGACGCCTCGCCGAGGACGCCCACCTTGACCCGGCATTCGCAGAGAAGTTCCTCAACTTCATCATCGGCGAGGTGATCCGCCATCACGAGGCCATCGCCGAGGACCACCAGGCCTCGTCGGGCCAGCAGCCGCAGAATTCCGCACTGGCGTGAGCCGGGAACAGCACCAAAGGGGCCCAGCCCCGCGTCCGGCCGCGGCTCCCTTCCAGAAGGTCACAGCCAGGGAAGTGACGGCCACCGGACTGGGACCGTGGCCGGGCGAGGACCCGCTGGAAGCCGCCCGGATCATCCGCGGCGAGCTCGGTAGCCCGCACCTGCCATTCCTCGCCGAACTGCCCGACCGCGGTGTCGGCTCAGACGCCCTGGGCCGTACGGCCTCGTTCCTGGAAGAGCTGGCGGTGGACGTCCAGCCCTACGGATGGCGGCTTGTTGACCGCCCCGGCAAGGACATGCAGCGTGCCGTGTCGGCGCTGTCCACCGACCTGAATGTCCTCGCCGACGTGGCCGGGGGCGAGGACGTGTCGGCGGGTGAACTCAAGGTGCAGCTGGTGGGGCCGCTCAGCCTTGCCGCCGGCCTGCACTTGCATAACGGGGAGCGCGCCCTCCTGGACTACGGAGCCCGCCGGGACGTGGCCGCGTCCCTTGCCGCGGGCGTCGGCGGTTACCTTCGCCGGGTTGCGGCGGCCGTACCGGGTGCACGCCTGGTGGTGCAGGTGGACGAGCCCGCCATCGCCGCCGTGCTGGCCGGAACCATACCCACGGCGAGCGGTTACCGCACCCTCCGCGCAGTGCCGGCATCGGAAGCGCGCGAATCCTGGCGCCTGGTCCTGGACGCCCTCCGCTCGGCCGGTGCCGCTGAGGTTGTTGTCTCATGTCCTGAAATCGAAGCGCCGATCGAGCTGGTCCTGGCGGCCGGTGCGGACGGCGTCGCCCTGCCGCTCAAGGCACTGACCAACCGCCAGTGGGAACAGCTTGCCGCAGCACTGGAGTCAGGGAAACAGTTCTGGGCCGGTGCGCTGGACGTCCCCGCCGGCGCCCCGCTGCCCAGGGTCGCCGACTGCGTGGAGTCAGTATGGCGTCCGTGGCGCCAGCTGGGTCTTCCGCCGTCGCTGCTTGGCGCCATCCGGGTGACGCCTTCAGCAGGACTGGCAGGCCACACACCTGCGCAGGCCACCGCCGTCCTGGGCCGGCTGATCCAGGTGGCCGACGGCCTGAACCAGCAGGCGCTGGGATAGGGCTACACCCTGTTCTCCCAGCGGTCCGGCTGGGCGTAGCGGGGCACGAAGCTTTGGGCGGAACTGCCGCCAGTGTAGGGCCGCAGCCGGTAATCGAAGGCGCCCGCGTACACCAGCACCAGGCCGATCTGCGGCTGGATGACCTTCACCTGGATGCGGTGCCGCCCGTTGCTTCCTTCCGCGGGATCCCACCACTGTTCGGCGTACGCCTTGGCGTCCAGGCCTGCCGGAAGCGGGACCCGGAGCGGGCCCAGGAAGAGCCGCGACGCCTCTGAGACACCGCGCAGCCTTCCGGCAGCGGTGACGCTCAGGTTCAGGTCGGTCACCAGGCGCCGGTATCTGCCCACGTAGTCCACCAGCTGGGTGGTGCCACCCCGGTTGGTGACGCTGGTGGTGTCCTGGAAAAGCCGGGTGCGCGCCGGGAACCGGATCTCGCGCCGGGCGGTAAGGCTGGAACGGCCGAACGGATCCTGGTGGGCGTGGTTCTCGATCCGGAACGGAACGTTCTCCCCGTACTCGGGGAAGAAGGCCTCTTCGCCCCCGGTGACCCTCAGCAAAGGGCGCAGCCACCGCTGGCGGCACCCCACGACGTCGAACGTTCCTTCCCCTACGCCGTACTGGCCGGATCCCGGGACCAGCGAGAAGTACTCCTGGAGCTCGGGCTGCAGCCGGGAGAATTCCCGGCCCAGGGCCTGCTGGTAGATCGGGACGTTCATGAAGTGGACCTCCTGTTGCCGGGGGAGGACGATAGCCTCCGGATTCACAATCTACCGGCAGCCTTGAGCCGGATGTACATGTCCGCCAGCCGGGGCGGCAACTCGTGGGGCTCGGCGTCCACCACTTCCACCCCGTAGCGGCGCAGCTCGGCTGAGACCGCCGCCCGCTGCAGGAGGGCGCGCTCGGCCGCGGCCGCGCGGAACACCGCCGTGGCATCGTTCCGTTCCCGGAGCATGGCGCCCAGCTGCGGGTCGCGGACAGCCGCCACCACCACGACATGCTGGCTCGCCAGCCGCTCCGCCACGGGAAGCAGGCCCTCCTCCGGCGCCCCGCTGTCCAGCGACGTCAACAGCACCACCAGCGACCGGTGCGCCGAAACAGCACGGACCTGGGCCGGGACCGCAGGCCAATCCATCTCAATCAGCTCGGCCTCAAGCGGAGCCATGGCCTGGACCAGCCGGCCCAGGATATTGCCCTGCCCGGCAGAGCCCGCCCGCGCCCGGACCCTGCGGTCGAAGGCTACCAGGTCCACCCGGTCGCCACCCCGTTCGGCCAGGACACCCAGAAGGAGCGCAGCCTCTATCCCGGTGTCCAGGCGCGATTCGTCCACGATCCTTGCTGCGGCGGTACGTGACGTATCCAGGACCATCACCACGCGCCGGTCCCGTTCCGGGCGCCAGGTCCGGACCACCACGGAGGAGCGCCGGGCAGTGGCGCGCCAGTCGATGGAGCGTACGTCGTCACCGCGGACATAGTCCCGCAGGGAATCGAACTCGGTGCCCGCGCCCCGGACCTGGACTGCCGCCTTCCCATCAAGTTCACGCAGCTTCCGCAGCTTTGACGGCAGGTGGCGTCGGGAATGGAAGGGCGGCAGCACCCGCACCGAGCCCGGACAGTCAATGGTCCGCTGGCGGGCCGCCAGGTGCAGCGGACCAAAGGACCGAAGCGTCACGTGCGGCGCTGAGAGGTCACCCCGCCGGACCGGCCGGAGCCGAACCGCGAACCGCCTGCCTTCCCCGGCCGGGACATCAATGTCCTGGACGGGGTTCCGGGCACCGGCGGAAGGTTGCCACCCGTCCCGGAACGATCCCCGAAGCCGCCTGCTGCCGCCGTTACGGATGGTGAGCGCCGCCTCCACCGCATTGTTCAGGGTTACGTTCTCCGGTTCGGCACGCACCAGATTGACCTGCCGGAGTGGCGCCGCCACCAGCAGGTCGGCCCCCAGCAGTCCCACAAGCACCGCGATCGTGGCCAGGACCGTCAGCCATTCCGGGAACAGCAGTACCGGTACAAGTCCCAGCAGCGCCACTGCCACGAAGCGCCCGGAGATGGCCATCAGCGCGGAACGGGGACGGCGGCCAGGATGCTGCCCAGGACGTCGTCCACCCGGACCCCGTCCATCTGCGCTTCGGGCTGCAGCGCCACCCGGTGCCGCAAACAGGGCAAAGCCAGCGCCTTGACGTCGTCCGGGGTCACGAAAGAGCGGCCGGAGAGCCACGCCCACGACCTTGACGTGTTCAGCAGGGCGGTGGCGCCACGCGGTGAGACGCCAAGCTGGAATGAAGGCGCTGACCGGGTGGCGCGCACCAGGTCAACGATGTAGCCGATAATTTCCGGTTCCACCGCCACCCGGCCCACTGCCTCCCGCGCCTGTTCCAGGTCCTCCGCGCCGGCCACGGCCCGGACGCCGGCGGCAGCCAGGTCCCGCGGATCGAACCCGGCGGCGTGGCGGCGGATGACTTCTATCTCATCCCTGCGTTCAGGCAGCGGCATGGTGAGCTTCAGGAGGAACCGGTCCAGCTGTGCCTCAGGCAGGGGATAGGTCCCCTCGTACTCCACGGGGTTCTGGGTGGCCGCCACCAGGAATGGCGAGGGCAGCCGCCGGGAGACGCCGTCCACAGACACCTGCCGCTCTTCCATGGCTTCGAGGAGTGAAGCCTGGGTCTTTGGAGGAGTCCGGTTGATCTCGTCCGCCAGCAGGAGGTTGGTGAAGACCGGTCCTTCCCGGAAGCTGAACTCGGAGGTGTGCGAGTCGTAGACCAGGGAACCGGTGACGTCACCCGGCATGAGGTCGGGGGTGAACTGCACCCGCTTGGTGTCCAGGCTCAGCGCGGAGGACAACGCCCGGACCAGCAGGGTCTTTGCAACTCCGGGGACGCCCTCCAGCAGCACATGCCCCTGGGAAAGCAGTGCAATCAGGAGGCCGGTGACGGTGGCATCCTGCCCCACCACCGCCTTGGCCACCTCCCGGCGGACCGCAAGCAGCGCCTGCCGTGCGCCGTCGTCGTCAACCGTATTAAGGACCCGCTGGCCACTGCTCTGTTCGCTCATCGGATCTTGACCTCTTTCTCGAGTTTGTCCAAGGCCTGCGACCAGGCAACCAGCCGGGCCTCGGTTGCGGGGCGTTCGTTGATCAGCGCGCGGACTTCAGTGGCGTCCCGGTTCAGGATCCGGGCTGCTGCCGAAATCGTGTCCTCGGCGGTGGCGCCTGGTCCCATCCGCAGCTTCCCGGACAACCGGACCAGCAGGCCGGCCCGGAGGTTGTCCCGTGCCTGGTCGATGGCGCGCGCGTCCTGGTAGAGCCGGGCACGTCCCTCGGCCGTCTCAACAGCCTTGACCACCACCGGCAACGGCTCGAATACGAGCGGCCCGTGCCGCCGGCCCCGCCACACGACGGCCGTCACCGCCACCAGGAGCAGCCAGGGGCCCAGGAAGCGGGCCCAGGCCGGAGCAATGTCATCGAGGGTTTTCCCGGATCCGTTGGATGCTGCGTCCTCAATCGAGGGCAAGTACCAGACCAGGTCAGGCGACGCGCCGAGCAACCTGGTGGCAAGCGCGGCGTTTCCCAGTTCGTCCAGCCTCCCGTTGCCCAGGACGGCCGTGCTGCCCAGCACGGCCAGGCGGCCATCGCCGCTGATGGCAAGCATTCCGGCGGTTCCTGCTGTCCGGAAACAGGACGTGCCGCCGTCGTACACAAATCCTCCCTGTCCCGTGACCTGTCCCGCAGCTTCCGCGTCAGGGTGGGAACACCCGGCATCGAGGATCGGGAAGGCATCGGGAACAACGCCGGCCTGGTGGATGCCGCTGTCAAGGGCGGTGAGCGTCTCCAGCCGTGGGGAGAGCACCACCACCCGGTCTGCCTCCGCTCTCAGGTCGGCCAGCTGCTGCGCACCCAGGATGCCGTTCCTGTCGTAGAGCAGGAGGGTGGGGGAGGAGCCGGAGCGCAGGTCCGCCAGCGCTGCATCGAACCGGCCGGGTGTGTGAACGGAAACCCCGTGCCGGCCCAGGATCTGCGCCAGCGCCCTGGCCCCTTCCGGCGCGGCATTGTGGACCGAGAGGGGAACGGCGTCACCCTTCGGAGCGAGTTGCGTGCCCACGACAAGTGCCAGCCCCGCAGCCACCACCATTGCCGCCGCGGTCAGGCCGCGGTGCCGCCGCAGCCAACCCCGAATCCTCCGGTTGTCAGCCACGGATCCGGTGGCCGGTTGCTTGCCACCGTCCGGTTCCCTGCCCGCGTCCCGGGGTTTCTCGCCGATGGCGGGAAGGCCGGTCACGGCGTCACCGCCGCAGTGCCGGCGGTGGCGGGCTTCATGGCGTCCAAGGCGGTATCAAGCTCCACCATCTGCCGGTAGTCCCCGCTGTCGGCCGCCCTGTTTCCGTAGCGGACCCCGTCGAAAGTGGCCGCTGCCCGGGCAAGGCGCCCGGACTGGCTGTTGAACGGAACGGACAAGGCCCGGGCCGCTTCGTCGGCAGTGCGGCCGGGCTGCGGGTCCAGGATGGCCCGGTCCTCCGCACTCCGGACCACCGCGCGGAAGCGGTCGACGACGGCGTCCCCCCACTTTCCGGCGGCGGCCGCCGCTTCCGCACGGGCCCGGTAGTCGGTGGCACCAAGGGTGGGTTCCCGTTCGAAGACGTCCCTGGCCTGCCGGGACCGGGCGTGCAGGCGGGGGCGGGCCAGGATGACGGCAGCCGCGATGATGGCGGCAATAACGAGGGCGATGACGGGGCTTGGCACCGGGGCAGCGTCTCCCTGGGAGCCGTCCAGGGACTGCAGCCAGTCCAGGAAGTTCCGCCACAGGGTGCCGAGCCATGAGGGGGCGGCATCACGGTACTCCCGTTTGGCCAATTCCTCCTCCGCCCAGCGCCGTGCCTCCCCGGCACCCGGACGCACGGGTGGCTCAGCCGCCATAAGGCCAGGCTCCAGGCGAGGCTCCATATCCGGGATACGGGCGGTTGTTGCCGGGGTGCGCGCCCCGGCCCGGGATGCCGTCAGGATCAGCGCCGTTCTCCAATTGGTGCAGCAGCGCAATGTCCAGGCCGTCCCGGCGCATCCGCAGGTCCATGTAGAGCAACGCCATGACTGACGTCTGGAAGGCGTAACCGACCGCGCCCACCAGGGCACCGACCACCGCGGTGAAGATGCCGACGGCCACGGCGAGCGTTGCTTCCTGCCCGCTGCCGCCGTGCGGCGAGACCACCCCGGAGAGGACCGTTGGCAGGATGCTGGCCGGGATCAGGACCACCTGGGTGATGACGGCCACCAGGATCCCCACCACCAGGGTGATGCCAAAGATCCGCCACCAGTTGCCCCTGGTCAGTTTCCAGGACCGGCGAAGGCCGGCAAACGCCCCGAGTTCTTCGATAACGACGGCGGCGGGCGCCACCATGAGCTTGACCGCCACCCAGAGGAACCCGGCGCCGAAGGCCAGCATCAGGGGGATGACCAGCAGGGCTCCCGCGCCACGCACGTTGGAGAACAGGAGCACGACGACGGCGACGAAAACGATCGCCGTGGCCAGCACGGCTGCAACCAGCAGCGCCGCCAACCTGATCAGTGACCCAAACCTTGGACGCGCCAACGACAGCATGCGCCGGAAGCCGGTGGGCTGGTTAAGGACGGACCGGGCCACCGGGACCACCATGGCACCTTGGAGGACAACGGTGATGAAGACGGACAGGATGGACAGCAGGACGAAGGTGGCCATCAGCCCGAATCCCAGGGAAGCGATATCGGTGTTGCTCGCCGTCCGGGCCCAGGCTTCGATGGACCCTGACGACGTCGCGAAAACTCCCGTTAGCACCGCCGCGAGGATGGCTGACAGGGACTGCGCCAGGAGGCCGGCGCCGAGCATCGCCTTGGCGTTGCGCCTGATGGCCTGGAAGGAACCGTCCAGGACCTCCCCGAACAACAACGGCCGCAACGGAATGATCCCGGGTTTGGGCGGGGCTGCATACCTGGGCTGCGCTGAGGGCCAGGCGCCGTAGGAACCGCCGGAATACGGCGACCGGATATCTGGGGGTCCGCCGTAAGGCTGGCCGCTGTATCCCGGGGTCCCGTAGGACTGGCCGCCGGATGGGAAGGCTCCGGGGGACGGGGCGCCAGGGTACGGGGCATTTCGGGGCGGGTGCTGTCCGGGCTGCTGTTGCCACTGCGGTTGCTGCCGCGGCTCGGTTCCCGGCCAGGGGCCTGCTTGCCGGCCCTCGGGCGGCGTCCAGGGCTGGTCCCACTGCTGTTCCCGGGCGGGCGGCACCGGCCCGGGCCCGCCTGCGGAAGCCGGCCCGACGTCGTCGTGTCCAACGCCTGGCTGCTCCTGCGCCGGCTCCCCGGGCCCCGACTCCTGTGGTGACACTGATTCCTCCCCCAATACCAGTCCGCCTGCTCCTGCGCCGGAAATGCACCCGGCAAAAGGGCGCACCGGCCACGCGGGGCATGACCCCAAGACTATAGTTCCGGCGCCGGACGGCCTAGTGCCCCGCCATGCCGGAAGCCGCTCAACAGGACAAACCCATCCCGATAAGGGAATATATAGCTATGAAGGCACGCATTCTGGTGGTAGATGATGACGAAGCGCTGGCCGAGATGATTGGAATTGTCCTCCGTAATGACGGCTTCGAGCCGGTCTTTTGCGCCGACGGCGCCCAGGCCCTGGACGTGTTCCGGTCATCGCGGCCGGACCTGGTCCTGCTCGATCTCATGCTTCCCGGTATGGATGGCATCGAGGTCTGCCGCCAGATCCGCGGCGAGTCGGACGTGCCCATCGTCATGCTGACCGCCAAGTCCGATACCTCAGACGTCGTCCGCGGGCTGGAATCCGGGGCTGACGACTACGTGCCTAAGCCGTTCAAGCCTGCCGAGCTGGTGGCACGCGTGCGTGCCCGCCTTCGCCCGGGGGACCAGAAAGCCCCCGAAACGCTGCGCATCGCGGATATCACCATCGACGTCGCCGGGCACACGGTCAGCCGGGGCAATGAGCGGATCTCCCTGACGCCGCTGGAGTTCGACCTCCTGGTGGCGCTGGCCCGCAAGCCTTGGCAGGTCTTCACCCGGGAACTGCTGCTGGAGCAGGTCTGGGGCTACCGCCACGCCGCTGACACCCGGCTTGTCAACGTCCATGTCCAGCGCCTGCGGTCCAAGATCGAGCAGGACCCGGAAGCTCCGGAAGTCGTATTGACGGTGCGTGGTGTCGGCTATAAAGCAGGGGTCTGACCCCGCCGCGCAGGACGGGGAACCGGATCAGCGCCCAACCCCGGACTCCGCGGATGCCGTGAAACAGGACGGCGCCGTCCAGGACGCGCCGGAAGCCGGCGACGCCGCCACTCCCGGGCTGCGGCACATGGCGTTCCGGGCAAGGATCTGGCAGCGGCGTGCCCTGATTGTGGCCCTCCGCGTCGCCCGGCTCGTCCGGACGGGAGTCCGGCGCTTCCTTCCCGGTCTGCGGTACCTTGGGCGGGCCTTGCAGCGGCGCTGGCGCCGGTCCATTCAATTCCGCACCGTTCTCACCACCCTGATGCTCGCCGTGACCTCGTTCGCCGTGGTCGGTGCCTATCTGTCCAACCAGATTGCCAACAACCTGTTCCAGGAGCGGCTGACGCAGGCGGAGTCCGAGACCCGCTACAACGTCAAGCAGGTCCAGGAAACGTTCGACGGCGCCCAGGTCACCGACCAGTCCAGCGTCATCACCCTGGTCTACGACACCCTGAACGCGGTGGAGGGCCGGGGCTCAGTGATCCAGCGCCGGTACGTCTTCGAGGCGATGCCGGAACAGACCAAGCCCCGCAACCGGTGGGTTGAGTCGCGGGCATCCGACCAACTGACGGTCAGCGTCATTCCCCCTGAGCTGCGCAAGGCCGTCCAGCAGTCGGGGAAGGACCAGTACTGGGCTTCCACCGTCATCCCCGTGGGCACGGAGGACCGGCCGGGGATCGCGGTCGGCAACAAGGTGACCTTCAACGGCACTGTCTACGAGCTATACCTGATCTACGACCTGAACACAGCGCAGCAGACGCTTAACGAGATCCAAAGCGTCCTGTGGGCCGGCGGTGCGGTGCTGGTCCTCCTGATCGGCGCTGTCGCCTGGTACGTCACCCGCAACGTGGTGAGCCCGGTCAGCCATGCCGCGATGGTCTCGGAGAAGCTCGCCGCCGGGCAGCTGCAGGAGCGCATGGTGGTCAAGGGGGAGGACGAGGTGGCCCGCCTTGGCGCTTCCTTCAACCACATGGCCGCCAGCCTGCAGGAGCAGATCACCCAGCTGGCGACGCTCTCCCAGATGCAGCAGCGCTTCGTGTCCGATGTGTCGCACGAGCTCCGGACGCCGCTCACAACCGTGCGCATGGCGGCAGAGGTCCTGTACGACGCCCGCGATGACTTCGACCCCATCAACAAGCGGTCCGCAGAGCTCCTGTACAACCAGGTGGAGCGGTTCCAGTCCCTCCTCTCCGACCTCCTCGAAATCAGCCGCTTCGACGCCGGCGTGGCCGTGCTGGATGCTGAACCCGAGGACCTTCTCCAAGTGATCTCCCACGTCATTGAAGGCGCCGCGCCGGTGGCGGCTGAATACGGTTCGGAGATTGTCCTGACCGCTCCCGAGGGCGCCGTGGTGGTGGAGATGGACGCCCGGCGCATCGACAGGATCCTGCGGAACCTGATCCTGAACGCGGTGGAGCACGGTGAGGGCAAGCCGGTGGCCGTCACGGTCGCGGTCAATGAAACTGCCGTGGGCGTCGCTGTCCGCGACCACGGGATCGGGATGGACCAGGCACAGGCCGCCAGGGTTTTCGACAGGTTCTGGCGAGCCGACCCTGCCCGCGCACGCACCACGGGCGGCAGCGGGCTGGGATTGTCCATCGCCATGGAGGATACGAAGCTGCACCACGGCTGGCTCCAGGCCTGGGGCAGGAAAGGCGACGGCGCCAACTTCCGTTTGACCCTTCCCTTGCGCCAGGACGGTGGCATCACTGAGTCGCCCGTCCAGCTGGAGCCAAAGGACGTCACCAATCCCGGAGCACCGGGGAGCGTTCCCGCGGAACAGGACTACAAAAACATGCTGGTGCTGCAGGCGGGAGCGGCCCGGCCTGCTCCGGTGCGCGCGCCCGAGGAGACACCATGAGGGCCACCGTGCGCCTGGCGAAGTACCCGGCGGCACTGCTTGCCCTGCTGATCGTCCTCTTGTCCGGCTGCGCACGGATCCCCACGTCCGGTCCGGTGGGAAAAAGCAGCGAAAGCAGCGCCGGCAACGTCAGCGCCCCCGTGTTCCTCCCGGCAGCGCCGCAGCCCGGGGCATCACCCGAGACCATCATCGATTACTTCTACCGGGCAGGCAGTGGCTACGAGGACGACTATGCGGTGGCCCGCCAGTACCTGACCCAGGCCTCGGCTGTGTCCTGGAAACCGGACAAACGCGCGCTGGTATACCGGGAGGCGCGCGTTGTGCCCACGGGCACGGAAAACGTCTTCAACTACGAGCTCGATGTGTCCTACACGGTGGACGCCGACGGCATAGCCACCCAGTCGCCCCCGGGAACCGTGGAGCGCATCCCGGTGACGGTGACCCAGGTGGATGGAGAGTGGCGGATTTCGGCGATTCCCGACGGGACCGCCATTGCCGAGGAAACGTTCAAGGTGATCTACGGTGCCTACCCCATCTACTTTTACGACCCCACCTTCACCTATGCCATCCCGGACGTCCGCTGGTTCCTGAAGAACAAGACCGTCAAAGCAATGACCAGTGCCCTGCTGGCCGGGCCCGCCCCGTATCTGCGCGGCGCCGTCGCCAGTGCCTTCCCTTCCGGGATCAAGCTCGCCCGGGAATCCGTGCCGGTGGTGTCCGGGGCCGCACAGGTGGACCTGACAGCCAAGGAGCTGACGGAAACATCGGCGGAGGACCGGCTCCGCATGCAGATGCAGCTGACCCTGACATTCCGCAGCCAGCCTGACGTGGTCAATGTTGAACTCCGTGCCAACCAGGACCTGGTCCGGGTGGAGGACAACGGGTCCGTTCTTCCTCCGGTGCTGGACAGGACCGTGCCCTCACGCCAGATCGCCATTAGCGGCAACGAACTGGTGCGCTATGAAAACAACCGCGTCTCGCCGCTGCCTGACATGCAGCCGGTGTCTGCGCTCAACCCCCGCTATCCGGCGGAATCCCCGGTGTCACAGACGGCTGCCTTCCTCAATGAAGGCCGCACCACGCTGTACAGCATCAATCCCGGCCAGTCTGCGCGCGCCTTGACTACCCGGAGCACCCTCACCCGCCCGTCCTTCAGTGTCTCCGACTGGGTATGGACGGCCGGACCCGGTGCCACCGGAGCCACGGAAGTAGTGGCTTTCCATCCCACCGGAGTGGCAGAGGGCGCCGCCGTTCCGTCCGTGACGCTGGCACCCTCCTGGCTTGCCGGCCGCACGGTCAAGGAATTCCGCGTCTCACGCGACGGTGTGCGCGCCCTGGTCATATCCGAACAGAACGGGAAGTCCAAGGTGCAGGTGACAGGCATGATCCGCGCCGCCGACGGCACGCCGCGCGAACTGACCGCGCCCGTCACCCTGGTATCCGGCACCGACCCTGATCAAGGGGTGTGGGTGAATGGCATTACCGTTGCCGTCATGAAGGGGGCTTCGGGTTCCAACGTCACACCGGAGCTGCTGTCCCTCACCTCCGGACAGCCGCAGCAGCTTGCCCCGTGGCCGGGCCTGGTAGCCATCAGTGCCGGGAATGGCGCCGACGACATTTATGTCCAGTCCGGGGAAGGGATCTTCCAGCGCCTCGGCAATGGCTGGTCCCCGCAGATCAAGGGCCCTATCGACCCCGCGTTTCCCGGCTGACACCCTGTTGGCGGTATCGCCAGGTTCTGCCTCCGCCGTCCCGATGGGGCCTGCCTTATGCACATAGCCCGGGCTGGCCCTCCAACTGTGACTGGGCTTCAGGCGACAGTGGAACCATGAAACGGCTCATCCGCAGGAACGGCGCGGCCGGTTCCGGCCACCGGCGGACCCGGAGGGTGGATCCGGACCTTCAACCGCCCCCGCCCTGGGCGGCGCTGCACCGGGGTGAACACGCGGCCGCCCTCCTTCGCCTTGCCGACTGGCTGGCCGGCGCCGTGGCGGATCTGCTCGCCCTGGCCGTCCCTGTGGACTGTGTCTGCTGCGGGGCCGAAGACAGCACCCTGTGCCCATCCTGTGCCAGCCGCATCCGCCAGCTGACCAGGCAGCCATTCCGGGCCGAAAGCGGAGCTCCGGCCCTTATGGATGTCGCCGGCTCCGTCGTGCTTCCCGTCGTGGCAGCGGGGGTGTACCGGGACGAGCTGGCGCAGGGACTGCTGTCGTTCAAACGGCACGGCCAGCCTCAGCTTGGCAGAAGCCTTGGCCGGGCGCTCGCAGGTGCAGTCAGGGCCGCCGTCCCTGGCCCCGGCCGATGCCTCCTGGTCCCCGTGCCCACCAGCACGCCGGCCTACGTCAGCCGGGGCTTCAGCCCGGTCCACCTGCTCCTGAAGTCGGCGGCACGGCAGCATCCAGGGCTCGACGTCGCGGATGTGCTGGGCAAGACTCCAAGGCCTGGCCCCGTCCTCCCCGGCACCCGCGGATCCGGCAGCGGAAGAGGTGTGGCCGGCCAAAAAGGCCTGGGGAGGGGAGCCCGTTCCCAGCGCGTCCGGGGGTCCATGCGGGTCAAGCCCGGGGCCCGGGCAAAGGTGGCAGGGCGCCCCTGCATCATCGTTGATGACGTCCTCACAACCGGTGCCACGGTGGGTGAAGCAGCCCGCGCACTGCACCTGGCCGGCGCTGTGGTGAGGGGCGCCGTCGTGCTTGCCGCGACACGCCCGCCCGATACCCAGCAGCCGGGCTGCCGGGCCGCCGCGCCGCGTGAAAGCCCGCATGACTTAGAAAAAAATAAACCGGGAAAGGATGAATAACGGGTGGCTATGAACTAACGTCTGAGGTGGGTACCAAGAACAGAATGTACCTTTCGATGGCGGCTCGGAGAGGGGCTCGACTGTCACACAGCCCGGCCCAGGGAAGCGCCGCCGTCGTGTCACCGAAGTCATTTGGAGGGCACCATGGAGTTTATGATCAGCGGACGAAATCTGACAGTTTCAGACCGGTTCCGCGAGTATGCCGGGGAAAAGATCGCGAAAATTGAATCGCTGGGCGACAAAGTCCAGCGGGTCGACGCGAAAGTCTCCAAGGAGACCAATGCCCGGCAGACCGGCGACCAGCTGACCGTCGAGGTGACAGTCCTGGGCCGCGGACCCGTAATCCGTGCCGAAGCAAGCGCCGCAGACAAGTTTGCCGCCTTTGACCTCGCCTACAACAAACTGCTTGAGCGGCTCCGGCGGGCCAAGGACCGCAAGAAGGTCCACCACGGCCGCCACACTCCCAAGGCTGTCCGTGAGGCCACCGCCTCACTCGAGCCCGCCAGTGCCCATGAACCGCTGTATCTTGAGGCCAACCACCGGAATGAAGCGGTGGCAGCCCCCGAAGACAAATCGCCGTACGATGTTGACAACGACATCCCGGCCGGAAACTCACCGGTGCTGATCCGGCGCAAGGTCTTTCCCGCCGCATCACTCTCCCTCGACGACGCCGTAGACAATATGGAGCTTGTGGGCCACGACTTCTATCTCTTCGTGGACAAAGCGACCAACACGCCCTCCGTCGTGTACCGCCGCCGTGGCTGGACCTATGGCGTCATTACGCTGGACCATGAATGCGAGCCGGGAGACACCGTGGTGGAGGAAAAGATTCTTGCCTACCGCTCCGACGACGCCGCCGCCAACGCTTAGGGTGGACCAAACCACCAGCAGAGAGGACTGAATTGTCAGCAACGCTGAGCCTTCACCAGGCACGGCGGATCGCATTGGCAGCGCAGGGACTCCATAAAGTACGGCCCACCGGCCCCGTGACAGCACGGGCGGTGGGCCGTACTTTTGCCCGCCTCCAGCTCGTCCAGATCGACTCCGTGAACGTCCTGGTCCGCAGCCATTTCCTGCCCTTCTATTCCCGCCTTGGCAACTATGACCGGGACATCCTGCAGCGCATGTCTGCCAGCCACCCCCGCCGGATGCTGGAGTACTGGGCACACGAAGCGAGCTACATCCGGCCGGAGCATTACCAGGATCTGCTGCTGTGGCAAAAGCGCTCCTGGGTGGGCGCCTCCCGGCTGGATCCCGGGCTCCGCAACGACGTCGCAGACCGGATCCTGGCGGTCCTGGCCAGGTCCCGGCCCATGACGGCCTCCGAACTGACCGCCCGGATTGGCCACGTTGAGGAAAAACAGACAGTCGACTGGGGGTGGAACTGGAACGCGGTGAAACGGGTCCTTGAACACCTCTTCGAAGAAGGGCTGGTATCGGCAGCCTCGAGGACCGGGCAATTCGAGCGCAGATACACGCTGACAGCCAAAGTCCTCCCACGCCCTGCCGAAGCAGAAGGGGAAGTCGACCCAACAGCTGCGCTCCGCCGGCTGACCGAAGCGGCGGCGCGGGCGCATGGGATCGGAAGCATCCGCTGCTTCGCCGACTACTTCCGGACGCCCGTCAAGGCAACGGCGCTCGCCGTTGCGCACTTGGTGGAGCAGGGCAGGCTGGAACCGGTCAACGTGCCGGGGTGGGGGAGGGACGTGTTCCGGCATGTCGAGGCTGTACTCCCGCGGCGTGCCACCGGCCGGGCCCTGTTGAGCCCGTTTGATTCCATGGTCTTTGAACGCCGGCGCCTGCTGGAACTGTTCGGCTTCCATTACCGGATCGAGATCTACACCCCGGAGCCCAAACGGCGCTACGGCTATTACGTCCTGCCGTTCCTGCTGCGCGACAGGATGGTGGCCAGGGTTGACTTGAAGGCGGACCGGTCGGGTGGCCGTCTGCTGGTGAGAGCCGCCTTTGCCGAGCCGGACGCACCCGCGGACACCGCCGTCGAACTCGCTGCCGAGCTGAGGCTGATGAGTCAGTGGCTTGGCCTGCCGGATGTGGAAGTGGGTCCGGCAGGAGACCTCGCTGCAAGGCTTGCCCATGAGCTGGCACGGCTGTAAGGAGTATCCGCTCTCAGGGAAAAGGGGGCACCGGCCGCGTGTCTCTCCCGTAGACTGAACACGCCAGAATTCGGCGGCATCAGACTGGGAGCATCTTCACGTGGCATCACTTATCGAAAAAATTCTCCGCACGGGTGACAAGAAAACACTCCGGCAGCTGCGGAACTATGCCGATTCCATCAACGCCCTCGAAGACTCATTCAAGACCTTTACCGACGCAGAGTTGCGTGAGGAGACTGACCGTCTCCGCGAACGCCACCAGGACGGTGAAAAGCTCGAAGACCTGCTTCCGGAGGCTTTTGCCGCCGTGCGCGAAGCGTCCTCGCGGACCCTGGGGATGCGCCACTTCGATGTCCAACTGATGGGCGGCGCTGCCCTGCATTTGGGGAACATCGCTGAAATGAAAACCGGTGAAGGCAAGACCCTGGTGGCGACCGCTCCCGCCTACCTGAACGCCCTCACCGGCAAGGGTGTCCACGTGGTCACCGTCAACGATTACCTGGCCGAATACCAGTCCGAACTCATGGGCCGTGTCTACCGCTTCCTCGGCCTCACCAGCGGCGTCATCCTCGCCAACCAGGATCCTGCCGTGCGCCGCCAGCAGTACGCCGCGGACATCACCTATGGAACCAACAACGAGTTCGGGTTCGATTACCTGCGCGATAACATGGCCTGGGACCGGAACGAACTGGTCCAGCGCGGCCACAACTTCGCCATCGTCGACGAAGTCGACTCCATCCTTATCGATGAAGCGCGTACGCCGCTCATCATCTCCGGCCCTGCCCAGGGGGACACCAACCGCTGGTACAGCGAGTTCGCCAAAGTGGTGCTCCGGCTGCAGCCGGACAAAGACTACGAAGTCGATGAAAAGAAGCGCACGGTCGGCGTCCTGGAGAGCGGAATTGAAAAGGTCGAGGACTACCTTGGCATCTCCAACCTGTACGAATCCGCGAACACGCCGCTGATCGGGTTCCTGAATAACGCCATCAAGGCCAAGGAACTGTTCAAGCGGGACAAGGACTACGTCATCCTGGACGGCGAAGTCCTGATCGTTGACGAGCACACCGGCCGCATCCTGGCCGGGCGACGCTACAACGAAGGCATGCACCAGGCGATCGAGGCCAAGGAAGGCGTCGAGATCAAGGCGGAAAACCAGACCCTTGCCACAGTCACCCTGCAGAACTACTTCCGCATGTATGACAAGCTTTCCGGCATGACCGGCACCGCCGAGACTGAGGCGGCCGAGTTCATGAGCACCTACAAGCTTGGCGTGGTGGCCATCCCCACCAACCGGGACATGCAGCGGATAGACCAGCCGGACCTCGTGTTCAAGAATGAGGTTGTCAAGTTCGACGCCGTGGTGCGGGACATCGCCGAACGCCACGAAAAAGGCCAGCCTGTCCTCGTGGGCACCACCAGCGTGGAGAAGAGCGAGTACCTGTCCAAGCTGCTCGCCAAGGAAGGCATCCGGCACGAAGTCCTGAACGCCAAGAACCACGCCCGCGAAGCCGCCATTGTCGCCCAGGCGGGCCGGAAGGGCGCGGTCACCGTGGCCACCAACATGGCCGGCCGCGGCACCGACATCATGCTCGGCGGCAACGCGGAGTTCACCGCCGTGGCCGAGCTTGCCAAACGCGGGCTGGACCCCGAGGAGAACTCGGAAGAATACGAGGCAGCCTGGCCTGCGGCACTTGAAGCTGCCAAACAGTCCGTGAAGGACGAACACGAGGAAGTCCTGGACCTCGGGGGCCTCTATGTCCTGGGCACCGAGCGCCATGAGTCACGCCGCATCGACAACCAGCTCCGCGGCCGTTCCGGCCGCCAGGGCGATCCCGGGGAATCCCGGTTCTACCTCTCGCTGACAGACGACCTTATGCGGCTCTTCAACTCGGGAGCCGCGGAACGTCTGATGAACAGCTCGGTCCCGGACGACGTCGCGCTCGAATCCAAGCTTGTCTCGCGTGCCATCGCGTCCGCGCAGGGCCAGGTGGAAGGCCGGAACGCCGAGCAGCGCAAGAACGTGCTGAAGTACGACGACGTCCTGAACCGTCAGCGTGAAGCGATTTACAGCGACCGCCGCCGCATCCTTGAGGGCGATGACCTGCACGAGAAGGTGCAGTTCTTCATCGAAGACACCATTACGGCGCTGATCGATGCCGCAACGGCGGAGGGGAACGGTGACGACTGGGACTTCCACCAGCTGTGGACCAACCTCAAGACGCTCTACCCGGTCAGCGTTTCGGCGGAAGACATCATCGAGGAAGCCGGGGGCAAGTCCAGGGTTACCGTGGAGCTGCTGAAGGAGGAAATCCTCTCTGACGCCCGCCTGGTGTACCAGGCCCGCGAGGAGGTCATCGGCTCCGAAAGCATGCGCGAGCTCGAGCGCAGGGTGGTCCTGTCCGTCATCGGACGCAAATGGCAGGAACACCTCTACGAGATGGACTACCTGAAGGAAGGGATTGGCCTGCGCGCCATGGCACAGCGCGATCCGCTGGTGGAGTACCAGCGCGAGGGCTTCGCCATGTTCCAAAGCATGATGGAAGCCATCCGCGAGGAAAGCGTTGGATTCCTCTACAACCTTGAGGTGGAAGTAACCCCCGCCCAGGATGTAGTAGTACAGGATGCCGCCGGCGGGCATACCGAGCACGTTGACCCCCAGGTTCACGCCGCCGGCCTCGAAGCCCCCGAGAAGCCTGCGCAGCTGCAGTACACGGCTCCCTCGGAAAGTGGAGGAACCCAGACACGCGTGGAAACGCGCGCCGGAAGCGGTCGCTCCGGCAATCCTGCCAAGGCAGCTGCCCAGGATGCAGCCAAACGCCCCGCGAAAAAGAAGAAGCGCTAGCAGGACAGCTGCAGGTACCCGCCGACGGCGGCAAACAGGGCAGGGACGGACGCGTCCCTGCCCTGTTTGCGCGTCGCCTGTTCCGTACCACCGCACGCCCCAGGTATTTCGACGGGTCAGCCGATGACAAGTTCAACAACCCGCCACACCTGCTTGCTGCGCTCAAGCCGGACAGCTACGGCACGGGCCCGCACATCATCCACCACTACAGCACTGGCCTCATAGATTCCGTCGGCCACTTCACAGACCCGCACGGAGCGGACTGTTGAATTCCGGTGGAGCCGGGCCAATGCAGGATTGCCGGTCCTGGTGAGCTCGCGCCTGATCAGCGCTGCCCGGTGCTGCAGCGATGCCAGGCAGCGCGGGTCCAGGCGCCGCGCCAACTGCTGGATGGGGCGGATTCCGGCGAGGACCTCCATGGAAGCCTGAACTGTCCCGCGGGTAATGGCCCTGACCTCCGCAGCCTCGCTAACTGGCCGCAGCGATGGAGGGGTTGCCCCGGTGGATTGGCCGGAGCGGGTTGGCGTCGACACAGGCAGCGGCTTTGCGGGACCGGCCCCTCCCTGCCTGGACTCGGTGGCCGGACCTTTAACGGCCCGGATAGGTGTCACTGCGGTCATGGCGTTCCCCTTGGTTGGTGTGACTGGTGATTAGGCTTGCTTCTGGTTCGACGTGATGTTGGTGCTTTGACCGGTTATTGGTGCGAGTGGGTCACTGACAGCGGCTACAACGCTGCCGGCGCCTGGAGTATCTGGCCTGGAAGCAGGACATCCGGGCTTCCACCGATCAGTGCACGGTTCGCGGCATACCAGCGCGGCCATTCAAGAGCGATGTCCACATCCGATGCCTCCGGGCCCAAATGGGTGGCTACGATGTCCCACAGCGTGTCGCCCGCGAGGACCGTCACTGCCTTTGCCGGGCCACCCCTGCCATTGGCACCAGGGCCACTGCCGCCCCACTCCGGCGCGGTCCTGGTTTCCGGTCCGGCCAGCAGGCCGGGCTCCACCACAGGGGGAGCGGGCTGCCAACCGGGGTCGATCGGAGTGACGGTGGGCGGTGTCATGGAATTCCATGCCGGCGACGGCCCTTCCCGGCCGGTTGGCGCTGCTGCAACCGGGAGAGGCGGGTTTTTAACGCGCACACCGCCCGGGCTGTCGCTGACCGTGGGCAGCGGACCATCTTGGGGAGCCGCCGGGTCTGACGGAGCCGACGACGCCACGTGTGCCTGTGTAGGCGTCCACTCGGGCCCGGGAGCGCTTAGGACCGCCGCATGTGCGGCGACACCTGACGCAAGTTGTATTGAGAGTGCCGCGACAACTGCCCTCCGCATGAAAGCGGGCGAGAGCCTCCGCGCGGCCGCTGCGGCCCGCCGTCGTCCCAGGCGTTCCAGCAGAACGGATGCCCCGGCGGTCAGGATCGAGACACCCCACCAGAGGAGAAGGCCAAGGCCGGTGGCTGCTGTGGTCCCACCCAGGAGGAGGTCCACGGATTCGCCCTGGTGCCGGGCCATGGATTCCTGCCACTGGGACAACAGGCCCGTTCCGAGGAAGCAGAGCAGAATGCCGAGTACTAACAGGGCCAGGACCATGCAGGCATCCGACCATTGGATTCTGTCTCCCCGGCCCATTAGTACTCCTTTGATAGCGTTTGATGCTGTTTATTGATGTTTGAATCAGTTTGGACCGCGATCAAAGTATTTGTCCATACGTTGGAATGAAAAAGACGGCGCATTGACGGGCCGGACAGGGGGACCCTACGCTGGCGGAATGCGCTGGGATGCACTCTTCAATGACATGGAAAGCCAGCTTGCGGAGGCTGAGCGGCTGGCGCTGGACAGTGAGGTCAACGAGCGCGCGCGGGCAGAAATGGTGAGCCTGCCCCTTGAAGGCAGGTTGCGCGCCGCTGTTGGGTACCGGATCGGTGTTCAGCTCATCTGCGGCGAAACGGTGCACGGGGAACTGACGCATGCTGGAGCGGATGCACTGGTCCTGGATGAAGGCCAGCACCAGGTGCTCATCCCCTATGCGGCGGCGGCACGCTACGTTGGCCTGGGCAGGCACGCATTGGCGGAGACTTCACCGGTCCGCCGGTCGATCGGATTGGCGCATGCCCTGCGTGGCCTGGCGCGCGACCGGGCGGAGCTCTCGGTAACGATTGGTGGTGGAGCCGGGACCAGCAGGCTGGCAGGCGTGATCGACCGTGTTGGCAGGGACTACATCGACCTGGCCATGGTCAATACCGGGGAGCCCCGGAGGGGTCACAGTGTAGGCCAGGTTTCAGCAATACCTTTCACGGCCCTGGCCATGATCAGGTCATACAAACCCGGCGGGAGCTAGCGGCGTCAGACGGACTTCGAGCGCGATTCCTGGATCATGCGGCTGGCCTCGGCGTAGCGTTCCTCGATGTACTGCTCCAGCATCTTCTCTTCGACCCGCCATTGCCCGCGGCCACCCACCTGGATAGCCTTCAGCTCACCGCTGCGGACCAGGGCGTAGGCGGCAGGGGAATTGATCTGGAGCTGCTCCGCGACGTCAGCGAGTGTGAGGAACCTGGGCATGTATCCATTTTGCCATCAAGTGGCTCATTTTGTGGCTGTTATCCACAGATTGGCGCCATTTAGACAAATGACTTTTGTTCACCGGGCCATGCGGTAACAATGAGGAGTCCGGCCAGAGCGGACAGGCTCGGTATACCTGGGGGGAGAACGGTATGGTTCCTGATTCAAGTGCAACTGCAGCGCGGCTTAAGCGTCCATCGTGGAAGGACCCCCGGCTGCTGGTTGGCGTTCTCCTGGTCCTGGTGTCCGTCGCCGGAGTCGTCTTCCTTGTCGGAAGTGCAGACCGCACCACCGAGGTCTACGCCGCACGGGACGGCATAGCCGTTGGTGAGCGCCTGACGCCCGACAATGTAGTCCGCGCCAAGGTCCGGCTGGGCGATGCCGAACAGCACTACATCACTGTCGAGGCCGGCCTGCCCCAGGACGTGGTCGCGTTGCAAAGAATCGCAAAAGACCAACTGGTTCCCAGGGCAAGCCTCGGCACGGTGGATCGGCTGGACCGGAAGCCCGTCGCCCTCAGCGTTGAGCAGACCTTGCCGTCACAGGCAGTTGCCGGTGCCCGCGTGGACGTCTGGGTGGCACAGCCGGATGCGAAGAATGGATTCAGCGAGCCCAGGCTGATCCTTCCCGGAGCGGAAATTGCAGAGGTCTCCACGGGATCCACCGCTCTTGGATCGTCAAAGACCACTGTGCTGATGGTCCTGGTGGAGGACAAGCAGATGCCTGCGTTGCTGGGGGCCCAGGCAAACGAGGCCAAGATCTCCGTGGTGTGGAATCCGGGCGGCGCCCGATGAACATTCCCGTTGTCACCGTCGGCCAGAGCCGCGAGGACCTGGTGGGCGGGCTCGAAAGACTCCACGGCCCGGTCACGGTGGTTCGCAGGTGCGCTGAACTTCCCGAACTGCTTGCTGCCTGCCAGAGCGGGCTGGCGAGGGCGGCAGTCGTGGCAGAGGGTTCAGAGGGGCTGACCGCGTCCCTGGTTGACCGTCTTGGAGCTGTTGGCGTGGCGATCGTCGCGCTGACCGATAACGCGGAGGAGGCAGCCAGACTCCGCACGATAGGTGTCGCTTCGGCGCTGTCGGGCGTTGAGTCCGCGGAGCTTTCGGAAAGGATCGCGGACGCCGTCGCCCAGCTGACCGGCGCGCTTCGTCCGGCGAACCTCAGCGCGGCCGCCGATACCGCTGCTGCACTGGCAACGGATCCCGTTGTGCCGGCGTTGGACGAGGAGGGGCGCGGGGCCGGGCAGCTGATCGTTGTTTGGGGTCCCGCCGGATCTCCGGGACGTACAACGGTTGCTGTGAACATCGCCGGTGAGATGGCCGCCGACGGCCGGTCAGTCCTGCTGGTCGACGCCGACACGTACGGCGCCAGCGTGGCGGCAGTGCTGGGACTCCTGGATGAGTCAGCCGGGCTTGCCCAGGCGTGCAGGCTTGCAGACCAGGGCCTGCTGGACGCCGAGGCACTGCGGAAGGTGGCCGCCACGGTCGCCACCACGGCCGGGACGTTCCGGGTGCTGACCGGCATAACCCGGGCCGATCGGTGGACGGAACTCCGCGCCCCTGCCCTGGGACTGGTCCTTGAGCGGGCCCGGCAGATTGCCGATGTTGTGGTGGTGGACACCGGGTTTTGCCTTGAGGCGGATGAGGAACTGAGCTTTGACACCACGGCGCCTCGACGGAACGCGGCGACACTGCGTCCGCTGGAACTGGCGGACACTGTGTATGCCGTCGGCGCTGCTGATCCCGTGGGTGTTCCACGGCTGGTCCGTGCACTTGCCGAGCTGGAGGGCGCAGTCCCGCAGGCATCGCCCACAGTCGTAATGAACAAGGTGCGTTCGTCGTCCGTGGGAAGGGCCCCCGAGCGCCAACTGCGGGATGCGTGGGAACGGTACGGCCCCGCGTCCAGCCTCAAGGCGTTCCTGCCTTACGACCCTGTCGCCGCCGACGCCGCACTCCTGGCCGGATCACTGCTGCTCGAAGCGTCGCCCGAATCGACCCTCCGGCGCGCTATCCGGGACCTGGTTTGTGCACCCGACCAGCGAAAGTCCAAATCATCTGTATTTTCTTCCACACCGCGGCGAAGGGCAAAGGACTAGGCTCGCCATAAGAGCTGCAAAGGTGCGGCGAGAATCTCTGATGGAGGCGTTGTCGATGTCGTCTGGATCCAGTGTGGAGGACCAGCCCCTCTCCATTGAAAGCCTTGAAGGCTTCATGGGGGACTACTACCAGCACCTGGCTGAGGAGGATGCCCGAAGCTACCCCCGCGACGTACTGGAGTCCCGGGCCGAGGAACACCGCCGGACAGCATCAGTACGGCAGCCCGGGCAGGCGAAGATCTCGATCATCGACGAAGAGGACAGCAGCGTCATCTTTGTCGTCACCGACGACATGCCGTTTCTTGTCGACTCCGTGAACTCAGAACTGGTCAGGCAGCACGCCGCCATCAAGCTTGTGGTCCACCCGCTTTTCGTGGCCACCAGGAACCGGGAAACGGGCGAACTGGTCAAGGTGAACAGGGTCCCCGCGCACTTGGGCATATCAAGTGGGGATACCGCGGCAATGCCAAACCTCTCCCACCTCATCGCGCAGGGTGAGAACGCGTCGCACATGGAGTCGTGGATCGCCGTCGAAATCCAACGCGTCTCCGACGACGTGAAGGCGTCCCTGCTCGCCGGCCTGACCCGCGTGCTGAAAGATGTGCGCGCCGCCGTCGAAGACTGGCCCAAAATGCGCCAAAAGGCCCTGGAAATCGCCGAAAGCCTGGACCGGGTGGCCAATCCCGCCCAGATTGCCGAACTGCGGCAGGCCAAGGACTTGCTGCGGTGGCTTGACGAAGGGAACTTCACGTTCCTCGGCTACCGTGAGTACGACCTTCTCAACGTGGACGGCGAAGACGTCCTCGAACTGCGCGAGGACAGCGGCCTCGGGCTGCTGCGCGCGGCCGCCGACTCCCCGCACATCCAGCACCTCACTGATACCGGCCGTAAGAAGGCCCGCGAAAAGCGTGCACTGGTCATCACGAAGGCCAATTCACGGTCCACCGTCCACCGCTCGGCCTACTTGGACTACATCGGCATCAAAAGCTTCGACGCCGCGGGCAACGTCAACGGGGAGCGCCGTTTCATCGGTCTTTTCGCCACCAGCGCCTACGCCGGCTCCGTCCGCGATATTCCCATTGTCCGGGAGAAAGTGGATGCCGTGCTGCAGAGCGCGGGTTTCCCGCCGGACTCGCACTCGGGCAAGGACCTCCTGGGAATCCTCGAAACCTACCCCCGGGATGAACTTTTCCAGATCGAAATTCCCGACCTTGCCGCCACCGCGCTGGGAATCCAGAAGCTGCAGGAACGGCGGCGTACCCGCCTGTTCCTGAGGCCGGACATCTACGGCCGGTTCATGTCCGCCGTCGTTTACCTGCCGCGCGACCGTTACACCACCAACGTCCGGCTTCGCATAGAACAGGAACTGCGGGAAACGTTCCAGGCGGTCTCGATTGATTACGAAGCCCGTATGACGGAGTCCGCCCTCGCCAGGCTGTTCTTCCGTATTCGGCTGCCCAAGGATGCCGACGTCAGCCACGTCAACAGCGATGAGCTGGAAAAGCGGCTGGTCCGGGCCGCAAGGTCATGGAGTGAAGGCATCGCGGAAGTCCTGCGTGAAGGGCGGGATGCGACCGAAGCCAAGGAACTCGCCGCTATCTGGGCCGAAGCATTCCCGGCCAGCTACCGCGTGGACTACGAAGTAGAGGACGCGCTTGAGGACATTGCGCGTTTCGAAAAGTACGGGGCCGCCGCGGAGCGGAGCACCGGCGCGCGGCAGGAAAGGCCCGGCGTCCACGTGTACCTTCCAGAAGGGGCCGGCGCCACCCTGGAAGAGGATGCAAGGGTCAAGCTCTACATGCTGGAGCCCAAGAGCCTGAGCCAGATTTTGCCGTACTTCCATAATCTCGGACTCGAGGTCCTGGATGAACGGCCGTTTGAAATCGAAACAGCAGACCACCGCGACTTCTTCCTGTACGACCTGGGTTTGAAATACCCGGCCGGCGTGGACCCGATGTCAACGGGAGAGCTTCTCGCGGAATCCTTCGGGGCGGCTGTCACGGGCGCTGCGGAATCGGACAGCTTTGACCGGCTGGTGCTGAGGGAGGGCCTGCACTGGCGGCAGATCACCGTACTGCGCGCCTATGCCCGTTACATGCGCCAGATGGGCAACAGCAGCTCCTTCGGCTTCATGGCGGACACGCTCCTCGCGAACCCCAACGTGACAAGGGGCCTCACGGCGCTCTTTGCCGCCCGCTTTGACCCGGCCTTGACTGACGGAGACCGGTCCGAGGCACAGGCCTCCGTGGGACGGGACCTGGCAGCATCCATCGAAAAGGTGGCAACGCTGGACGCCGACCGCGTGCTTCGCACCTTCGTCAACCTCATTGAGGCCACGCTTCGCACCAACTTCTACCAGGACAAGCCGCACCTGAGCTTCAAGCTGGATCCCGCGCGGATTGAAGGCCTGCCCTTCCCGCGGCCCATGTTTGAAATTTGGGTTTACTCCCCACGAGTTGAGGGTGTGCACCTTCGGTTCGGCAAGGTGGCGCGTGGCGGACTGCGCTGGTCTGACCGGCGGGAGGATTTCCGGACGGAGGTCCTGGGCCTGGTGAAGGCGCAGACGGTCAAGAACGCCGTCATCGTGCCAACCGGTGCCAAGGGCGGCTTCTTCGCCAAGCAGCTTCCCGATCCCGCCACGGATCGCGCCGCCTGGATGGCCGAGGGCGTCGAAAGCTACAAGACGTTCATCCGTGGGCTGCTGGATCTAACTGACAACCTTCTCACGGAAGGCGGCGGCGAACGGCTCGTGCCGCCGTCGAACGTTGTCAGGCATGACGACGACGACTCCTACCTGGTGGTCGCGGCGGACAAGGGAACGGCTACTTTCTCAGACATTGCCAACAGCCTTTCCGCGGAGTACGGCTTCTGGCTTGGCGACGCCTTCGCCTCCGGCGGCTCCGTGGGGTACGACCACAAGGCCATGGGCATCACGGCCCGCGGCGCCTGGGAATCGGTCAAGCGGCACTTCAGCGAGCTGGACCTGGATACCCAGACCGAGCCGTTCACGGTGGTGGGTGTGGGGGACATGTCCGGTGACGTGTTTGGCAATGGGATGCTCCTGTCCCGGCACATCCGCCTGCTGGCTGCCTTCGACCACCGGCACATCTTCCTGGACCCGGAGCCGGACGAGGAGTCCTCGTTTGTGGAGCGGCAGAGACTTTTCGAGCTGCCCCGGTCCTCGTGGGACGACTACGACAAGTCGCTGATCAGTGAAGGCGGCGGGGTCTTCGCCCGGCAGGCCAAGTCCATTCCCGTGTCCACGCAGGTTCGGACCGCGCTGGGGCTCCCGGCGGACACCACTGAACTCAGCCCTCCCGAGCTGCTGCGTGCCATCCTGCTGGCGCCTGCCGACCTTCTCTACAACGGCGGTATCGGTACCTACGTCAAGGCGAGCTCCGAATCCAACGCATCCGTGGGCGACAAAGCCAACGATGCCATCCGCGTCAACGGCCGGGACCTGCGCGTCAAGGTGGTGGGTGAAGGCGGAAACCTGGGCATGACCCAGCGCGGACGTATCGAGGCAGCGTTGCAGGGCGTCATTCTCAACACGGACGCGATCGACAACTCCGCCGGCGTGGACTGCTCGGACCACGAAGTGAACATCAAGATCTTCGTTGACCGGATGGTTGCGGCTGGCAAACTGCCGGCCGGTGAGCGGGCCGACTTCCTCGCCTCCATGACCGATGAGGTGGGCCGGCTGGTCCTCGAAGACAACATCGACCAGAACATCCTGCTGCTGAACGACAGGACCCGCGTCGCGGAGTGGAGCCCGAGCTACGAGCGGCTCATGGACTGGCTGGAGAAGAGCGCCGACTTGAATCGCGACCTGGAAGCGCTGCCCAGCACGGCAATGCTCCGGGACCGGCTGCAGCAAGGCCAGGGCCTGACTTCTCCCGAGCTTTCGGTGCTGGCCGCCTACGCCAAGATCGAGCTTGCATCAGCGCTGCGGGACAGCGACCTTGCCGATGACCCGTGGTTCCGGCAGACGTTGCGTTCCTACTTCCCGCACCAGGTGCGGGAACGCTTCGATGCGGAACTGGACACCCACCCCCTGCGCCGCGAGATTATCGC
Organism: Arthrobacter sp. StoSoilB19; assembly: GCF_019977275.1. Lineage (NCBI taxonomy): Bacteria > Bacillati > Actinomycetota > Actinomycetes > Micrococcales > Micrococcaceae > Arthrobacter > Arthrobacter sp. StoSoilB19. Next base: position 2,812,609 of record NZ_AP024650.1, on the reverse strand, counting down.
CACCGTGGTGGCGAACGACATGATCAACCTGGGCGGCATCACCTTCGCCTTCCGCGTCATGGAGGAAACCTCGGCCAGTGAAGTGGCCGTGGCCAAGGCATTCGTGGCGCTGCGCGAGGTGTACGAACTGGATGCGATGGTGGGCGAGCTGAACAGCCTGCCTGCCTCGTTCCCCACGGAGCACTGGAGCACCGTCCACCTGGACATCCGTCGGCTTCTGGACCGTGCGGTCCGGTGGCTGCTGAGCCAGGAGAGCGTTTCACGCCCCATCGCAGACGTGGTGGCCGAGTTCAAGCCGCTCATGGATCCCATGCGGGCCCGGCTGCTGGACTACCTGCGCGGCGACGACCGCGAGCGGGTGGCGGAATGGCTGGCGAAGGGCCGCGAGTGGCAACTGCCCGAAGGCCTTGCCCTGCGCTGGGCAGAACTGTTCGAGAGCTTCGTGCTGCTGGACATCGCAAAGATCGCCCGGACCCGGAAAGACCCGGTGGAGCAGATCGCCGCCGTCTACTACACGGTGTTCAACCGGTTCCATGCCGACTCGCTGCTGGAGCGGATCAGCAGCCTGCCCCGACAGGACCGGTGGCAGGCGCTGGCAAGGGCTGCCCTGCGCGACGATCTGTACTCAACGGTGTCGGACATGACGACGGCGGTGCTGGACGCTACGTCTGCCGCCGACGCCCCCGATGCACGACTCAAGGACTGGGAGGCACAAAATGCCGAGCAGCTGGGCAGGGCAAAGAGCATGTTCGACGAGGTGAATGCACTCGAGGCCGACGACATGGCCTCGCTGTCGGTAGCATTGAGGCTCTTGAGGTCAATCGTCCGACGCTAGCAATCCGGCGTCGCAAATGGAGGTGCAGTGGCAATCTTTACGGACCCTATCAGGGAACATGCTGATTTCGGGCCGGGCGATGCCGAATGGCTGCACCTCCTGGTGGGGGACTGGCAGATGGTCGCGGACTTGGCGTTCGCCGACCTGGCGCTCTGGTTCCCCCACCCGGAGCTTGGCTACATCGCTTTGGCGCACGTACGCCCGTCCACCACGCACACGGCGTTCCACAGCGACTTCGTCGGCGAGGGAATCCGGTCAGACCTGCAACCGCTCGTGGACAAAGCCTGGAACTCCCGGTCCATTGAGCGCTCCAGCGAGACGAACTGGAACAGCGAGATGGCGCTGCGGGTGGAGGCCGTCCCCATGGTCCGCAACGGCCGGACCCTTGCGGTAGTCACCACCCATATGGACCTCTCCAGTTCACGCATGCCGTCACGGCTGGAGTTGACCTACCGCCAGTGCGCCTACGACCTCCTGCGGATGGGCACGCTTGGGTTGTGGCCCGACTTCGCCTCACCTACCGGCTCCCGCCGGGGCGCGCCCCGCGTAGGGGACGGCCTCATCCGGCTGGATGCCGATGGCGTGGTCCAGTACGCCAGTCCCAACGGAGTGTCGGCCTTCCGGCGCCTGGGTGACGGCGAATCCCTGGAAGGGCGCTCGCTCGCCGAAGTCACCGCCGGCCTGCTCAAGGACCGGCGCATGGTCGATGAGACCCTGCCGCTGGTTGTCACCGGACGCATGCCATGGCGCAGCGAGATCGAGTCCCGCGGGGTCAGCCTGTCCCTGCGGGCCATTCCGCTCCGGGACGAACAGCAGCGGTTCGGCGCCCTGGTTCTCTGCCGTGACGTCTCCGAGTTGCGCCGACGCGAAATGGAGCTGGTGACCAAGGACGCCACCATCCGGGAGATCCACCACCGGGTCAAGAACAATCTCCAGACCGTGGCTGCGCTCTTGCGGATGCAGTCCAGGCGCATGGTCAGCGATGAGGCGAAGCAGGGCCTGGAGCAGGCGATGCGGCGCGTTGCCACGATCGCGCTGGTCCACGAGACATTGTCGCAGGGCCTGACGCAAAGTGTTGATTTCGACGAACTGATCGGGCGCCAGTTCCGGCTGTCTGCTGAGGTGGCCTCCCCGTCGCAGCAGGTCCGGACCGAACGGTCAGGGACCTTCGGTGAACTTCCCAGCGATCTTGCCACCCCGCTGGCCCTCGTCATCAACGAACTGGTGACCAACGCTGTGGAGCATGGCCTTGAAGGAAGGGCAGGAACAGTCTGGCTTGTTGCCGACCGGTCCGAAGGGGACGACGGCGAAGAACTGACTGTGACCATCGCCGATGACGGGGTGGGGCTTCCGCAGACTCCGCACGTTGAGGGGCTCGGGCTTCAGATCGTGCGCACGCTTGTCACCAGCGAGTTGGGCGGGACCATCACGTGGGAGCGCCGCGAGGGCGGCGGGACTGAGGTCAAGATCCGGCTCAGCCTGGCCGGGAAGTAAAGGGCACCGGTCCGGCCACAGATCCAAGGGCCGGACGGTGAGTAATACAGACACCGACGAACAGACAGAGGCCCCTGGACGATCCATGTGGATTGTCCAGGGGCCTCTATTCTTCGGTTGCTAGGTCCGATGCTGACCGGCCTGCGGTGCCGTGCCTTCCTAGGAGGCGCGACGTGCGCGGGCGGCGCGCCGTTTAAGCGCGCGGCGCTCGTCTTCGCTCATGCCGCCCCATACGCCGGCGTCCTGGCCGGACTCGAGGGCCCACTGCAGGCAGGTGTCTACGACAGGGCACCGGCGGCAGACGCTCTTGGCTTCCTCGATCTGCAGGAGGGCAGGTCCTGTGTTCCCAACGGGGAAAAACAGTTCCGGGTCCTTGTCAAGGCACGCTGCGCGGTTACGCCAATCCATGCTGATCAGTTGCTCCATTTCTGGGAAATGCCTTTGTGAAATTATTCACTAGTGGCTACAAAGGAAAGGGGCCCTCAGGGCCCCCTTGGTCATCTGCATCAAGCCTGTCATGTTAACGCTGTGTAAACAAGGGGT